>NZ_JBEXUG010000011.1:0-164484 GCF_040614315.1 Streptosporangium sp. NPDC006007 | reverse complement strand
AACGGCGCCACCGGCCGGGAGGAGGATGCGCTTCAAGGGAAACTCCTTGGTCTGATGTGGAACGCTTCTTGCGTCCCATGCGTCAGTAAAGGGATGGCCAGAACATACAGTGTTGATCTTGAAAGCCGGAAGTCGCTTCGATCAGTAAAATGGCTGGTCAACCCCTTGGGAGTGCTCCAGAGAGCTGTGGGACCCACCTGGCTGGCGCGATGCTCATGGATATCTGTCCTGTTTTTGCAGATCGCTCTAGGAACGACCCAAAAACGACAGCCCCGTAAGGGGTGATCCAGCGCACCCCGGCCACGGTTTGTGTGACGCAGATCACATAGATCTAGTGGCACGAAATTGGGCTGAACTACGTCTAACAGCCCCACAGTCAACTCGAAGTCGGATCCCCGGTCCGTGCGAGGTCCGTTAGCGCCCGGCAAAAAAGCGTGGGGCCCGGCTGGTGCCGGGCCCCACGCCGTGGAGCAGAGGGGGGTGAAGGGCTTACTGCTCCTGCTTGTGCGTTACTTGTAGAGCTCGCCGTTCGGGCCGACGATCCGGCCGGACCAGACGTTGGCGGCCTTCTTGTAGATGTCGGCGGTCTCGCCGTCGAAGTAGGCCGAGGTGATCAGGTCGTAGCGGCCGTTCTTGTCCTGGTCACCGAAGAGGCTGGTGACACCGTTGACGTAGCCCAGACGCTTGGAGTTGTTGTACTTGACGAGCCAGGGGCCACCGTCGGCGCCGGGGGTGAGGGCGCCCTTGAGGCCGACGTGCTCCTCCACCTTCTCGGCGGCGGAGACGTAGACCTTGCCGGAGGTCTTGCCGTACACCCACTTGGGGGTGACGCCGGTGTAGGGCTTGTCGCCGTCGGGGTGCGGGCCCTCGGGGTAGCCGAAGACGTAGACGCTCTGGCCGGTCTTCTGGTTCCAGGTGAAGCCCTGGCCGCCGACGTTGTCGCCGAGCCGGCCGGCGTCCTTGGAGAGGCCGATGAAGTAGTGACCGCCCGCGGTCCACTTCGGCCCGGTGAAGCCGTCGTACTCGGCCTTGGTGACCTGCTTCTGGCCGTTGTTGAGAACGCCGTTGTAGACGGTCACGAACGCGTAGTCGCGGTCGTAGTCCTCGTAGACGTCGAAGTCGTAGTGCGTCCACGCGGTCTTGCCGACGTAGATGCCGTAGGGGGCCTTGCCCTGGTAGTAGGCCGGGACGAAGACCCACTTGTCGAGGACCTTCGGGTCGCCGGTGCCCGCGGTGTCGTAGACGTTGTGGGCGGCGGTGGCGACCAGGTTGCGGTACTTCGACTGGATCGAGGTGGCCGAGGCCCACTTGGGCTGGCCGCTCGCGTCGACCCAGAACACCTTGCCGATGGTCCTGGGCAGGTTGATGTTCTTGACCTTCGCCGAAGCGGCCTTCTCCCCGCCGATCGGGACCACGGAGCCGGGCTTGCCGTCGGGGGAGTAGCCGCCGCCGGACTTCCAGGAGGCGGGGGTGGTGTCGTGGTAGTAGGCCGTGGCCTTCTTGAGGGCGGCGTTGTTGGACGCGCTCCAGAAGTCGACGACCGACACCGCGGCGGCGTTGTTGGCGGCCATCGGGTCGGTCGCCCAGTCCGGGGCGGCCTGGGCGGTACCGGCCAGACCGGCGGCCAGCAGACCGCCGGCGAGGACGGTGCCGCCGACGGGGAGGAGGATGCGCTTCAAGACTGCTCCTTGCGCTGCGATGTGGGCAGGCATTGGAATCACGGGACGCCAAGAACCTATGCAGTCATGGGTCGGGTGAACCGCCATATATGGGTGCCTTAACCCTCTTTTAAGGCACCCATAAGGTGCCTGTGAGGTCAGGTGGTGCTCTGGCGTTCGGCGTACTGGTAGACCACGTAGGTCGACTGGATGAAGTACGGGGAGGAGATGCGGTCGTATTTCTTGTCGGCGTCGGTGTCCCAGGCGAAGCTGTTCACGCCGTTCAGGTAGCCGAGTCCGCGCTGGGTGTCGTAACCGACCAGCCAGGGTCCCCCGCTCGCCCCGGCGGTGAACGTGCAGCCAAGGGAGATGCCCATCTCGACCAGGCGGGTGGGCGCCCTCGTACGGTAGGTCCGCCCGTCGCACCAGAGCATCTTCTGCCCGTCGTACGGCCTGCTCCCGTCGATGTGGGGGGCCGCCGGGTAGCCGAAGGCGAAGACCGACAGGCCCACACCGCGGTTGACCGACAGGCCCTGGCCGCCGACGTTGTCCTCCAGAGTGCCGACGGACTCCATCTCGTAGGTGTTCGGGGACTTGCCCGGCTTCCAGACGAATCCGTCGTGCACCGTGACGAAGGCGTAGTCGTAGTCGTAGTCGCCCTTGGCGGTGAAGTTCTCGTGCAGGTTGAGCGAGTGGCCGACGTAGATGCCGTAGGGGGTCCTGCCCTGGACGTATCCGGGGATGAAGATCCAGTAGTCGGCGTGCTTGCCCTCTTTGGCCTCGTAGGCGCAGTGTCCGGCCGTGGCGACCAGGTTGCGGTTCTTGGACGTCACCGCCGAGGCGGAACACCAGTACTCCTTGTCCCCGATCTTGAAGAACACCTTGCCGACGGTGCCGGGCAGGGTGCCGCCGATCGGGGGTCTCTTCGTCGGGAGGGTGGGCCTGATGACGGGGGCGGTCTTCCTGGTGGAGCTGTAGGCCGTCGTCATGGCCGCCTCGCCACCGGCCGCCGCCGCGGCGGCCGTGCCGGAGGGGACGGGGGACGCCGAGGCGGTGCTGCCGCCGTCGCTGGGCTTGACCTCGGGCGTGGCGGGGTTGTTGTCCTGCGCCTGCTTGATCCTGGCCGGGCTCCAGTACTCCGCGATCCGCTTCATGTCCGCGCTGTTCTTGGTGAGGGTGATGGACGTGATGCTGCCGGCCACCGTGTTCCGGACGCCGGCGCTCGCGCTCCCGGCGGACGCGGACATCGCGAGCACACAGGCGGCCACGAAGGCGCCAAGTGTGGCCGTGAACCGCGGCACGCGGGGGGACATGAGGCGTGTTTCCTTCTGGATCAAGAGCCGGATCGTGGTCGTAAAGGGTGATTTTTCCAGATCAACTTAGTTTTGGGCAGGTCGCTAGATTGATCTTCTTTGGCACTTTTGTTGAAAAGCCTGCCCTGCGGAGCATAAGCACTCCGTCAAAACGCGAAGTGGGGAGGCCCGAAAACAGCGGCCTCCCCACGGTCACGACGTCAATACCCTAGGCCGGGAGCTTCCCCGTCCAGAGGTTGGCGGCGTACTTGTAGATGCCGTAGGTCTCGCCGTTGAAGTACGGCGTGGTGACCCGGTCGTAGCGGCCGTTCTTGTCACTGTCGAGCGTCAGGCTCACGACACCGTTGAGGTAGCCGGTCCGCTTGCTGCTCTTGTACTGCAGCAGGAACGGGCCGCCGCTGGCGCCCGGGGTGAAGGCGCACTTGATGGCCTGCTGATCCTCGGCCTTGTACTGCGGCACGGCCGGGGCGGCGCCCGTCTTGCCGTAGCACCACTTCATGGTGTGGCCGCTGTAGGGCTTGTCGCCGTCCAGGTGGGCGAAGGCCGGGTAGCCGAACGTGAAGACCTTCTTGCCCGACTTCTGGTTCCAGGTGAAGCCCTGGCCGCCGACGTTGTCGCCGAGCCGGCCGGCGTCGGCCAGGAGCACCACGTAGAACTTCGTGTAGAAGTAGAGCTCCTTCACCGTGGTCTTGACCCACTTCTTGACGAAGTACTGGGTCTTGTACCAGGCGATCTCGTTGCCGTTGACGTCCTTGGTGGCTTCCAGCTTGCCGAGGAACTTGCCGTCACCCTTGTCCTTCACCAGCTGCTGGTACTGCTGCTGGCTGATGGCGACCTTGCCCTTGTCGTCGCTGAAGCGCTCGAACTTGGTGTTGTTGTCCAGGCCGGTGGGGGCGGCCTTGTAGGTGCTCTCGCCGACCTCGACCGCGGTCAGCTTGACGCCGCCCCGGCCGTCCTTGACGTACTCCTCGATGTACTGCGCGGCGTCGTCGGGCTTGCCGATCGTCGAGACGTCGGGGTCGGCGGACTTCTTCCAGTACGGCCCCTTCTCGCCGTACCGGTCGATGCCGGCCTCGTACTCCTTCTGGGAGATCTCCTTGTCCTCGGTGTACTTGAAGCCCTTGGCGGACTCGTACTCGGGGACGGTGACCTCCTTGACACCGGTCTGCTTGATGCCGTTGAAGACGTTGACGAACGCGTAGTCGTAGTCGTAGTCCTCGTAGACGTCGAAGTCGTAGTGCGTGTTGAACTTCGAGCCGACGTAGACGCCCCAGGGGGCCTTGCCCTTGTAGTAACCGGGGATGAACACGAAGTTGCTGTAGGGCTTGTTCGTGTCGGTGTCGTACACGCAGTGGGCGGCGGTGGCCACCAGGTTGCGGTACTTCGACTGGACCGAGGTGCCGGAGCACCAGCGCTCCTGCCCCTTGTCGTCGAGGAAGAACACCTTGCCGACCGTGATGGGCAGGTTCAGGTTCTTCGACTTGCCCGCGCTCTTGCCCGGCTCGCCGATCGGGGCGACAACGCCGGGCCTGCCGTCGGCGGCGATCTGGGAGCCGCCGGACTTCAGCTTGGCCGAGACCGTCGACTCCGACACGTAGGTCTTCGCCGACTTCAGCCGGGAGGGAGTCCAGTAGCCCGCGATGGCCGTCGCGTTACCGGACTCGGCCAGGGTCCCCGTCTTGAGGTCGGGGTCTGCCTGGGCGGAGGTGGTGAGGGTGGCGCCGATCATGGAGGTGGCCACGAGGGCACCTCCGAGGGGGAGGACCAGGCGCTTGGCTCGGACGTTCAATCTAGCTCCTTCTTTGTCGTGGATCACTCGGGACGCGATCCACGCTGCGTAAAGAGACAAGTCGAGACCGTACTAGGCCAAGAATGATTAAAACGGTACAAAATGAGTGGGCGTCAGGACCGATATCATTTCGTTACCAAACCGGGGGAACCGGAAGGGTGGTGGCGGCGTCTGATCTACCCGCGCTTGGCGGGGGGCGGGGGTACGGGCTCGACAAGGCCATGACCTGCGAAAACAGGAGCGTCGGTCGTTGCCGGGGCGGGGCGGCTGCGAGAGGGTGAGCGGCACTCGGCGTCACGCGAAACTCGGGGGATTGCATGCGACGTCTTTTCTGCCTGGCTGCGGCCGGGCTTCTGTTCCTCTCAGGTACGGCCGCCGCCGCCTCGCAGCCGCCGCCACGGGACCCTGACCTGCCCGGGAGGAACCCGGCCTCGCCGTGGCATCCCTTCCCCGGAAAGCCCCTCCAGGTCAAGCCGGCCCAGGTCAAGCCGTCGGGGCGGCTGAAGGCGCTCGTGCTGAGCTTCGCGTACGGGGAGAGGCCGGTGCCCGTCGCCCGGCACGCCCTGCTCAGTTGCGATCCGCCGCGTGGCACACATCCGGACCCGTACGGGGCGTGTGAGGCGCTGATCCCCGTCAGGGGGAACCCCGCCGAGCTCACGCCGCTGCCGGACGTGATCTGCACGATGCAGTATGACCCGGTCACCGTGACCGCGACCGGTGTCTGGGACGGCCGGTTCATCCGGTTCCAGCAGACCTACGGCAACGCCTGTTCGCTGTACGCCGCGACCGGGGTGGTTTTCTCCTTCTAGTCGCGCCGAAAAGCGGCGATTTCGGCCCCTTTTGGAGGGGCCGGGGCGGGTGTGTGCAGGGGGACCGTTCCATCTGGGCGGTTCCCCTGTCCGGTCGCGCTCCTGTCGCGCCGGCCGTCCGGGCGGACGGTGGGCCGGGCGGCCGGTTGGTCATCGGGTGAATCATCCGCCCGGCGGGCGATCGAGGCGAACGGCCGGGGGCGGCCCCTCACGGCGCGGCCCCATCGGGCGAACATCTGCTTTCCGTGATGTGCCGGGCAAGTGTTTCCGCAGATCAGAGCAGGCCGGCAACCGGTGTCGCGGCACCTGGAAACGCGTCGAGGACCTCAACCCGTCGTCCTGCGTGCCTGGAGCCGGGGTTTCTGGAACGGGACAGAGGCCCCGGCCGCGGCGGGGGTCGTCCGACCCCTGCCCTCTCCGCCGCGCTGGCGAATGTCGCAAAGCGGTGACATGTCGGATCTCATCTGTGACGCGCTTGGTAGGCGCGCTCGCCGAGGTCGCCCGGAGCGGACCGATGATCCGGAGGCTGAGGAGTGGAGGACACCCCCCGGCAGGTGCGGGGCGAACCACCTCGGAGTGGTCCCGGCCGGGGGCGTAGGGTGCGGCCATGTTCGCCGTAACCGCCACGCGGATCGATCCCGACAACCCTCTCACCGGGCTCACGCTCGGTGAACGCCCGGAACCGGAGGTTCCCGACGGCTGGACCACCGTCACGGTGCGGGCCACCGCGCTCAACCACCACGACCTGTGGACGCTCAAGGGGGTGGGCATCCGTGAGGACAGGCTGCCGATCGTGCTCGGCTGCGACGCCGCCGGGCTCGACGAGGACGGCAACGAGGTCATCGTGCACTCGGTGCTCGGCAGCGGTGCCGACGAGACGCTCGACCCGAGACGGTCCCTGCTGTCGGAGGTGTACGACGGCACCTTCGCGGAGCGGGTGGTCGTGCCCCGGCGGAACCTGGTGCCCAAGCCCGCCGCGCTCAGCTTCGAGGAGGCGGCCTGTCTGCCGACCGCCTGGCTGACCGCCTACCGGATGCTGTTCGACCGGGCGGGGCTGGAGCCGGGCTCGACCGTGCTGGTCCAGGGGGCGGGCGGTGGCGTGGCCACCGCGCTCATCACCCTGGGGCGGGCGGGTGGCTACCGGGTCTGGGTGACCGGCCGGTCGGAGGAGAAGCGGGCACGGGCCCTCGCCCTGGGAGCCGACCAGGTCTTCGAGAGCGGAGCCCGGCTCCCCGAGCGGGTCGACGCGGTGATGGAGACCGTCGGCCAGGCCACCTGGGACCACTCGCTGAAGGCGCTGCGCCCCGGGGGCCGGATCGTGGTCTCCGGTGCGACCAGCGGCGCCGTACCGCCCGCCGACCTGAACCGGGTCTTCTTCCTGCAACTGTCGGTGATGGGCTCGACCATGGGCACCCGTGACCAGCTTGCCAGGCTGGCCCGATTCCTGGAGCAGACCGGAGCCCGCCCGGTGATCGACCGGGTGCTCCCGCTGACCGAGGCTCGTGAGGGGTTCGCGGCCCTGCACGGGGGCGACGTGTTCGGGAAGGTCGTCTTCACCCTGACGCCCTGACGCCCTGACGCCCTGACGCGTCGAGCCCCTGACGTGCCGCGCCCCTGACGTGCCGCGCCGGGTGTGCCCGCGGGCCGTCGTGCCCGCGGGCCATATCGGAGGGCGGGTCAGCGGAGCGCGTCCCGGATGCGGCGGGTCGCGTCGTAGAGCGCGTCCTGCGCGGTGGCCAGTGTCTCCTCGGTCACCTGCCGGCCCGCCGCCTCCTCGCGGACCTCCTCGACGAACTCGGCCAGCATCTGCCCGAGCCGGGCGCCGCTGTCGGGCGAACCGTGGCCGGCGAAGCCGTCGGTCCAGACGCGCTTCCAGTCGTGCTTCCACTCCTGGGTCTGCCGCTGCCACTCCGCCTTCTGGCGTTGCCACTCGGCCCGCTGCTCGCGCCAGGTCTCACGCTGTTCCTGCTTGGCCTGCCGCTGTTCCTGTTTGGCGCCCTGGCGCACGTCGCGCGCCATCTGGGTCAGCTCCTCGCGCAGCGACTTGACCGTGTCGCGCACATCCTCCTTGACCTCGCGGGCGATGTCGCGGACGGAGTCGGAGATCTCCTGTTCCAGGTCGGCGAGTTCGTCGACCCGGGCGTTCAGCTCCTCGCGGCCCTGGTCGGTGAGGGTGAAGACCTTCTTGCCGTCCACCACCTCGTGGGTGACCAGGCCCTCCTCCTCCAGCCGGGCCAGGCGGGGGTAGATCGTGCCGGGCGAGGGCGAGTAGACGCCCAGGAACCGGTCCTGAAGCAGCCGGATCACCTCGTAACCGTGGCGGGGGCTCTCCTGGAGCAGCTTCAGGAGGTAGAGCCGGAGCCGCCCGTGGCCGAAGACCGGGCTCATGCCCGCTCTCCCCTCAACAGGGTGACGTCCGCCGAGACGGTGGTCGCCGACAGTGAGGCCATGCCGCCGCCGATCCGGCCCGTCAGCGTCTTCATGCCGGGCTGGCTCGTGTGGTTCAGCTCACCGAAGGCGGTGTCGATCCTGCCGGAGGTGGAGCGGATGGTGACGTCGGTCTCGACGGTGCGCGGCAGCCGGAGGACGATCTCACCGGAGACGCTGTTCATCGTCACGTGGCCGGTCGGCGGGAGCTCCAGGTCGGCGGTGATCCGGCCCGAGACGGTGGTGGCGCGCAGCCGGCGGGGCGTTCCCTGGGCCACGGTCAGCTCACCCGAGATGCTCTTGAAGGACAGGTCGCCGACCAGGCCCCGGCTCTCCACGTCGCCGGAGACGGTGTCGGCGTGGATCTCGCCGCCGACCCCGTCGAGCACGATCTCTCCTGAGACGCTCTTGACCGAGGTGCGGCCCTCGAAGCCGGCCACGACGGCCGAGGCCGAGACCACGCCCGCGTTGACGGCGCACTCCTTCGGCACGGTCAGCGTCAATGTGATCTCCCTGCGGCCGGGGCGCAGCCAGCCGAGCAGCCCCTCCCACGTCAGGTCCTTGTAGGCGACGGTGAGTGTGCCGTCGTCCTCGTGGGTGACGATCAGCGGAGGGTTGCCGGCGTCGGCGACCTCAAGGGTGGGCGGGCCATCGCCGGCCAGCACCGCGAGCCTGCCCGCCACGATCCGCACGTTGAGCTTCCGCACCGCGTCGAAGGTGAGCTGCTGCGGTTTCTCGATGATCCATTGCCGCATGTTCGTGACCTCCTTCTCCGCAACACGATATGTCGCGTTGCTTGTGAAGGTCAAGATATATCGCGTTTTGCTTATTCGTCCTCGTCCAGCCGGGCCAGCCAGGTGGCCAGCCGTTCCACCGGCGTCTCGAAGTCGGGGTTGAGGTCGACGAACTCACGGAGCCGCTCGGCCAGCCAGAGGATGTTGACCTCCTCCTGGCCCCGGCGCTCGACGAGCTCCTCGATGCCCCGATCGGTGAAGTACATCGTTCTCCTCGTGTGTGAAAGGCCCGGGATAAAAAGGAAGTCCCCCACAGAGGCTTTCCGCGGGGGACTTCCGGAGTGATGACGCCTACCGGCCGAAGACCTCGTCCAGCATCTGCTGCAACTCCACCTCGTGCGCGGCGTGCGAGCCCGTCGCGGGGGAGGAGTTCGCCTTGCGGGAGACCCGCTTGATCGGACGTCCGCCGAACGCGTCGGGCTTCTCGGCCAGCTTCAGCGCGATGAACGGCCACGGCCCCATGTTGACCGGCTCGTCCTGCGCCCAGACCAGCTCCACGTCGCCGGCGTAGCGCGCCAGCTCGGCCGCGAGCGGGTTCGCCGGGAACGGGTAGAGCCGCTCCAGGCGGACGACCGCCACATCGGTCCGGCCCTGCTTGTCCCGGGCGGCGGCCAGATCGTAGTAGATCTTGCCGGAGCAGAGCACGACCTTGCGGACCTCCGCCGGGTTCACCGTGGTGTCGCCGAGCACCGGACGGAACGACCCCGAGGTGAACTCGCCGACCGCCGAGGTGGCCGCCTTGTGCCGCAGCAGCGACTTGGGCGTGAACACCACCAGCGGCCGGTGCCGGTTCGACTTCGTCTGCCAGCGCAGCAGGTGGAAGTAGTTCGCCGGCAGCGTGGGCTGGGCCACGGTCATGTTGTCCTGAGCGCACATCTGCAGGAACCGCTCGATGCGGGCCGAGGAGTGGTCAGGGCCCTGACCCTCGTAGCCGTGCGGCAGCAGCAGGGTGACGCCGGAGCGCTGGCCCCACTTCTGCTCACCCGCGGTGATGTACTCGTCGATGATGGACTGGGCGCCGTTGACGAAGTCGCCGAACTGCGCCTCCCACGCGACCAGGGCCTCGGGACGCTCCACGCTGTAGCCGTACTCGAAGCCGAGCGCGGCGTACTCGCTGAGCAGCGAGTCGTAGACGTAGAACTTCGTGGTGCCCTCGTTGAACGCCTTCAGCGGGGTGTGCTCCTCGCCGGTGACGCGGTCGACGAGTACGGCGTGCCGCTGGACGAACGTGCCCCGCCGGGAGTCCTGGCCGACCAGGCGGACGGGGTGCCCGTCCATCAGCAGTGAGCCGAAGGCCAGGGTCTCGCCCATGCTCCAGTCGATGGTGTCCGTGGACACCATCTGGCCGCGGCGCTGGAGCACCGGCAGCAGACGCGGGTGGACGGTGAAGCCCTCCGGCAGGTTGAGCTGGGTCTCCACGATCCGCTTGACGGTCTCCTCGGAGATACCCGTCGGGGTGTCCTCGTGCGACCAGGGGATGGCCTCCATGTCGACCGGCCGGGAGAGCTCGCCGGTCGCCTTGGTCGCCGCGCGGGTCTCGGCGAAGGCGTTCTCCAGCTTGCGCTGGTAGTCGCGGAGCGCGCCCTCGGCCTCCTCCACCGTGATGTCGCCCCGGCCGATCAGCGCCTCGGTGTAGAGCTTGCGGGTGGACCGCTTGGCGTCGATCAGGTCGTACATCAGCGGCTGGGTGAAGCTCGGGTTGTCGCTCTCGTTGTGACCTCGGCGCCGGTAGCAGATGAGGTCGATCACGACGTCCTTGCGGAACGCCTGGCGGTACTCGAACGCCAGCCGCCCGACCCGGACCACGGCCTCGGGGTCGTCCCCGTTGACGTGGAAGATCGGGGCCTGGATCATCCGGGCCACGTCGGTGGCGTACACACTGGAGCGGGAGCTCGCCGGGCTCGTCGTGAAGCCGACCTGGTTGTTGACCACGATGTGCACGGTGCCGCCGGTGCGGTAGCCGCGCAGCTGCGACAGGTTCAGCGTCTCGGCCACCACGCCCTGGCCCGCGAAGGCCGCGTCGCCGTGGACGAGCACGGGCAGGACGGTAAAGCCCTCCTCACCGCGCTCCAGCAGGTCCTGCTTGGCGCGGACCACGCCCTCCAGGACGGGGTCGACCGTCTCCAGGTGGGAGGGGTTGGCCACGACCGAGGTCCTGAGCTTGGAGTTGTTCGCCGAGATGAAGTCACCGCTGGCGCCCAGGTGGTACTTCACGTCGCCGGAGCCGTGGGCGCTGCGCGGGTCCATGTTGCCCTCGAACTCGCCGAAGATCTGGCCGTAGGACTTGCCCACGATGTTGGCCAGCACGTTCAGCCGGCCGCGGTGGGCCATGCCGATGACCGCCTCGTCGAGGTCGTCCTCCGCGGCGGCGCAGAGCACCGAGTCGAGCAGCGGTATCAGCGACTCGCCGCCCTCCAGCGAGAAACGCTTCTGGCCGACGAACTTCGTCTGCAGGAACGTCTCGAACGCCTCGGAGGTGTTGAGCCGCTCCAGGATGCGCAGCTGCTCCTCGCGGTCGGGCTTGGCGTGCGGACGCTCGACCCGGGCCTGGATCCAGGCCCGCTCCTCGGGGTTTTGCATGTGCATGTACTCCACGCCGATGGTGCGGCAGTAGGAGTCGCGCAGCACACCGAGGATGTCGCGCAGCTTCATCAGGGGACGGCCGCCGAAGCCGCCGGTGGCGAACTCGCGCTCCAGGTCCCACAGGGTCAGCCCGTGGGACTTGATGTCGAGGTCGGGGTGCTTGCGCTGCCGGTACTCCAGCGGGTCGGTGTCGGCCATCAGGTGGCCGCGGACCCGGAAGGCGTGGATCAGCTCTATGACCCTGGCCGACTTCGCCACGTCGTCATCGTGGGTCGCCGAGATGTCCTGGACCCAGCGGACCGGCTCGTACGGGATCCGGAGCGCCTCGAAGATCTCGTCGTAGAAGCCGTTCTCGCCGAGGAGCAGCCGGTGGATCTGCCGGAGGAAGTCGCCCGACTGGGCGCCCTGGATGATCCGGTGGTCATACGTGCTGGTGAGCGTCATGACCTTGCTGACCGCGAGGCGGGAGAGCGTGTCGGGGGAGGCGCCCTGGTACTCCGCGGGGTACTCCATCGCGCCGACGCCGATGATCGTGCCCTGCCCCGGCATCAGGCGCGGCACCGAGTGGACGGTGCCGATGGTGCCCGGGTTGGTCAGCGAGATCGTCGTGCCCACGAAGTCGTCCACGCTCAGCTTGCCGGACCTGGCCTTGCGCACGACCTCCTCGTACGCGATCCAGAACTGGCGGAAGTCCATGGACTCCGACGCCTTGATCGACGGCACCAGGAGCTGCCGGGTGCCGTCGCTCTTGGCGATGTCGATGGCCAGGCCGAGGTTGACGTGCTCCGGCTTGACCAGCGCCGGCTTGCCGTCGACCTCGGCGTAGGAGTGGTTCATCTCGGGCATCGCCCGGAGAGCCTTGATGACCGCGTAGCCGATCAGGTGGGTGAAGGACACCTTGCCGCCGCGTCCTCGCGACAGGTGGTTGTTGACGACGATGCGGTTGTCGATGAGGAGCTTCGCCGGCACGGCGCGCACGCTCGTCGCAGTCGGAACGTGGAGGCTGGCCTCCATGTTGGCCACCGTCCGGGCGGCCGCGCCACGGAGTCGGACTTCCTCGGCACCGGGGGCGGGCAACTGCGTCTCCTGCTTGGGTCGGTCCGCCGGAGTGGCCTTGGGCTTCGGCGTTGGGGTTGCCGGTTTGGCCGCCGGGGTCACCGGAGCCGCAGCGGAGGTTGGATTGGTGGGCGCGGCGGTGGCCGCACCCGGGGGCGCGGCTCGACCGGCCCCGGAATCAGGGCTGTAATCAGCGAAGAAGTTCCACCAGGCGCGGTCCACGGACTCGGGATCCTGGAGGTACTTCTGATACAGCTCGTCGACAAGCCATTCGTTTTGACCGAAGGCTGCCAGCGGGTTTGTCCGCGACGACTCAGACGACACGGCGGAAATCGCCCTCTTCCGCAGATCGGCGTTGATGATAGAGAACCTGTCCAAGGCTACTCGCCCGGACCCGGACCTGCGCCAGTCCGGCGCCGACTCCTCTACTGATCCTGTCAGAACAGTTCAAAGCAGTCACTTCCGGGGGTCCATCCGGGTGGTGCGGGTCTGGTCATTCATGTGCGATCAGCCTGGACTCGACCCGGACTCCGGGGGTGACGTCCCCGAGCAGCCCGGCCAGCTCGTCGCCGGCCGCGCGCAACTCGGCCGGTGACAGGGGGGCGAGCCGCTCCAGCAGGAACAGCGCGTCGGTGGTCTCCTCGGTGATCCGGGTCCGCGCGCACTGCCGCCAGTTCCAGCGCCGGCAGGTGACGCCCCTGTCGTCCCGCCAGACCACCTCGCCGATCTCCGGATGGTCGACGGCGGGCTCACCTCTCTCGACGACCTCGAACGGCTCGTCCCCCTCGGCGCGGACCAGCCTCGCCGCCCCCTCGTAGCGGGCCAGGTCCTCGCCGCCGATCGGCAGCCCGTGCCTGACGCTGATCGAGTTGTAGGCGTCGACCACCAGGTTGATCTCCGGCAGCGGCATCCGCCGGACCAGCGCGTCCACCGAGGGGCGGGTCCGCTGGGGTTTGGCGCCGAAGGCCCGGTACGCGGCCCGCCACGCCTCCACCCTGGGATCGTCGGCGGTCACCGCCTCGGCGGCGGCCTCGGCCAGCCAGGCCCGGGACCTGTCGTCCGTGGGGCCGTTGCGCAGGCCGTACACGCCCATGACCAGCACCGCGAAGTCCGGTCTGAGCGCCCGGACCGCGGGGTCCACCCGGATGTCCTCAATCACGGATTTCAGTCTAGGCCGTGTACGGGTTCCGGGGACCGGTCACGGAGCCGGGCGGCTCGGGGCCGCGCCGGGGTGGGGTGCGCGGTCACGGTGGCAGCCCCGGCGAGAGATCGGGAAGAGAAGGCGTTATGAATGGGTTGCCGACCATAAGCGGGTTTTGCCGGGCAGGTCGGGTGAGAGAGGAGAAGTGAGGAGTCATGACCGAGACCCTGCCGGGCGGGGCGGTCGACGCCGAGCGCTTCCGCCAGGCGCTGGCCGTTCACGCGTCCGGAGTCGTGGTGATCACCGCGCAGTCGGCGGGGGTCCCGGTCGGCCTGACGGCCACCTCGTTCTCCTCGGTCAGCCTCGCGCCCCCGCTGGTCTCCTTCTACGTGGACCAGTCCTCGGCCACCTGGCGGTGGCTCAGGCGGGCCGAGCACTTCGCGGTGAACGTCCTGGCCGGCGACCAGGCCGAGCTGGCCTCCCGGTTCGCGCGCAAGGGCGTCGACCGGTTCGCCGCCCCCACCGAGTGGCGGCCCGGCCCCCTGGGCGTTCCGCTCCTGGGCGGAGTCTCGGCCCAGCTGGTCTGCGTCCCCCACTCCACCGTGGACATAGGCGACCACGTCCTCGTCGTCGGCCTCGTCACCGAGACCAGCCACATCTCCGGCAGCCGCCCGCTCCTCTACCATCAGGGCCGTTTCGGCCGCTTCACCCCGCACGCCTGATCGGACGGGCACCGTCAGGCGAGACGGACGGTGCCCCGGCCGGTGGCGAGGGGGAGGTCGAGCAGGGTGCGGATGCCCGGCGGGGCGGCGCAGACCGCGGACACCGCGTTGACGGCGTGGGCGGCGGCACCGGCCAGGCCGTGGGAGACCTCGTCGACGGTGAGTGTCATCTGGGGGAGGCCCTCGATGTGGATGGCGAAACCCGGGGCGGGCCAGCGGGTCACCTTGGTGGCGTCGGCCTTGTAGACGCACTCCACGGTCATGAAGGGACGTCCGCGGACCAGGCCGCTGAACGTCCAGCGGGACGCGCACACGGTGCCGACCTGGACCAGGCCCGCGGCGATCTCGAACTCCTCGGAGGCGAGTTCGAACTCGTCGCTCTCCTCGACCTCGTCGAGGGTCACGTCGAGGGTGCCCGCCACGAACTGGACGCTCTCGGTGAACAGCGAGCGCTGGAAGGCGCGGAACGGGCGCACGGTGGTGGTGTAGTCCTTGGCCGAGCGGGTGAAACCGAACAGGTCCACCACGATCTGCCGGGACGGGTGCCCCCGGAAGTCGGACGACTCGCGGACGTAGATGTGGTCGATCCGGCTGGACAGCCCGGTCAGCGCGAGCGGGAGCATGTCGCTCATGAAACCGGGGTTGATGCCGGTGCCGTGCAGAGACGTGCCTCCGGTCCGGCAGGCGGCCTCCAGGCGTTCCACGATGCCGGGCCCGTAGGACTGGGGATAGACGAACCCGGTCGTGGTGATGACGTTCTTGCCCGAGGCGAGCAGGGCGCAGATCGTCTCCACGTCCGTCGCGTGGTCCCCGCCGAAGTAGGACGCCGGCAGCGGCATGTGCAGCACGCAGTCGGCCCGCAGGGCGAGGATCCGCTCGACGTCGTCGGTGCACGTGACCCCGGTCTCGGCCAACCCGATGAGGGGGCCCGCGTCCAGGCCCACCTTGTCCGGGTCGTAGACGAGCACTCCGACGAGCTCGAACTCGGGCCGGGTGATCAGATTGCGCAGCGAGTACCGGCCAACGGCGCCCGTGGCCCATTGGACCACACGGAGGGGCGGCGGTGAGGGCATGCGGGGCCTCCAGCCCGGATCTTGGGCGGGGTCGCGACAGGAGGAGTGTCGTCGTTGACCCGCGCCCGGTAAGGGCAAAAACTTTAGCAGAAATTCATACACTCGATCACTATCCGCGTTGAATTCGACATTCTGTCGCCACCCCTTCATGACTGGAAGGAAATGAACATTTATCGCCGATAGGCGATGAGCCGGCTATTGTTCAAAACAGAACTATGTTCTCCTGGGAGGGGGTGGATGTCGGAGTTGCGATTTGACGGCGGGGTGGCGGTCATCACCGGCGCCGGGCACGGCCTCGGAGGGCGCTCAGGCGATCGTGCGAGCCGCGCACGCCTGAGAGCGTGCCCCGATCCGGATCGCGCATACCGGCAGGACACGATTTCGCCTTTGACGGCGCGCGCCGTTTTTTGTCATGGCGCGCCGAGTGGCGGGCATAACGTGATGTTGGATGCGAATGGGATTGCCCCCCGGCCCGGAGAGGGGGCAAAGCTGGGGTCATCTCTCTCGGAGCCGAAGAGAGCGCCACGCCCACACTCGTCAGTACGGCCGGCCTCCGTGGGGAGCGGGCCGAGTGCTGGCGTCGCGTCGTGTCCGACGCCTTCGGCCCGCGGAAACCGCGGGCCGGCGGCCCCGGTGACCGGGACAGCACCGGGACCGGAACCGGCGCCCTGTGGACTCGCGCCTACCCGGTGGGGGGGTGGGCGCGCCGGTACGGCCCGCGTCTGTCGTTCGTGGCGGGGGCGCGGGCC
Organism: Streptosporangium sp. NPDC006007; assembly: GCF_040614315.1. NCBI lineage: Bacteria > Bacillati > Actinomycetota > Actinomycetes > Streptosporangiales > Streptosporangiaceae > Streptosporangium > Streptosporangium sp. NPDC006007. The sequence continues at coordinate 148,370 of NZ_JBEXUG010000011.1, read as the reverse complement.
GTACCGGATTGACCGTCAGCCGAGAACGACGATCTGGCGCAGTACCTCGCCGCCCCGCAGCGCGGCCACCGCCTCATTCAGGTCGGAGAGCTTGACGCGGGCGCTGATCATGCTTTCCAGATCGAGCCTGCCCGCCTTGTAGAGCTCGGCGAGGAACGGGAAGTCCCGGCGGACGTCCGCCTCGCCGTACAGCGAGCTGAGGATCCTCTTGCCCTCGAACAGCAGGTTGAAGGCGCTCAGCGGCACGATGTCGTCCATGGCGCCCGCGCCCACCACGATCACGTCGCCGCCTCGGCGGGTCGCCCGCCAGGCCGTCATGATGGCGGCGGACTTGCCGACGGCCTCGAAGCCGTAGTCGAACCCCTGGCCGCCGGTCAGCGTGCCGACGGCGTCCATGAGCTCGTCGGGGGTGACCGCGTGGGTGGCGCCGACCTTCCTGGCCAGCTCGTGCTTGGACTCCAGCGGATCGATCGCCAGGATCGTGGTCGCGCCGGAGATCCGGGCGCCCTGGATCACCGACAGGCCGATGCCGCCGCTGCCGACCACCGCCACGGTCGAACCGGGCCTGACACGGGCGGTGTTGAGCGCCGCGCCGACGCCGGTGGTGATGCCGCAGCCGATCAGCGCCGCCGCCTCGAAGGGCACCTCGGGATCAACCTTGATCGCCCCCTGCCAGGGCACGACGATCTCCTCGCACCAGGTGCCACACCCGGCCATGCCGAACGCCGGGGTGTCGCCGCCGTAGCGGAACCGGGCGTTGACGAAGCTGTCCATCATGTAGGTCATGCACAGGAACGGCTGGTTCACCAGGCAGTTCCGGCAGGTGCCGCAGGCCGGGGTCCAGTTGACGATGACGTGGTCACCGGGCTGGACCGAGGTCACGTGGCCGCCGACCTCGACGACCTCGCCCGCGCCCTCGTGGCCGGGGATGATCGGGAGCGGCATGGGCAGCACGCCGTCGATCACCGACAGGTCGGAGTGGCAGACGCCGGTCGCCCTTATCCTGACGCGGACGTCCGCGGGACCCACCGGGGTGAGGGTGAGATCGTCGCGGATGTCGAGCTTGTCGTCGCCGACGGCGTGCAGAAGCGCACCGCGCATGGGGGATCCTCCTAGCTCTCCTCAAGGGAGAGAGCGGCTTTGGGGCAGGACCGCACGGCGTGCCGGACACGGTCCAGCATCTCCGGCGGCGGCTCGGGGAGCAGCACGTGCAACCGGTCGTCGTCGTCGAGCTCGAAGACCTCGGGGGCGAGCCCGGTGCAGACCGCGTTGGCCTCGCAGACCAGGTAATCGACCTTGATTTTCATTGATCCTCCTAGGCGGGAGTCGTGAGCTTACGGTGATCCCAGGAGATCACTCGGGTGGGCTCCACCACGAAGGCGACCCGCTTGCGGCCGGTATGGGCGACATACTCTGCCGGGGGGCTCTCGGTGCCGGGGGCTCCGGCCATCCGCCGGGCCACGGTCATGCCGACGGCCAGGACGTCCGCGGGGTCGTCGATCCGCCGGGCGACGCCGTACACCAGGACCCCGCGCAGTTCGGAGTACTCCTCTCCGGTCTCGACGAGGCAGCTCACCCGGGGGTCCCGCCGGATGTTGAGCGCCTTCCGCGCCTTGCCGTAGGTCCAAAAGGACATCATTCCCGCTGTCAGCCCGTAGAACATGGGCACCAGATGCGGTGTCCCGTCCGGGTTGACCGTGCCGAGCTGGAGCTTCCATGACCCCTCGACGAAGGTGATGATCTCGTCCTCGGACATCGCGATGCGGGCGCGCTGCTTCACGGTGCAAAGTAGAACACGTTCCACAAGGGGGGGCAAGGGCCGTCCGGAATGCTGTTCGGTCTGGGTAGTCTGCTCAGATGAGCACCGCGACCATGCCCGCCGATCTGCTGTACGCGGCCCGGCGCGCCAAGGGTTTCATGCCCCACGCCGAGGGGCTGGCCCTCTTCGAGACGGCCGCCGAGTACGGCACGCTCGGGCCGATCTGCGAGATCGGCACCTACTGCGGGAAGTCCGCCGTCTACCTCGGCGCGGGGGCCAGGCAGGCCGGTTCCGTCGTCTTCACCGTGGACCACCACCGGGGCTCGGAGGAGATCCAGCCGGGGTGGGCCCACCACGACCCCACACTGATGGATCCCCGTTTCGGCAAGATGGACTCGCTGCCCACCTTCCGCTGCACGATCGCCGCCGCCGGTCTCGAAGAGGAGGTCGTCGCGATCGTCGGCAGGTCGGAGCGGGTCGCCGCTTTCTGGAACACCCCGCTGGCGATGCTCTTCATCGACGGAGGCCACGCGGAGGGCCCGGTGACCAAGGACTACGAGGGGTGGGCCCCACACGTCATCGAGGGCGGTGTGCTCGTCTTCCACGACGTCCACCCCGACCCGGCCTCGGGAGAAGGACAGGCGCCCTACCACGTCTATCGGCGGGCGCTCGCCTCCGGCGCGTTCAGGGAGGTCAGGAGTGAGGGGTCGGTGCGGGTGCTGGAACGGGTCGGCCCCGGCACGGGCTGACCGGCCCGCCGGTCGTTCACGGAGGGGCCGTGGGTTCTCGCCGAGGGGTCGGGGGCGCTCGCCGAGGGTCCGTGGGCCGCTCACGGAGAAGGGTCCGTGGGTCGCTCACCGGGGGGCCGGGGTCATGATCGACACCGCCACCGGTCCCGGTACGTCCCTGACCCGCAGCACCGCCGAGGCGATCAGGTCGCCGCCTGCCCGCAGCAGCAGCCAGCCGCCCTCGTGCCCTCCCACGAGGGTGAGCGGCACGGCGGCCGGGCGACCCGCGCCGGACAGGCATCCGGCGGCCGTCCTGATCCGGGCGGCCACGGTCCGCTCGGGTTCCCCGCAGTACGGCAGCAGCACGGCGAGCAGCGCGGCGCACGGCCCGGTGAGCGGTTCGGTGGGCGGCGCCTCCGGGAGGGGTGCCTCCGGGAGGGGTGCCTCCGACAGGGGCGTCGGCGCCTCCCCCGCCTCGTCCACCCGCTCCCAGGCGCAGCACGCGGGCTCGTCCACCCCGAGCACCAGCTCACCCAGGGGGCTGCGGAACGTCCCGCCGTCCATGGTCACCCGCAGCGCCGGGTCGAGGCCGGCGGCGACCGAGGCCCGCTGGAGGTAGACGGCCAGCAGGCTCGGCGGCCACGGGTCACGCCGGGGGAGCGGGCCGACGTCCTTCAGCCGCAGCCCGGTCCACGCGGCCACCAGCCGCCCGCGCACGTCGGTGGCGGTGACGTCCCAGACGTACTCGCCCCCGCCGTGGTGGCGCTCGGTGGCGTGCAGCCGCACATCCCCCTGAGACGGCCGCACCACCAGCCGCTCGCCGCCGACCGGCAGCAGCCGCCGGTGCGGCACGCACGCCTGGAGGGCGTGGATCGTGGCGTCGCTCAGGCCCGGACTGCCCAGCACCGGCCTGCCGTCGAACCAGCCGTCCGGATCGTCGCCGTGCAGCTCGCCCCGGCACCCCCGCGCCTCGACGAGCGTGAGCTCCCGGACACGCTGGAAACGCCCGGTCTGGAAGCAGAGCGCGCCGTACAGGTCACCGGCGTCCAGGGGTTCGGCGCCGTCGCGGGTCAGTTCCGGTACGGCCAGCGTCTCGTCGGCCGCGTCCACCGGGAACACCGCCCTGAAGTGGTCGGCCTGGAACCCGGTCTCCTCGCCGCGCACCACCACCTCGACCGTCCGGGTGTGCCGGAGCGCGCACACCCGGATCGTGGTGCCGCCCTCGTCGGGCACGACCACCGGCCGGTCGAACGTCATCTCCACGGCCTCGTCGAGCGGGCGGCCCGCCAGCGCCCCGGCGGCCTGGGCCATCGCCTCCAGGGCCACCACGGCGGGCAGCACCGCCCGCCCGTCGATCCGGTGGTCGTCCAGATAGGCGTCCGTCTTGAGCGACAGGTCGCTGTCGGCGACCAGTTCCACCCCGGGGACGTGCACCCGCACCCCGTCGAGGAACCGCCCGCCACCCGGACACGGGACGGCGGGACCGGGCGGTCTGCCGTGCACGGTAACGCTCGGCGGCAGGCCCTCGGTCCTCAGCAGCCGCAGGAAAAGCTCCACCTCCTCCCGGGGCTCGACGGCCGTCGCGCCCGGTGGGGTTCCGTCCCAGACCGGCCAGTCGACGTTCAGCCCGCCGATCCTCCGCGCCCGCTCCCGCGTCAGCCCGCCGGCCAGCGCGTGGCGGCTCTCGCCCGCCAGGCCGTACCGGCCGGCCACCGACCCGAACGTCACCACCCGGCCGGGGGCGGCCGCGGTGAGCAGGTTGCCGAGGCCGGTCAGTTCCGGCGTGATGTGGCGTTCGAAGTCCTCGTCGGTGAGGTCGGCGAACCGGCCCGGCCGGTTGACGCCCGTCACGTGGATCAGCATGGTGATCGGCCCCAGCGTGACCTCCACCTCTCGTACGGCCCGCGCCACCTGCGCGGCGTCGCCCACCTCGGCGGTCACGCAGACGTGCCGGATCCCCTTGACGGCCGGCTCCGCCAGGTCGGCCGACGGCCACGCGTCGCGGTCCGGGGTGTCCCGCCCGAGCAGGGCCAGCGCGCAACCGCTCTCCTTGGCCAGCGCCACGGCGCAGGCGAGCCCGATCCCCGCGCCGCCCCCGCTGACCAGCACCACGTCCGCCGTGCCGACCGGCAGCGGTCCCTCCTCCTCAAGGAGGAGCGCGGTTCTCGCGTCCGGCCGGCCGGGGCCGAAGTCGAGGTCGGGGTGCTCCAGGCGCAGCGTCGCCAGGAACCCGGTCAGGGCGTCGGAGCCGCAGACCACGGCCAGCCCCTCACGGTCCGCGACCGCCTCGCGGACCGCGGAGAGCAGTTCCCCGACCGCTCCCGGCCGTAGCGGGTCGTCGATCACGATCCGCCTGGTGGGCGTCTCCACGCCATCCGCCGGTTGGGTGGCGGCCTCCGGATCCTCCGTGAAGCATCGCACCCAGCGCGCCACCCCGGCCACCGGTTCGACGGCGCCTGTCCGGTCTCCCGCCGAGGTGCCGGTGCCGACGAGGGGACGACGGCCGATCCCGGAGTACGGCGAGCCGTTCGGAACGAGCGAGCCCACGAGGGACGGGTTCGCGGGGAACGGGTACGGGACGGACGGGTTCGGTGGGCACGGGTTCGGTGTGGGCGGGCAGGGGGCCGGGAGAAGGGCGCCGGGGATGAAGACGCGGTCGCGCCAGATGTCCATGGGCCTGGCCGGATGGTCGTGGTACAGGGCGGCGAGGCCGGGCATCGCATCCGGCCCGAAGTGGATCCCCGGCGGCGTCTCCGGTCGATGGGGTTCCCGTCTCTCCACCGGCCGGTCGAAGTCAGGGGCTTCCATCGGGCGGCCGGAGTCCGGGGTTTCCAGCCGGTCCAGCGCGAGCCGCGCGCGTTCGGCGAGCCGTTCCGCCGACTCCGCCACGATCGCCACCCGCACTCGCCCGGCGGGGGCGGTTCCCAGCGCGTGCGCGAGGTCGCACAGTTCCGCTTCCGACCAGCGCACCGCCTGGTCGGCGACCCGTTCCAGCACCGGCCGCAGGGCTCGCGCGCTTTCGGCGGAGAAGCCGAACACCAATGGCTCGTCCCGTGACGGCCGCTCGGTCACCGCCCCCGCGGGGGGCGCGCTGTGCGGGGTCGCGGGGGAGGAGGGCGGGGCGGTGAGGACGAGGTGGGCGTTGACGCCGCCGAAGCCCATGGCGCTCACCCCCGCGTGGCGGGGACCGTCAGGCCACGGTTCGGCGGAGGCCGGTACCCGGAGTGGGGTGCCGGGGGCGGTCAGCAGGGGGTGCGGGGATCCGCAGCCGGTGGTCGGCGGCACGACGCCGTGCGCGACGCTCAGCGCGGCCTTGATCACGCCCGCGATCCCGGCCGCCGCTCCGGTGTGCCCGATGTTGGCGCTGACGGAGCCCAGCGCGGCCTGCCGTACCGAACCTGACAGGAGGGCGGTGAGGGCGGCGAGTTCGGCGGTGTCACCGGCGGCGGTGCCGGTCCCGCCCCCCTCGAACAGGGCGACCCCGGCCGGGGGGATCCCGGCGCGGGCGTAGGCGCGGCGCAGGGCCAGCAGCAGGCCGTCGGACTCGGGGCAGGCGGCACCGCCGGAGGACACCCCCCATCCGGAGATCTCGGCATAGATCCGCGTCCCGGCGGCGCGGGCGTCGGCGGTGCGTGCCAGTGCGACGACCCCGCAGCCCTCGCCCGGCCAGTGGCCGTCCGAGCGGGTGTCGTAGATCCACATCCGCTCCCCGGAGGGGGCGCCCGATCCGGCGGGGCCGGCCGGAGCGAAGGGGGCGAGGCTGAGGTCGACCCCTCCGGCCAGGGCGAAGTCCGCGCTCCCGTCCAGCAGCGAGTGACCGGCGGTGATCACCGCCAGCAGGGACGAGGCGCACGCGCCGTCCACCGCGTACCCGCCGCCGCGCAGACCGAAGTGGGCGCAGACGCCCCCGGCGATCGTGCCGGCCCCCGTACTTCCGATGATCACCGTGACCCGGTCCCGGTCGAGTCCCTCCCCGCGGGGGAATCCGGCGTCGGCCAGGGCGCGGGAGGCGATGTCCAGTGCCAGCCGGTGGGCCGGGTCGGCGACGTGACAGTCCAGGCCCGGGAGTCCGAAGACGGCCCGGCCGGGCTCCCAGCCTTCGATCAGGCCCGCGCGGCCGCCGTGGACCCGGCCGGTGGCGGACCGGCCGGGAACGCGGGGAACGCCGGGAACGCCGGGAACCCCGGGGAGACGGTGGCCCGCCGGATCCAGCCGTTCGACCGGTACGCGGCGGAACGCCCGCCGCCGCCACAACACCGTCTCCCACAGCGCCCCGGGGCCGGGGGCGTCGGGATAGGCGCAGGCCAGTCCCACGATCGCGACGGACATTCGGCGCACCCCTCAGGTGTTCGAACTCGGGCCTTCGGACGGTTCACCGCCGGACACCCGCCGGGACGTCGGCGTGACCGGGAGCGGGAGCGGGAGCGGGAGCGGGGGAGGGGGCGGGAACGGGGATGGACGTGGGGACGGCGGGTGGGCGGACGCGGGACAGCGCGGCCAGGTAGGCGCCCCGGCAGGCACAGACGATCACCAGGGAGAAGAGCAGCCCGTAGACGAGGTGGAACTGGACCAGCAGCCCGTAGACGGCCGCCGTGGCCAGGCCGAACCCGATCTGGTTCCGGGTCCCGACGGGAGTCGTGCCGGGATCGGCGATCACGTAGACGGTGTGCAGGACGAAGGCCACGCCGGTCATGGGCAGCAGGGCGCTGATCACCGAGATGTCGCTCAGCGCGCCCCGGACGAGCCCCTGAAGGACGAACCCGCCCGTCCAGCCGAGGATCAGCGGCAGCCTCCCGGTCAGCTTGGCGTGCACCGTCGTGCCCAGCACCAGCAGGACCAGCGGCACGATCGCGTCGAACGGCCCCGACACCCGTCCGGTGAACTGGTAAGACGGCGCCGTGCCGACCCACGGGAACAGCAGGAGCACCGTGCAGGTGCCGAGGGCCACCGGGTTCAGGTAGTGCCTGCCGGGCACGCCCTCGCCGGGACACGCCCCGCCGGGCACGCCTCCGCCACCGGCGCGTGACCTGCCGGGCATTCCGACCCGGAAGACGTACTTGCCGCCGACACCGATCAGGACGGCCAGCGCGACCGGCCCCAGGTGGGCGTCGCCGTACAGCAGCATCGCGCAGAGCAGGCCGTCGATGGAGCACGGCAGGAAGAAGTCGACCGTCCGGCCCGCCCGCCTGCCCAGGTAGCGGATTCGGCGCCCGCGCGCCCACGCCTCCACGGTCTCCAGCACCAGCTCGGTGGTCACGCCGGTGGCCACGCCCACGAGCGGGGCCAGGTAGGCCTGCTCGAAGCCGAGCAGGCAGTGCCCGAGGACGGTCGTCGCGGTGAGGGATCCGGCGAACCGGCGTAGCGCCCTGCTCCGCCTCTGCGCGGGGGTCACGGCCGCTCCACCTCCGAAGCGTCTCCGTCGGCCAGCAGGATCTGATGCCAGCCGGGTTCCACCGACAGTGACGCGGTGCGCGGGACGCCGCAGGCGTCCCGCCAGGACACCTCCACGGGGAACGGCCCGCTCCCCGCGCCGCCGCCCAGGCCGAACAGCAGTTCCGGCGCGGAGACGCCGTTGTGCCCGTTGGCCGGGTAGAGCTGCCGGGCGAGCGTGACCCCGCCGGCCACGCGCACTCTGGCGACGGCCCCGATGGCGGGTCTGGTCGGTGCGGGACGGCTCAGGCCGGCGGGCGCCGGCGCGGTACGGGCCGGTGCGAGCCACATCAGACCGGCCGCGTGACAGGTGCCGGCGGGCAGTCGCAGTCGCAGGCCCACGAAGGGGGCGGTGACCCCGTGGTTGCGGTAGAGCGCCGACCCGGCCCACTGGTTGGCGACCGCGAAGTCCAGCCGTCCGTCGTCGTCCACGTCACCGACGGCGAAGGCCCGGCTGACCGTGTCGTCACCGACCCCGGCCCGCCGGGCCACGTCCAGATAGCGGCCGTCCGTCCCCCTGGTGAAAAAGCTGTCGACGTCGTGGCCCGACAGGTCGTCCCCGGCTCTGATGTTCGGCCAGAGCGCCGGGTTGGAGAGGGCCAGGTCGTTGGAGGCCGCGGCCTCGTGTAGTTGCGCCCACCGGTCGACCTCACCCCGGACGAACCCGGTCGCGTGCATGATCTCGTCGCTGCCGTCGTTGTCGAAGTCGGCCGCCTTGACATCCCACGACCAGCCGGTACGGCTCAGCCCCAGCTCCTCGCCGTGGTCGTCGTAGGGCGCGTGGCCCTCGTGCAGTCCACCGGGCAGGGAGAGGAAGGCGAAGTTGCCCTCGTGCAGCCCGTACTCCTCGGTGGTGTTGCTGACCAGGATGTCCGGCGTGCCGTCGGCGTTGAGGTCGGTGAAGGCGACCCCTCTGCTCTTGAACGAGTCCGCGCCGACCACGTTGGACCTGGGGGTGGTCGGGTGCCGGGTGCCCCGCGCCTCCCGGAAGGCGGCCCTGCCGGGCGTCGACTCGTTGACCAGCAGCCGGTCGGGGCCGAAGTCGTTGGCCACATACAGCTCCGGTCTTCCGTCGCCGTCCAGGTCCTGGGCGCCCAGTGCCAGCGTCCAGCCGGTGCCACCCACCTCGTCGAACACCCCCTCGGCCTCGGCGAAGGCGGCCGGTCCCGTCGCGAGGTACAGCCGGTCGGGGCCGCCGTCGCCGGCGTTGGACATCGAGCCGGGCATGACGGCGTCGCCGTGGTCGCCGGTGTCGTCCAGCACTCTGACGCCGTCCGGGAAGTAGTTGCCGAAGACCAGGTCGAGGCGGCCGTCGCCGTCGAAGTCACCGGCCGTGGCCGCGCCGGTGTTCCAGACCTCCGGTGCCGGGGTCAGGTCGCGGTGGCGGAAGGCGGCGCCGGAGAGCGGCACCCCCGGGACGCGCAGGAACAGTGAGGGGGAGCGACCCCAGTAGTAGACGACCAGGTCCTGCCAGCCGTCCTGGTCGAGGTCCGCGGGCAGGCAGCCCATCGGGGCCTGGTACGGCCCGCGCCCCGGCGCGGCCAGGGTGAAGGGCCGGTAACTCCGGGGCGTTCCCGGCGCGGGGCCGACGGTCACCGTGTCCCGGCGCGGGTCCACCAGGCAGACGTCGTCGGAGACGACCTCGTTGTCGGCGTCGAACAGCGCGACCCCCGCGCCCGTCGACGAGATCCAGGCCCGGATGTTCTCGTAGCCGGGCGCCACCGGCCGCAGCCGCCTGTCACCCGGCCTGCCCGCGGGGCCGAGCGGGTCGGCGACGAAGGAGAAGCCGGTGATCTGGTCGGCGGTCGCGGGGGGACCGGACGGTGCGGTCAGCCACCATCCGGCGGTGGCCGCCACCAGGGCGAGAGCTCCCGCCGCGTGCTTGCGAACCCCTGACATCGCTTTCACCGCTCCTTTGAGCTGTGGTCATGAATCGCGGTTCCGCCGTGCCCAGGTCTTTCTGATCCCCGCCCGCCAGGTCTGGTAGTGGTCGCCGCTGTGGGCGTTGTGGCCCAGGGCGATGAGCGCCGTGTCGGTCCAGTGGCCGGCCTCGTCCACTTCCACCCCGCAGAGCGCGGGCGCCGCCGTCACCGTGTGCTCGGGCACGATCCCGGAGATCAGCCGGGAGGCGCAGGCGAAGGCGCCCCCCTGTACGAGGTGGGCGCGGAAGCCGTCCTCGGCCGCCGCCGCGCTCAGCCGCTCCAGCTCCGGGACGCCCGCGCCGCCGGTGTACACGGCGGCCAGGCCGACGCCGCTCCACAGGTCGGCGCGGCGCCCCGCCGGGAACTCGGCGATGCGCAGGATGACGTCCTCGACGTTCGCGCACTCGTGGAACCAGAGCATCCGGCCCACCCCCTGGTCGAAGATCGCCCGCCGGGTCCGGTCCAGCAGGCCGACCGTGCGCTGCCGCCCCACCGTGCGGTCGGCGGCGAAGAAGCCCCGGTGGAAGCCGAAGCCGTCGAAGGCCAGCCAGCGCAGCAGCGGGTGGACCGAGCGGATGCCCCACATCGGCCGCATGCGCAGCCGGGCGTACGCCCAGCCGGTGCCCAGGTGGATCAGGTGCGGATAGCGCATGCCCTGCCCGCTGAGCAGGTTTCTCAGCCGCCGCCCACCGGTGACGGTGAGCACGTCCAGGGTCGCGCAGGCCATGCCCGCCCCCTCGTAGGCGAACCCGCGCAGCTCCTCGTGAAGATCGTCGATCCGCTCGGCCTCACCCGCGATCACCGCGTTGTAGCCGGCCATGCACGCCTGTCCCGCGGTCTCCAGCCGTGCGCGGGCCGGGCCCAGCCGGAACCGGCGCGGCCCGAGGCCGACCTGGGCGAGGTCCTGCCAGAGCAGGCCGGTCAGGCCGCGCGGCCTGGTCAGCCTCAGCTCCGCCGGGTCGTGGGGCCGAGGGACGACCGGCCCCGGTGTGCCGCCGGGCGCCTGTTCGGGGGCGGACTCGGGTTCGGGGTGGGAGGCGTCCGCCGTGCCGGGGGCGCTCTCGGGGGGAGGGGGGTGCGCCGTGCCGGGAAAACCCTCGGGGGGAGGGGCGCCCGGCATGTCGGCGATCTGTTCGGCGGCGGGGATCCTCCGTGTCTCGGCGGCTGTCCCAACGGGTGTCTCGGCGGGTGTCTCGGCGGGGTCCGCCGCGACGGACACCCTCTCGCCTCCGTCACTCCGAGCTACTGTTCCGGTGCCCTCCGCATCGCTCACAGGCTGAACGTAGTGAGCCGTATCCGGCCCTTCAAGTACCGCGTTCCGGATCCCTGGCAAAGAAACCGCAGAGGCCCCGGGGGATCAGGCCCGTGAACGGGTGTGGCTACAGCCGCAGCCGGCGGTCGGACGGTCGGCCACGTACGCGCCCGCGTCCCGGAAGAGGCCCGAGGCCGGGGTGTGGCCGTACAGCGCGTCGGCGGCGAGCACGACGGCGGCGGCGGTGTAGGCGGAACGCTCGTGCGGGAACCACTTCTCGTTCACGCACTGCCAGCCGGTCCAGTAGGAGCCGTCCTCGTGCCTGAGGTGCTGCATGTCGGCGAAGAGTCTCAGCGCCCGCTCCCGGTCTCCTGCGGCGTCCAGCGCGAGCGCCAGCTCGCACGACTCGGCGCCGGTCACCCACGGCTGGTCGGAGACGCAGCGGATGCCCAGGCCGGGTTCGGTGAAGGTGTCCCACTCCCCGGCCAGCCGGGCCAGGGCGGCCGGGCCGCGCACCGCGCCGCCCAGGACGGGGTAGTACCAGTCCATGGAGAAGCGGCTCTTGTCGGCGAACGCCTCCGGGTGGGCGGCGACCACGTGGCCGAGCCGGTCGGCCGCGACCTCCCAGTCGGGCTGCGGGTCGCCCAGGCGCTCACCGAGCAGCACGCCGCTCCGCAGCCCCTGGTGGATGGAGGCGCAGCCGGTCAGCAGGGCGTACTCGGCGGGCCTGCCGTCCGCGGTGCGCTCCCAGACGATCTCGCCGCGGGTGGTCTGCAGCCCGACCACGAAGTCCAGCGCGGACCGGACCACCGGCCACATCTCGCGGGCGAAGCCGACGTCGCCGGTGACCAGCAGTTCGTGCCAGACCCCGACCGCGACGTAGGCGGCGTGGTTGGACTCCCCGTTGCGTTCGGCGGCCTGGCCGCCGACCAGCCTCATCGGCCAGGCGCCGTCGGCCCGCTGCGTGCGGGCCAGCCAGTCGTAGCCCCTGCGGACCGGTCCGGTGAGCCCGGCCACACCCATCGCCATCAGGCACTCGACGTGGTTCCACGTGTCCACGTGCCCCTCGGGCCACGGGACGCCCCCGTCCGGCTCCTGTACGGCCGCGATGCTCCGGGCGGTCTGGACGACCTGTTCCCACCTCACCGGTCGCTCACCGCTCCTCGTCCGCCGCGCGGGACGTCCCGTTCCCGCGATCCTCGTTCACCGGTCCTCGGGTTTCCGGGCGTAGAGCACCACGCTCTTGCCGATGAGCGGGTTCAGCACCGCCTCGGCGATCCGGGTGACGGCCGGGCGCCTCATGATGTCCCAGACCAGGAGCTCGTGGTAGGCCTTGGCCAGCGGGTGGTCGTCGTTACCGACGCCGACCGCGCACTTGATCCACCAGTACGGCGCGTGCAGGCCGTGGGCGTGATGGTGCGGGCCGACCCTCATGCCGGCGGACTTCAGCTTCGCGCTCAGCTCGGCCAGCGTGTAGATGCGGACGTGCCCCCCGGGGGCCGTGTGGTACGCCTCGTCCAGCGCCCAGCAGATCCGCTCCGGCAGGAAGCTCGGCACCGTGACCGCCGCCAGGCCGCCGGGCTTGAGCACCCGGAAGATCTCCCGCATCGCGGCCATGTCGTCGGGGATGTGCTCCAGCACCTCGGCCGCGATCACCCGGTCGAAGCTCGCGTCCTCGAACGGCATGCTCAGCGCGTCGCCGGTCACGGTCTCGGCCATGGCGCCCCGGGGGACCTCGCCGGCGTCGTCCATCGCGGCGAACATGTCCGCCACGTCCTTCAGCTCCGTGGCGTCCATGTCGAAGGCCACCACGTCGGCGCCCCGGCGCAGCACCTCGAACGCGTGCCGTCCGCCGCCGCAGCCCAGGTCGAGAACTCGCATGCCGGGCCCGACGGGCAGCAGGCCGAAGTCGACGGTCAGCACGTGCCGCTCCTTGTCGGGTGATCTGTCACGGGGCGCCGTGTGCCCTGATGGCCTCGCGGTAGGCGTCCACGGTCCGCTGGGCGACGACGGTCCAGGTGTAGCGCTCCATGACCCGGTCGTAGCCCCTGCGGCCGACGGCCGCCCGCTCCTCGGGGGAGTCGTGGAGGCGGCGCAGTACGGCGGCCAGCTCCTCGGGGTCGCCGGGGGAGACCTGGATCGCCGCGTCGCCGACGACCTCGGGCAGCGCCCCGGTCCGCGACGCCACCAGCGGGGTGCCGCAGGCCATGTGCTCGACGGCGGGGAGGGAGAAGCCCTCGTAGAGGGAGGGCACGACCGAGATCTCCGATGTGGCGATCAGGTCGCCCAGTTCGGTGTCGGAGATGCCGTGCACGAACGTGACCCGGTCGTGCAGGGAGAGTTCGGCGACCAGTTTCTCGGTGGGGCCCCCGGGGGTGGGCCTGCTGACCACGGTCAGGTGCACGTCGCGCTCGGTGGCGAGTTTCGCGACCGCCCGCAGCAGTGTGGCGACGCCCTTCATCGGGGAGTCGGCGCTGGCCACCGCGACGATCGAGCCGGGCCGTCTGGGCATCTCCGGGCGCGGGTGGAAGTAGCGGGTGTCCACGCCCAGCGGGATGAGCCGCATGTTGGCCTGGGGCACGTTGAAGTCGCGGTGGATGTCGGCGAGGGAGGACTCGCTGACGGTCAGGATCGGGTTCAGCCGGGGCGCGACCTTGGCCTGCATCCGGACGAAGCCGTACCACCTTCTGAGCGAGAACCGCTTGCGCGGCGGCGCGGCACTCAACTCGATCCGCCGGTCCACGCTGATCGGGTGGTGGATGGTGCCGACCACGGGGAACAGCCTCTGGATGTCGAGCAGGCCGTAGCCGAGCGTCTGGTTGTCCTGCACCACGTCGAAGTCGCCGGCGCGCCCGCGCAGCTCGCGCCGCGCCCGCAGGGTGAAGGTCAGCGGTTCGGGGAACCCGCCGGTCCACATGGTCGCGACCTCCAGGCCGTCGATCCAGTCGCGGTACTCGTGCAGCCGAGGGGTGCGGAAGGGGTCCTCGTCGCGGTACAGGTCCAGGCTGGGGACCTTGTTGAGGATGACGCCCTCGTCCAGATCGGGGTACGGCTGGCCGGAGAAGACCTCGACGTGGTGCCCGAGGGCGACCAGTTCGCGGCTGAGATGACGGAGGTAGACGCCCTGGCCCCCGCAGGTCGGTTTGCTGCGGTAGGACAGCAGCGCGACCCGCAGTGAGTCCGCACCCGGCACGGCAACCCCTTCCTCACCCTGCCCGGAAGGGGACAGGTACCGTGAAAGATGACCTTAGTATTCGGACCATACCATTCGGTAGGTCACTTCCAGCCGATCTGGAATTGTTCCTAAAGTCGCCCTCACCGTGCCCGATCTGCAACGTTGAGCTAACCGAGCGTGGTTCGGTGAAACGTGTTCTAACCTTGCGGTAGCCGACATGGTGCCCATCCGGGGCGTGGCGATACATTCGCGATCACAGGGCACATGTCACATGAAAGTTCCACCCAGCAGCGAGGAGGACGCGTTGGCCAGGCGCGCACTGATCACCGGTATCACCGGGCAGGACGGTTCCTATCTGGCCGAATGCCTGCTCGACCGGGGGTATGAGGTCTGGGGCCTCGTCAGGGGCCAGGCCAACCCGCGTGTCTCCCGGGTGCGCAGGCTCCTCCAGGACGTCCAGCTGGTCCGTGGCGACCTGCTGGACCAGGGGTCGCTGATCTCCGCCGTGGAGAGGGTCCAGCCCGACGAGGTCTACAACCTGGGCGCCATCTCGTTCGTGCCGATGTCCTGGGAGCAGGCCGAGCTCACCGGCGAGGTCACCGGCATGGGCGTGCTGCGCATGCTGGAGGCGATCAGGGTCTGCTCCGGCATCTCCTCCTCCAGAACGGCCGCGGGCTCCGGCCAGATCCGGTTCTACCAGGCGTCGTCCTCGGAGATGTTCGGCCAGGTCCGGGAGACCCCCCAGACGGAGGTCACCCCGTTCCACCCCCGCTCGCCGTACGGTGTGGCCAAGGCCTACGGCCATTTCCTCACCCAGAACTACCGAGAGTCCTACGGGATGTTCGCGGTCTCCGGGATCCTGTTCAACCACGAGTCCCCGCGCCGGGGAGCCGAGTTCGTGACCCGTAAGGTCTCCCTCGGGGTGGCCCGCGTC
This sequence comes from Streptosporangium sp. NPDC006007, assembly GCF_040614315.1. Classification (NCBI taxonomy): domain Bacteria; kingdom Bacillati; phylum Actinomycetota; class Actinomycetes; order Streptosporangiales; family Streptosporangiaceae; genus Streptosporangium; species Streptosporangium sp. NPDC006007. The sequence continues at coordinate 133,170 of NZ_JBEXUG010000011.1, read as the reverse complement.
AAGCTGGGCCTGGCCGGCGAGCTCCGCCTGGGCAACCTGGAGGCCCGCCGCGACTGGGGTTACGCGGGCGACTACGTCCGGGCGATGCACCTGATGCTCCAGGCCGAGCGGCCCGAGGACTACGTGATCGGCACCGGCCGCACCCACACCGTCCGCGAGCTCGTGGAGGCCGCCTTCACCGCCGCCGACCTCGACTGGGAGCGCTATGTGGTCACCGACCGGTCCCTGCACCGCCCGGCGGAGGTGGACCTGCTCTGCGCCGATCCGAAGAAGGCCCGCGCCGAGCTCGGCTGGGAGCCCTCGGTCTCCTTTGAGGACCTCGTCGCCATGATGGTCTCCTCGGACGTCAAGCTGCTGTCCGACGGCGGCGACCCCGACCAGGACTCCTCCTGGCCCTGACCTTCCTCCCCCTCCTGTGGAGGGTCCTGTCCGCCCTCTCGCTGTTTCGTTACCACAAGTAGCGGAAATGTAGCGTTGGGTAACAGTGTGGGGGTGGTGCTTTTCGCGGCCATCCCCCCGATGAGAGGCAGAGCAGCATGACCGAACAGCTGGTGCGGATCCCCATCGTCGCCGCGGGTTCCGCGGACGCCGCCACGCTCGCCGAGGGCACCTACCACCTGTACTGGTACGGGAAGGACTACAAGAAGACGCGCAACGAGGCCCGCGCCTTCGCCACCGCCCAGGGGGAGGGGCGTCAGCTGGCCGACATCCCCTCCGACGTGTGGCGCACCAGCGCCGCCACCTACCTCGACGGCCCGGCGTGGATCTACTCCTGGAAGGGTGACCACTACGGCGAGGACAACGTCGTGCTCCACCCCAACGGGTCGATCGGCACCATGGAGGACGGGGACCGGAAGCTTCCCTTCCTCATCAGCTACATCGACTGAGCGGCGACTGCGCCAGGCGGCGCCGTGCCCTCGGGGGGTTCCCGGAACCGGGAACCCCCCGAGGGTGCGGCGTCCGTCCCCGGCGTGACGGCCGGGTGGGCGCGCGCGTCGTCGGCCACCGGGACGGCGCCCCGGGGGGCGGTGATCGGCGGCCGGGCCAAGCGGGAGATCAGCCGCTCTCGTGGCGGCGCTGACACTCCATGCAGAAGCGCGCCAGAGGGCGGGCCTTCAGCCGATCGAAGGGGATGCCCGAGCCGCAGCCGTCGCAGCGGCCGTAGGTCAGCTCGGTGATGTTCTTCAGGGCGTCGCGCAGGACGGCGGTGTTCCGTTCGGCGGAGACGATGTCGGCGAGCAGACCGGGCTTCGCTGAGACCTCCACGGCGTCGTCGCCCACCGCGGCCTCCAGCTCGGCCAGCTGCTTGGTCCACCGGAACAGCTGCTCCTCCAGCTCCTCGCGGATGGTGTCGAGCTGAACGCTGCTGAGGTGAATGTCGGAAATCATGGTATTTGAGTCCTTTCGGAATGTCGGCAGAGACGTGGGACGGGAACCGTCAGGGCCGGTGGGAGGCCAGCAGCCGGGACAGGCCGCGGACGGTGGCGCGGGCCGGGTCGGGCGCCACGCTGACGCTGACGCGCAGGGTGGAGCAGAGAAACCGGGCCAGGCCGGGCCGGGTGGCGCCCCCGCCGGTGATGAGCAGACCCCCGTCGCGGGCCCCTCGCCGGATGGGGGCGGGGACGCGGTCGACGAGATCGGTGACCATGGCCGCGACCCGGGTGAGCAGGTGGGCGGGCACGCCGGCGGCCGTCCCGGCGTGGAACTCCGTGATGATCTGCACGGAGCCGGTGTCGACGACCCGGCCGCGGCTGATCACGGCCGCCTCGATGATCCCGGCGCCCATGTCCAGCAGGATCCGCGGGCGCGGATCCGCCACGTTCATCCCGCTGCCGACCGCGGCGGCCAGAGGCTCCTCCACCACCGCCACCGGGCAGCCCGCCACGTCGTGCACCACCGCGACGGCGGCGTGCCGCTCGGACTCGGTCGCCGCCACCGGCACGCCGAGCAGGATCCTCTCCAGCGGGGCGGCGCCCCACCCGCTCCCGGTGCGCAGGACGCGACCGGCCAACCTGGCGCACGCGGGCGTGTCGGTGACCATGCCGTGCCGTACCGGCCACTGCCATCGCCTGTCGGGTACGGCGCCCGCCGCGCCGCCGCCCGGCTCGGCGGAGCCGTCCGGCACGGCGGAGGGCTCGTCGATCAGCGTGGCACTGCCGGAGAACAGCAGCCTGGTCCGCACGGTGCCCAGGTCGAGGGCGGCGTGCCTGCTGTGATCGATCACGTCATCGCCTCCCCGCGTCGTGACAGACGGCACAGTGCCGGGCCTGCGGGATACGTCGCAGCCGGTCCAGCGCGATGAACACCCCGCACCGCCGGCAGGTGCCGTAGACCCCGAAATCCAGCCGTTCGACGGCCGCCTCGATCTCCGCGACGGCGGTCCTGGCACGCTCGACGCGGCCCCAGGCCAGCGGGACCGGCTCGCCCTCGGCGGGAGGCCCCGGCACGGGCCCGTCCTGGACGAGGGAGTCCCGCTCCGCCCGCGCGGCGGCGAGCCGCTCGTGCAGGAGCAGGCGCAACTCCTCCAGCTGCGTGGTGTGGCGCCGGTACTCCGCCAGCAGCCCGCTTGTCGATCTGATGTCACCCATGACGACATCGACTCCTTGAATGACTCGCTGATGGCATGAGCCGACTGAGGGCCGCCATCGTGGAAGCCGGATCCCACGTGCACGCCGGTGCCCGGCACCGCATGCCTGGAAGGCCTCGATCGAGCCCGTTGCTCGACGGAGGCCGGGAAAGGGAAAGGAGCCTAGAAGGAGGGTGGGCTGCGCGGGGTGACGACCCGCTGGACGTCACGCCTGGGGGTGGCCGCGGGGCCCGTGGAGAGCCAGAGGGACGACACCAGGACGAGGATCGTCACCGTGGCGCTCACGGCCGGCAGGGAACGGAGCTGCCCCGGCATCGGCAGGTGCTCGGCGCCGCCGGCCAGCAGACGCGGCGCGGTCGACTGCTGCGCGCCGTCGCTCTGGGGAACCCAGAGGCTGGTGCCGGAGCCGGTGGGACCCCACCCGCCGGAGGTCCAGAAGGAGGGGGCGACGGCGGTCAGGACGACCACGAGAGCGAGACCCACCACGGCCGCCGCCGCAGTGGGCCTGCGTGTGCCCCACCGCGGTTCCCTCATCACCCCGACCATAGTCCACCCCTCGCGAAACGGCACTTCAGGCGACGGCCGACATGGGGAGTGACGACGTCCGTACGGCCGGCACCGGACACGCCCCGGGGACGGCCCGATGCCCGTACGGTCCCCAAAGCCTTCTGTGGTAAGGGTTCCCGGGATTTCGTCGTGGGAAGCGTGTGAACCCCCGGAAACCCCGAAAAGGGGGAAAACGCCGGACCGGCTCGCGCCGGGTGACGTCCCGGCGGTGGCGGTCCGTCAGGTGGTGGTGACCGGCAGTTCCTTGATGCCGTTGATGAAGTTGGAGCGGAGGCGGCGGGCCGGGCCGGCCTGGGCCAGGTTCGGCATCCGCTCGGCCAGGACCTCGAAGAGCACCCGGAGCTCCAGTTTGGCCAGGTGGTTGCCCAGGCAGAAGTGGGCTCCGCCGCCGCCGAAGCCGATGTGCGGGTTGGGGCTGCGGCCGATGTCGAAGACGTCCGGGTCGGGGAACACCTCCTCATCCCGGTTGGCCGAGCTGTAGAACACCACGATCTTGTCGTTCTCCTTGACCTCCTGGCCGCCGATCACCGTGTCGGTGGTGGCCGTACGGCGGAAGAGGTTGACGGGGGAGACCCAGCGGACGATCTCGTCGGCCGCGGTGGCGGAGAGCGCGGGGTCGGCCACCAGGCGCTCCCACTGCGCCGGGTGCTCGAAGAAGGCGAGCATGCCGCCGGAGGCCGCGTTGCGGGTGGTCTCGTTTCCCGCGACGACCAGCAGCAGCACGAACAGGTCGAACTCGCTTTCGTCGAGGGTCTCGCCGGCGGCGTCGGGCATGAGCAGCTTGGTGACGATGTCCTGGCGGGGCTGTTCACGCCGTTCGGCCGCCAGCGCGTTGGCGTAGGTGTACACCTCCGCCGCCGCGGCCTGGCCCGCGGAGGGGTCGGAGGCGTAGTCCGGGTCCTCGGCCCCGATCATCTGGTTGGACCAGGTGAAGATCTTGTCACGGTCCTCGACGGGGGCGCCGAGCAGTTCGCAGATCACGTACAGCGGCAGCGGAGCCGCGATGTCGCGGACGAAGTCCACCGAGGGGCGGCCCCTGGCCTCGTCCACCAGTCCGTGGCAGATCTCGCGGATGTGCTGTTCCAGGGCGCCCATCATGCGCGGGGTGAAGCCCCGGTTGACCAGGGAGCGCCGCCGGGTGTGCTCCGGCGGGTCCTGGTTGAGCATCATCATCCGCTGGAGCTCGCGCTGATCCTCGGGCATCTCGTTGAAGAGCGCCAGCCTCCTGCTCGACGAGAACAGGTCCGACCGGCGCGAGACGTGCACCACGTCGGCGTGTTTGGTGACCGCCCAGAAGGGGGGCCAGCCGCGGTCGGCGTCACCTTCGTGCAGGTAGACCGGCGTGCCGGCCCGCAGCCGGCGGAACTGCTCGTGCGGCGCGCCGTCACGCGCGTAGACGTCCTGGTCCACAAGGTTGATGTTCATGTGCCGGTGGTCCTCCTAGGCGAACCGTACGCGCATCCTCCGGGGCCGCGGATGGAGCCGGGACATGATCGCCTGACCTTCTCGAACCGCGAGGCGCGCCTCGTCGCCGGATGCTTGATCGAGTTGCGGGCCGGAGGCTTTCTGAAACGTGTTCTATTATGCTTCGGCGGACGAGTCAAGGGGACTCGCCTTTTCCGTCCGCCCGGGACGGGGACCGGTCCCTCGCCGGGTCCGTGCCGGTTCCCTGCCGCGGCCGACCGGCGGCCCCCGTGTCCCGGCTACCCGATCGGGCCGGCCCAGCGGTCCGAGCGGCCGTTTTTCTTGATCATGAAACCGCGCTTCAGCGGCAGGAGCATCATGCTCGTCTCGATGGCCCGTATGCCCGGCAGTCCGCCGATCTCGCGGAGGAACTCATACAGCTCGAACCGGCCGGCCACGGCGACCTGGGCCACGATCTGGTGGTCGCCCGCCACCGCCACGACGTATCTGGCCGGTGCCAGCCCGGCCAGCGCGTGCCCCACCGTCTCCACCTCGCGCTCGGCCACCCGTAACCAGAGGGCGGCCTCCACCGGCAGCCCGAGGTAGCAGGGCTCGATCTCGGCGCGGATGTGCAGGACGCCCCGGCGGATCAGCGAGTCCAGCCGGCGGCGGGCGGTGGACTCGCTGATCCCCGCGACGGCCGCGATCTCGGCGTGGGTGGCGCGGCCGCCCGCGGACACCGCCGCGATGATCCGTTCCTCCTCGGCGGAGGGCGTCTCCCCGGCCCGGCCAAGGCGTTCGGGCAGCGGGGTCCACGGCTCGCGCAGCCCCTCGGCCTCCTGCGGGGTGAGCACGTCGAGGTGCCACTCGTGAGGGGACTTGAAGTATCGCAACGCGGGGTAGGTGACGCTCTCCACCACCCCGTCGATCGTCGGGACGTCCTGGAACAGCAGATCCGTCAACACCTCATCGGAGGCCGAGAGCTCCGCCGCGCAGTCCACCGAGCCGGAGAACAGCGAGACGAACCGGGTCTGCGGCAGCTCGGCGAGCGCCGTGCCCACGCCGACCGCCGACCCGGGACGGCAGCGCAGCCGCAGCACGGCCGAGCCCATCCGCCGGTCGTCGACCAGGCTGATGATGGAGAGCACGCCCGTTTCCATCAGCCGGGTGGCCCGTCTGGCCACGTTGCGGGTCGACTCGTTCAGCACTCTGCCGATCCGGTCCCAGGTAGCCCGTCCGTTTACCTGGAGGGCGGCTACCACCCGTAGGTCGGTTCCGTCGAGCGCCTGCATGGGATCATCCTCGTCGTCGGGGAATTGGTCCGCCCCAAGCGTACGACTTTGTGATCTTTTCCGATGTGTTATCCGGTCAGGTGCCGTCACGTTATCTGGTCAGGCAAACGTGAGCCGGTTAAGCAAGTGCCTCGCGGAGCCATTCCTCGACCCCGGCGATGTGAACCGTCGCCCAGGCGCGGGCCACCTCGGGCTGGCGGGCGGCGATGGCGTCGCAGATCGCGGTGTGCTGCTCGCGGGTCTTCTCCATGGCGTTCTTCTGGCTGAGGCCCCGCCAGATACGGGCCCGGGTGGTCGGGCCCGCCAGGCTCTCCACGAAGGAGCAGAGCACCGCGTTGCCCGAGCCCGCCGCGATGCGGTGGTGAAACTCCAGGTCGCCGGCGACGAGCTGCTCGATGCTGGGGTCCTCGGGCAGCGAGTCGAGGATCTTGCGCAGCTCGGCGATCTCGGACTCGGTCATCCGCGTCGCGGCCATCGCGGTCGCCGCCGGCTCCAGGATCCGCCGGACCTGGAAGAACTGCAGCACGGTGTCGTCCTGGTGGAAGTCCACCACGAACGCCATCGCGTCCAGCAGCAGCCGGGGCTCCAGGCTGGTCACGTAGGTGCCGTCGCCCTGGCGCACGTCCAGCACGTTGATCAGGGCCAGTGCGCGGACGGCCTCGCGCAGGGAGTTGCGCGACAGGCCGAGCCGCTCGGCCAGGTCCGCCTCCTTGGGCAGCCTGCTGCCCGGGCAGAGCTCACCCGAGAGGATCATTTCCTTGATCCTGTCGATAGCGGTATCGGTGACCGCCACACTTCACCATCCTCGAAGGGGCTCAGACATCGGATGTCTCGGAGTGTACGGCGAAGCGAACCGGATCCACCCCCGGGATGCGGCGGATCGCACCCCGGACATCCAGGGTACGCAGGTGGGCCGCCGCCTCTCCGGCGGCCATGCCCCGCAGTGTCGCCGGCGGCTCAGCCCAGGTCCGGTTCCAGGTCACCCGGAAGGCCGCCTCCCAGATGGTGAGGGGTTCGCCGGCCTCGGCCGGCAGGGCCGTACGGGCTTCTCCTCGTGGTGCGCGCCGGCCGCCTCGGCCCGCGTCCGCCGGCACCGGCCCGGCGGGTGACTCGATCGCGTAGACCAGCGTGTAGCCGAGCGGTCCGCCGGGGGGCCTCGCCACCCGGGACGGGTCTCACAGGCGCTCAAGAACGGTGGCGGTCGCCAGGGCGCCGCCCGCGCACATCGACACCAGCGCGGTCGACGAGTCCGACCTCTCCAACTCGTGCAGAGCGGTGGTGATCAGCCGGGCGCCGGTCGCGCCGACCGGGTGGCCGAGCGCGATGGCGCCGCCGCCGGTGTTGACGCGGTCCATGTCGGGTTGGTGCACCGATGCCCAGGAGAGGACGACCGAGGCGAACGCCTCGTTCACCTCGAACCTGTCGATGTCCTCGACGGTCATGCCGGTGGCGGACAGGACCCTGGCGGTCGCGTCCACCGGCCCGTCGAGGTGGTAGTACGGCTCGGCGCCGACGAGCGCCTGGGCCAGGACGCGGGCCCGGGGGCGCAGGCCGTACCGGGTGGCGGCCTCCCGGCTCATCAGCAGCACTGCCGCGGCGCCGTCGGAGATCTGCGAGACGGTGCCCGCGGTGTGCAGGCCGCGCTCGCCCGTCACCGGGCTGAGCGTGGCCAGCCCCTCCACGGTCGTCTCGCACACCCCCTGGTCCCTGTTCACGGTGAGGCTCTCGCCGGTCGGCTCGCCGTTCTCGCCGAGGACCGGCGCGGTCACCGTGACGATCTCCCGGTCGAACCGGCCTTCGGCCCACGCCTTGGCGGCCAGCCGCTGGGACCGGGCGCCGAACCGGTCGAGCCGTTCGCGGGTCAGTCCGCGCCGCTGCGCGATCCGCTCGGCGGCGACGAACTGGTCCGGCAGGTCGATGGACCAGTCGTCGGGCCGGGGCCTGGCCGGGAGCACGTTGCTGCCGAGCGGTACCCGGCTCATCGCCTCGACGCCGCAGGCGATGCCGACGTCGATGACGCCGGACTGGATGAGGGCGGCGACCAGGTGCACGGCCTGCTGGGAGGAGCCGCACTGCGCGTCGAGCGTGGTCACCCCCGTCCGGTACGGCAGGCCCGCGTACAGCCAGGCGTGCCGCCCGACGTGCTCACCCTGCTCACCCGACTGGGTGACGCATCCGGCGAACACCTGGCCCACGATCGCCGGGTCGATCCCCGCCCTGTCCACCAGGCCGGTCAGCGCCGTGGCGAGGAGCGCCTGGGGCTTCAGCCCCGCCAGCCGGCCGTGGCGCCTGCCGATGGGGGTTCGCACGGCTTCGACGATCACTGCGCCCATACAGATCTCCTCGCCCGGTGGCCCGGAGCCCGCGAGCCGGTCCCCTGGCACGCTTTCCAGAACGTCGCTCTGGTTGCCTTCGATTGAGACAGTAACGGGTTCTAGTTTGACGTGGAAGGAGGGGGTTGGAAATCGGCGAGCAGCCGGACGGCGGCGATCTCGATGCGGTGCTGGATCTGCTCGTACGTGCGGCGGCCCCTGAGTATCTCCAGCAATTCGTGCACCCAGATACTCGCCAGTGAGCCGACCAGGGCGTACTGCTCCTCGGTGGCCGTCTCGGCGCTGGGCTTCCCCCCGGCCACGCGTAGCAGCAGGTCCGTCATGCGGTCTCCGAACGGCGTGTCCACCTCGGCCAGGATCAGCGAGCGGATCAGCGCGTCGGCCAGCTCGGGCTCGCGCATCAGGCCGCGGGTGGCGCGCATCAGGACGTCCACGGCGCGTCCGGCCGCGGTGGTCGCGCTGGGCGGGCGGCGCTCGATGCTCCCCTCCAGCAGGTCGATCTCCTCGCCGACCACCGCCACGACCAGGTCCATCTTGGAGGGGAAGTAGCGGTAGAGGGTGCCGAGGGCGACCCCCGCGCGCTCGGCGACGGTGCGCATCTGCATGGCCTCGACGCCGCCCCGGGAGGCGAGCGCGGCGGCGGCCTGGACGATGCGCCTGCGCCGCTGGTGCTGGCTTCTGGTGCGGACGCCGGTGGACGCCGGTTCGCTCTGCGCGCCGGGCGCGCCCCCGGTGGTGATCTCTCCGGCGCCGTCCTGGGCCACGCGGTCCTCGACCACGCCGTCCGGGGGCGTGCCGCCCGGAACAGGGTCGCCCGGGGTCGCGTCGCCGGGGACGGCGGGACCGCCGGCGATGCCGGAGGCGCTGGGGAGGTGCGAGGCGGCCGATGCCCCGGTGGTCGCATGCGGGGTGGGCATGAGAACACGTTATCTGATTTTCGGATACGCCGACGGGTTACTGGCCAGTCACAAAGACAGTCCATCATTACATGTCACACGCGTTATGGCCCTTTATCCCCGCCTTTCGTTTCGGCCCACCATTGGGCAGATAATAGAATCTGTTCTATTTTTCCAGACGGCTGGCCTGAGCCGCGCCTCCGGGCTCGCCGCGACCGACACCGGGGTGAGGCTGTTCGCGGCCCAGACGCTCTTTCGGGTACTGAGATTTCGCCCGGGGGAGCGGAAAACCCAGCCCGAGGTCGGCAAGCCGTATCCGCTGCGGCCCGCGATCAACGGGGACACCGCCTTCTTCTGGGAGGGTGTCTCGCAGGGCGAGCTCCGGACATCCCCCGGTTCCGGGGCGCGAGGCACCCTTTGTGGTCGCCGTGGTGGAACTGCCGGAAGGTGTGCGGATAGTGGGCGGCGTCGTGGACTGCCCACCTGGAGAAGTGGGTATCGGTATGCCGTTACATGTGACATATCGCCAGACGGACGACGGACTGATCCTGCCGATGCGGGGCCCGGAGGAGTCGTGATGTGGACACTTGCCGAAAAGCGGATCGGGGTCGGCGTGACCCTTCCGGACCTGACGATCGCCCTGACCCCCACCGTGACCGTCTCGGCCGCGCCGGCGACGATGGACTTCACCCCCGTCCACCACGACGTCGAGAGCGCCCGTGCACAGGGGGCGAAGGGCATCTTCCTCAACATCCTCACCACCATGGGGCTCGTCGAGCGCTACGTCACCGACTGGGCCGGCCCCGAGGCGCTGATCCGGGGCATCAACGTCAAGCTCGGCGTCCCCGCCTACGCGGGCGACACGCTGACCTTCTCCGGCGCCGTCGCCGCCTGTGACGACGGCGAGTTCACGGTCCAGGTCCGGGGCGCGGTCAGTCTCGGCGACCACGCCTCCGGCACCGTCCGCTTCGCCCTCCCCGGCCACTGACCGATCCCCCCTCGGTCCGTAACCGCGCGGACACGGGCCGGATGCGGGTCGGGCCGCGGGGCGGCGGAGCGGCCTCGGCACCCCCGGCGTCCAGACCGCGATCCTCTACGACCACCTCACCCCGTTCGTACTCACCCAGCTGGAGGAGCCGGTCTTCGGCGGGCGGGGTGAGGCACGTCACCTCGTGGCCGGCGTGGTCCCGGCTCACCCGTCGATCCGGCGGTATTCGAGCCGCCTCCAATCCCAGCCGTAGCCGGTGACCTCGGTTACCCTGGCCACGGCGACCGTGATGTTGGTGGCGACGCAACGCCGGTAGGCGGCGTCCAGGAGCGCGCCGGCGCACAGATGGGGTGGGGCCTCGAAGTTCCGCCGTATGACCGCCTGGACCTCGGAGAACGACAGCGCGTCCGCGAACCCGGCCGTGGCGATGACGACCAGGGCGCCGGGGGTCGCGGTGAAGGTCTCCGCATCCCCCTGGGATCCGTGGTGCGCGCCGGCCGCCCGGCGGGCCGGGTCGTCCTTCGACGCGTGGACGTTGGCCAGCATTCGTCCCATGTCCGGCTGCGAGAAGACGTAGATGACCCCGTCACCCGCCTGGGCGAAGGTCAGCATCCACACGTCGTCGACCTGGGAGATCGCGGCGACACTCAGATGCGCGCCCAGCTCTTCGGAGGCCTCCGCGCCGTCTGACGCGTCCCGCAGCCAGTCGTCGGCGATGTCCAGGCTCTCCTCCAGCGACCGCACCGGATCAAGGGGATCTCGCGCGTGCCCGGAGGCCACGGCTCCCAGCGCCAGTGCGGACGCCCGGCACCCCCTCCCGGTGTCGGAGATCCCGTCGGCGACCGCGACCAGCTCGTCCTGCAGGAGAAAGCCGCCGGTGTTCTCCCCGTACTCGCCGCCGTTCGTACGGCCGGCGGCGTCGAAGTGGAGAGTTCTGAAGGGAAGCGGGCCACTCCAGTCGGGGAAGCCCGGCAGACCGGGGAGGGAGGGCAACGGTGCCTGGCCTTTTCCTCCGACGGGGCCGTCGTTCTTCTCACGGACCCGTGGAACGGTGGGGGTGGACGAGAGGTTCGGAGTCCGTGCCCGGTGTTCCCGATCATGTTCGGCCTCTTTTTTCCGGCCGGTCTCGGGAAGGGGCGGGGCAGGGTCCGGAAGCGGGAACTCCGGTGGCGGGGTCACCTCACTGAGATGGAGGTCCGGCTTCTTGCCCTTGAAGACGGCTCTATTCCATAGGGCGATATAGGCCGTGACCCCGCCGATCAGCGTCGCTGTGATCGCCACTGATGTCGCGATCAGATAGAACATCGTTCACCTCCCGGCTCGATGTGTGGTCTCCCTGTTATCAGCGTTGTCACCACTGTCGTTCCGGGGTGTGCGGCGCTGTTTCGGGTGTGCGCCGTGATGCCTCGCGGCGCACACCCGCCTGTCAGGACTTTCCGGCCGTCTGTCATCCGTCGTCCGCTCGGTGACCTTCAGCTTCTTCCCGAGGTGACCGCGGGATGCCCCTGATGCCCGACCTCGGCGTCGGGCAGCCCGCGTGCCGCTTCGGTGAGTGCGCGCCTCGCCCAGGTGAGCGCCTCCACCGGCGGCAGGCCCTCGGGAATCCGATCCCGGGGTGAACGGCTCAGCCAGCGATCGACGAGTTCTCCGAGCCGCGCGGGCACCACCGGAACGATCCGGTCCGCCCGCTCCGGTCTCACCCCGGCTTCCATCAGGCGCCGCACCCGCGTGATGTCCGAGCCGGCGTCTCCCGCCTCGCGCCGCATGGGTGGCATACCCGTCAACAGCCAGTAGGCCAGGGCGCCGACGCTGTACAGGGTGGAGGCGCCGGTGACGTCGAAGGGGCTGTCACCCACCTGCTCGGGACTGGCGAACCACTCCGTCCCGCCGGGGACGACGGTCGACGTGGCCTTTCCCGCCTCGTGCAGCCGGGAAATCCCCCAGTCGATGACCCTGATGTTGTCCGGGCCGTCCAGCACGACGTTCTCGGGCTTGACGTCGAGGTGGATGATGTTCTTCGTGCTCGCGGACTCCAGCCCGGCCAGGACCTGGTCCAGGACCCACACGCTCCACCGGAGAGACACCCGGCCGCCCCGCTGCCGGACATACAGATTGAGGCTGCCGGGCCGGTAGTGGGGAGAAATAAGGTAGACGGCGCCGGAACGCCGATCCTCTCCGCAGTCGATGACCTCCCCGATATTCGGGCCTTCCAGTCGCATTCCGCGGACCTCTCTCAGGAATGTACGATAGTGCCGGTGAGTGCTTGAGGCATTGTGAAACACCTTCGCCACCATTGAACGTTCGGGGTCCGTGACATCATAGGCTCTGTAAAGCACGCCACAGGCACCGGGATCGGCCTCCAGTCGCGCGTACACCGCCCAGCGCCCGCCGAGCACCATTATCGGCGTCCGTTCGGAGGACTCCGGCGCGGGAAACGTGCCGGAGTCCTGCGCCTGATCCTTTGACGGTGTCCGATCCTTGAAAGTGAGGCCCCCGGCGGGCGGCCACAGTCGCATCTCCGCCGTGCCCGCGCCGGCCGGATTCCGATAGTGGTGTGGCGCGTTTTTCTTCTGCGCGCGCCCCCACTCCTCAAGGGCCGCCCTGTGGACCTCGTGCATGACCTTCAGTTCGTGATATCTACGGTAATAATTGTGCCGGTTGGCCTGTTCGGCCAGTTGTGCGTCGAAAATGCCTCTCTGTTTTAGTTCCCGCACGATTCCACGGAGGCGGGCGTCGTGCACCGTCAATCCGATTCCTGCTTTGAGCAGTACGGGGGCCAGGTCGATGCCGAGCAGGAGCACGGTCAGCAGAATTCGCCAGAACAGGACCTCGGAGTTCTCCCGCGTGATCTTCAGGAAGGCCCGCTCCCGATCCAGCAGGTCGACCCCGCGGTCCGCCATCGCGTCGAGTTCGCGGTTTCTCCTCAGCTGCTCCCGGCGGAGGCCGGCGATTTCCCGCTGGGACTCCCGGCGTAGCGAGGAGAGCCGGGCAGACTCCCCGTCCAGCTCACGTTCGATGCTTTTCTGCCTGGTCAGGGAGGCCCGGTAGACCGCTCCCGCCCCGGAGAGACGCGCTGAGGAGCACTTTCCGGTCAACTCGCAGCTGGTTTCACGCCGGGCCCGTTCGTACTCGTCCCTGAGGCCGGACACGACATTCATCTGCTGGTCGAGCTGCCGCTGGATGTCGTCGATCTGACGCCGGTAGGGAAGGGCGACCGCCTGTTGCCTGGCGTTCGCGGCGGTGGCCTCGTCGAGCGAGAGCTGTTCACTGATCCTGGGATGAAAGATCTGCAGCAGGATGACCTCGGAGATGAGCAGCGACACCGACGTCGCCACGGTGACACGGGTCCAGAGCATCAGGGACCGGCGCAGGTTTCCGCCGAACCGCCGGGCCGGTCGGCTCTCGGGGGGCGCGTGGGCCGGGGCGGGGAGATCGGCCCCGTCCAGCCCGTTGACCTGGCTGACGATGGACCTGTCGATCATCAGCACGAAGGCCGCGAAGAGGAGTCCTACCGGAAGCATCTTCGGAACCGACGTTCCCATTCCCATCGCGCCGATGGCGGCGGCGGTGTAGACCGCCAGACCCGCGGTGAGAAGCATCAGCAGGCCCATGGTGAGGTAGCGCTGGCGCTCGTGCGCGTTACCGATCAGCTCGCGGTCCGCTCCGGTGACGAGGACGAGGAGATCTCCGCCCCGCCGGAGGAGACCCGGCCGCCGGTCTCCATCCCCGCCGCCGGCGTCATCGGTCCTGGTGGTCCCACCGGTGGGGAGATTCTCGTCCCCGTCAGGGAAGGGGGACGGGATGGGAATGCCCCACTCCGAAAGGCCGGGGGTGCTCCCGTCCGGAAGGGGAAGCGGGATGGGCATGTCCCCGTCCGCTCTGCCGGTGCCGCCCTCGTCTTCTCGCGGCGTGGGGCGCCCGGCCTCCCGCGCCTCTTCTTCGGCTATCGCCGCTTTAAGCGCCGTGAGACCCCTGACGGTGTCGAAGCGCAGGCCCAGGCCGATCTCGGACTGTGCCTGACGGACGAGGGAATCGGCTTGTTCTGTGGCCTCGGTGACATTGCCGTCGCGTATCATGCCTGGCCCTCCTCCCAATCAAGACCGTTCAGTCCTTCGCCGTTGAACTGCTCGTTCAGTGTTTTTCTCGCGCGATTTATGTGAGTTCGCACGGTGCTGCTCTTCATTCCCAGGTATATTGCTATCTCCGCGTAGGACATCCCCTCCAGCACATGGAGTCCCAGCGTCAGACGCTGTTTCGGGGGAAGGCTCATGAGTGCCTTCACCGCCTCGTTCTTGAGTGCGCTCTCCTCTACGTGGACGAGGTTCGAGTGGTTTCTGCGGAACTGTAGCCTGTTCCGCAGCCGCTTGATCTTTCCTCTCTCGCGGTAGGTGTCGGCATACTTGTTCTTCATGACCCCTTCCGTATACTTGACCTGCTCCTCTCTGCTCCACGACTTCATCTTGTGCCACTGCCTGAAGACGGCCAGCATCGTGTCCTGGACGTCTTCTTCAAGGTCTTCGGGATCCGAGTAGAAGGGGTACCAGCGGCGGGAGAGTTCTGGAGCCCTCTCGTGGTAGAACTCCTCGAACTCCGGTTCACTTCTGTGCACTGGGGAGCTCCGGACCGAGTTGACGGATCTGGATGAAAAGCTCGGCCGCGCCGGCGGGGGTGCCCAGGAAGAAGAAAGTGCCGTCCGACCGATAGTCGATGACGCACGTTCCGTCGCGCGCGCCGTTCAGCAAAACGCCCTTCGTCGCTCTGGTCGCCGTCTCGCGGGCGATGAGCAGCCATCCGTTGACGATCGTGATCAACGTGATGCCCAGGAGCCATAGCCAGTGCACCGTCATCATGGCCCGCCCTTCGTGGTCTCGGGTGCGGTTGCCTCACCTCTCTATCGACATGGCGAACCGATCCGTCCACACGGATGATGATGATTTTTTACAAGAAGTAGGAATGGCCCCTGAGAAACGCGACACTTTCCCTATTTGGTGTCATATCTATGCGTATGGGATTTAGCTGAAAAATTCTCGCATTCCCCGCCCGGGAGCCGGACACACCCCGAGCCGCCCCCCGAGCCACACACCTTGGGCCGCGCCCCCCGAGCCGCTCATACGGGGCCGCCCGCGCAACCTACCGAACGTCCATGCGCCTTACGCTCCGAACCCGCTGCCTCCCCCATGCCATGGCGGCGGCGCGCCGGGCTGCCGCCGCCACGGGAGACGGGCCGGACGGCCCGGCGGGTTCAGGGGGTGACGATCGTCGGGACCGCGAAGAAGACGAGCATCGCGATGGCCACGCAGATCACGCAGACGATGAACCCGAACAGCTCCCACGCCCAGTCGTGCTGCTGTCTGTCCTGCGTGCTCCGGCCATCCGGCCTCTGCCTCTTCGGCCTGCGCTTGTGATGCGCTCGCCGGCTCATCCGCGCGGGGCGGAGGGAGGTCACCGTCGTCTCCGGCGTGCCTGCCGGCTCTTCCGGCGCGCCCCCCGCCCACGTGTCGTCCGGCTCCACCTCGCGCGCGCCGGCCGCTCGCGTCGGATGTGACGCCCGGTGCAGCCCCGGCCGTTCTGTGAGCGTGGCCCGGTCGGTACCCGGCACGTCCGGGGGCGCCCAATGCCCGGCGCCTGGCCGTTTCGCGTGCCGGGCACGGTCGCCGGGGACGGGGACGTCCAGTTCGTCGGCTCTCAGCGGCCAGTCGGACAGGAACGGGCGCGAAGCCTGCGCCTCCTGGTGGCCGGGAGCCGGGATCTCCAGTTCCTCGGCCGGCAGCGGCCAGCCGGCCAGGGCCGCCTCCCCGTGGGACTCTCGGTGGGACTCTCCGTGGGGCTCGGCCTCGTGGGACGCCTCCCGGGACTCTCCGGGGGCCTCGTCGTCTCTGGGAGCGGCCGCGACCAGCTTGTCAGCCCGGGTCCGGGCCGCCGGGACGAACGGCTGGAACGGTTCCTGCGCCGCGGAAGCGGCGTCAAGCGCGTCCGCCGGGGCGCGGGGGGTCTCGTCCGGCGGGCTCGCGGTGGAGCGGGAGGGAGTACCGGGCGACTCCGCGGGAGTGCCGGAAGCCTCCCCGAGGGGGGGCGTGGAGGTGCGCGGGGCCTCGCCGGGCAGACCTGCGCGGGCATGCGGAGCCTCGTCGAGCAGGTCCGCCGGGACCGGGGCCGACAGTGGCAGCGCCCCGCGAGGCTTCGGCCGCTGGAGCTTGCGACGGGGAAGCCGGGGAGCCACACCGTCGAGCGCGTTCAGCACCGAGTCCTTGAGTTTGGGCATCGGTTCGGTGACGGCCTCGTGTGCGGAGACCACCTCGGGGTCGGGCGGGGAGAAAGGGTCCGGGAACCGGTCCGGCGAGGCGGGGAAGGCGGGGAAGGCGTCTCGCGGGGAGGGCGGAGCCGAGAAGAACTCCGGAGAGGGGTGACTCGGCGGGGGGTCCGGCGGGGAGAACACGCTCGTGCTGGTCAGCGCGTCGGTCTCGGCGAGCGGTAGCGGCCAGGCCGGGGAGGTCGGCCACAACGGCTTGAGCGCGGTGAGCGACACGGGCTGGGTGATCCGCGCGGGCCGCGTGATCCGCGTGGGCCGGCTGGAGGGGGAGAGGGAGGCGGGAGCCGTACTGTGGTGCGCTCCAAGCAGAGCGGTGCGCAGTGCCGGGGAGGGAACGGCCCAGGGGGCGCGGACGAGCACGTCGCGGATCGGGGCGACGCTGAGCGCGCCGAACACGTCGGCCAGGTGGTCCGGTACCCGGGCCGAGGCCAGGGCCAGCTTCAGGGACTGGGCGAAGCGGCGGCAGGCGCTCACGGTCAGCTCGTCGGCGGTGTCGGCCGCCACGTCGAGCACCCAGGACAGTTCGGTGGCGTCCATCTCGCACACGCCGGTCAGGTACAGCACCTCGCGCTGGTGCGGGCGCAGGTCGCGCACGACTCGCTCGACGAAGGCGGAGATCGGATCGGCGCCCGGGGTGGGCGGGATGTAGACGACGTCCTGCTGCTGGATCTCGCGGCGGGCGAACGCGTAGAGCGCGGCACGTGGCGGCTCCACGTCCGGGACGTCGGAGAGGACGGCCGACAGCACCGCGGAGGCGGCGCCGGAAGCGCCGAGCTGGTCGTGGCAGTACGCGAACAGCCCGGCGGCGTGGCGGTCGTAGAGCTCGGCGATCAGTTCGCCGCGCGAGCGTTGACCGAGGAGCGGTGGGGTCACGAGACCGGTTCCTCTGGATTCGAGCGAACGTGGTGAAGAGTGAGGGCGTGAGGCCCGTGGTGTGTGTGCGGTTGGAGGGGTCGCTGCCCACGATATGGGTAATCGTGTCGAGCTGTTGAGGTTCTGCGCACTATTGAGTGCCCATTTGATAGATATCGCGCTACCCTGGGCGGCTTGGTCGGGGCCAAGGGGGGCAGGCCAGGAATGACCGCTATGGGGCTTTTGCCGCTAGGTCGTGGGGCAGTTGTGGCAGGGAGCGGCGGTCCTGCCGAGAAGCAAGAGGTTGCGCATGATCACATTTGACGGTGTCACCAAGCGATATCCGGATGGAACCGTCGCCGTGGACAACCTCCGGCTTGAGGTGCCGACGGGGGAGATAACGGTGCTCGTCGGCCCCTCGGGGTGCGGTAAGACCACCTCCCTCCGCATGATCAACAGAATGATCGACGCGACGGAGGGCCGGATCCTTCTCGACGGGGTCGACGTCAAGACCATCGACCCGCCGACGCTGCGCCGGGGGATCGGCTACGTCATCCAGCAGGCGGGGCTCTTCCCGCACCGCAAGATCGTCGACAACGTGGCGACGGTGCCCTACCTGCTCGGCTGGGACAGGAGGAAGGCCCGGGGCCGGGCCATGGAACTGCTGGAACGGGTCGGGCTCGACCCCGGGATGGCCGGCCGCTACCCCTTTCAGCTCTCCGGTGGCCAGCAGCAGCGCGTCGGCGTGGCCCGCGCGCTGGCGGCCGACCCGCCGGTGCTGCTCATGGACGAGCCGTTCAGCGCGGTGGACCCCGTCGTCCGCGCGAGCCTGCAGGAGGAGTTGCTCCGGCTCCAGGCCGAACTCAACAAGACCATCGTGTTCGTCACGCATGACATCGACGAGGCCGTCAAGCTCGGCGACCGGGTGGCCGTGCTGCGCGTCGGCGGACACCTGGCGCAGCTCGCCGACCCCCCCACGTTGCTGGCCCGGCCCGCGGACGACTTCGTCGCCGAGTTCCTCGGCCGTGACCGGGGCATCCGGCGGCTGTCGTTCGTCTCCGACGAGGGACTGAGGCTCCGCGCCGACCTGACCGTGCCCGTCTCCACCGACGTCTCCGCACTGCGCGGTACGGCGGAGCCCTGGCTGGCCGTGGTGGACGCCGACGACCGGCCGCTGGGCTGGGTGGCCGTCGGGGACCTGCCGGAGTCCGGCACCCTGGCGGGGATACGGCTCGCGCCGTACGGGTCGTTCGTCAGCGGGCGTGACTCGCTGCGCGGCGCGCTGGACGCGACGCTGCTCTCCCCCTCGGGAGGCGCGATCGCGGTGGACGACTCCGGGCGGGTCCGGGGTGTGGCCACCCGTGAGGCGCTCGACGAGGCGCTGGACAGGGTCGCCGGGGGCGCCCGTGCGTGAGGAGCCGCTGATCCGCTGGGACTGGATCGGGCGTAACTGGCCCGGTATCCAGGCCTTGCTGGAGGACCACGTCGTCATGGCGCTCGTGCCGGTCGTCGTCGGACTGCTCATCGCGCTCCCGCTCGGGCTGGCCGGCGTCCGCTGGCGCCGGCTCTACCAGCCGACCGTCGGAGCGGTGAACGTGATCTACTCGCTGCCCTCGCTGGCCGTCTTCATCGTGCTCATCCCCGTCACCGGCCTCGCCACGCGGACGACCGTCATGGTCCCGCTCACCTTCTACGCCATGGCGGTGCTGATCCCCGCCGTCGTCGACGGGCTGACCTCGGTCCCCGACCACGTGCGCCAGTCCGCGGTGGCCATGGGCTTCACCCCGCTGCGCAGGCTGCTCCGGGTGGAGCTGCCGATCGCGGTGCCCGTCGTGCTGGCCGGGCTCAGGGTGGCCGCCGTCTCCAGCATCAGCCTGGTCAGCGTGGGCGCGCTGGTCGGCAGGGGCGGCCTGGGCTACCTGTTCATCGACGGCTGGCAGCGGCAGTTCTACACCCCGATCATCGTGGGCATCGTGCTGGTGGTGATCCTCGCCGGGATCGTCGACGCGCTGCTGGTGCTGGCCCAGCGCCTGCTCACCCCGTGGGCGCGGGCGAGGGGAACGTCGTGAACTGGCTGATCGACTTCTTCGGCGACCCCGCCAACTGGTCCGGCCCGGACGGCATCCCGATCCGGCTGCTGGAGCACCTGGAGTTCTCCGCGATCTCGCTGCTCTGCGCCACGCTGATCGCCATCCCCCTCGGGCTCTGGATCGGCCACACCGGCAGGGGCGCGCTGTTCGCGATCCTGAGCGCCAACGCGGCCCGTGCCCTCCCGACGCTGGGCCTGCTCGTGCTCATCGTGCTGCTGATGGGGGTCGGCACCGGCGTCCCGGTGCTGATCCCGCTGGTGGCGCTCGCCGTACCGCCCATCCTGGTCAACACCTACGAGGGCATCCGCGGCGTGGACCCCGACCTGCGGGACGCCGCGTACGGCATGGGCCTGCGCGGCGGACAGGTCCTCGGCGGGGTGCTCGTGCCGGTCGCGCTGCCGCTCATCCTGCTGGGCCTGCGGATAGCCGCGATCCAGGTGGTGTCGACGGCGACGGTGGCCGCCTACGTGGGCCTGGGAGGTCTCGGCCGTTTCATCATCGACGGTCTCGCGACCAAGGATTTCCCGAGCACGCTCGGAGGGGCGGTCCTGGTGGCGTTACTGGCCCTCATCGTCCAGCTGGGCTTCACCCTTCTCCAGCGCGTCGTGGTCTCTCCGGGGGTGAGCCGACGGCAGACCGTACGATAATGTCCCTATTCCCTCCCGTTTAGAAGGGGAAAGTACGATGAAGCGACTTTTCGGCACTGTGGTGGTCGCCCTCACCACCGTGCTCACACTTACCGCGTGCGGTGGTGGCGACCCGCTCACCAGCGCCTCCACGGGCCCGACGGGCTCGGGAGACGCGTCGGCGGCCGGGGGGAAGGTCGTCGTCGGCTCGGCCAACTTCCCGGAGAACGTCCTGCTCGCCGAGATCTACGCACAAGCCCTGGAGGCCAAGGGCGTGCGGGTTGAGAAGAAGCTCAACATCGGCAGCCGCGAGATCCTCTACGACCAGATCAAGAGCGGTGGCCTGACGGTTCTGCCGGAGTACATCGGCTCGCTCCTCGCCTTCGTCGACAAGACGACCACCGCGAAGACCGAGGACGACGTCCTGACCGGGCTCGGGGAGAGGCTCCCGGCCGAGCTGGAGGTTCTGCGGCCCGCCGCGGCCGAGGACAACAACTCGCTGACCGTCACCAAGGCGACCGCCCAGAAGAACGGTCTCACCACGATCGAGGATCTGGTCAAGGTCTCCAAGGACTACGCCGTGGGCGGTCCGCCGGAGTTCAGGTCCCGCCAGGAGAAGAACTTCAAGGACACCTACGGCCTGGAGTTCAAGGAGTGGAAGAAGACCGGTGACGCCACCGTCGACGCCCTCAAGGACGGCACCGTCCAGGTCGGCAACGTCTTCACCACCGACCCCAGGATCGTGCTCAACGACCTGGTCTCGCTGAAGGACACCAAGAACGCCTTCGCCGCCGACAACATCGTGCCCCTGGTCAACAGGGCCGGCGCGAACGACACCGTGAAGACCACGCTGAACGCCGTCTCCGCCAAGCTCGACACCGCGGGCCTGCTGGCGCTGATGAAGCGCGTCTCGGTCGACAAGGACGACGCGGCCGCGGTCGCCAAGGACTGGCTGACCCAGAACGGCCTGGCGTAACCGCCGCCCTGGCCCGGCACGGTCATCGGGGCCGGGCGCGACCGCGGATCGGCCGCGGGTGACGGCGCCCGGCCGTCCGCCCCGGATGCCGTCGGCCGGCGCCGGGCCGTCTGACACCGGGTGCCGTCCACCGGCGCCGAAGATCGCACAGCGAGCGTGCTCTTCGGCGCCGGACCCGTGCCGGCGCTCGATCGGGCCCGGGGAGACGCCTTGGCGCCGCCGCCGGGCCTTACCGTGGAACATGGGAGTTCACCGGCCGCCTGAGTCGCGGCGGATCGGTGGTCCGAGACTCAGGCGGCGAGAGCCGTTCGATGAGTCCGGGCGAGAAGCGGCTCTATCAGCCGGGTGTACTCCAGGCTGTCGTACAGTTCACGCCCGTATGGGTGTGATCCGGTGTCGTAGCCCCGAAGCTGGTCATCGAGTCCGTCGGCGAAGTCGAGGTAGGAGCGATAGGAGGGGGGCGCCGGGCGGGAGGCTTCCGTGACGAAGTCTCGCGCGACGGCCCAGGGGGCGGGGAGTACGCGATCGCCGATGTAGGTGATCTCGCTTGTGACGAGTTTGGTGCGGACCCCTCGGTGGCCGGTGACGTAGGGGGCGTACCTCCATCCCGTCACCTCGTCCCAGACCAGGGCGAGCGGTTCGGGGCCCGCGAGTTTGATCGTCGCGTCGCGGGGTTCGCAGGGGTCCGGCCACAGGTCGGTGACCTGGACCCCCTGCTGGACCAGTGCGGTCGCCACGCAGGCGATATACGCCTGAGGGAGATCTACCCAGAGCTGTGGGTACTTCTGGGGTGGAAGTGAATTTTTCACCCTTTTACCCCTTTCCGGTGGGCTTTGAGTTGAGTATCCCCTGGAAAAGGAGTGGAAGTCTGCATCGGCGGCAGAAGTAATCTCGAATGTAGCCCGCGAGGATCGGCGGGCTATCGGGTGCGACCATTCAATGGCGCTCCGTGACAACCTTCTGATTACTCAGTGGTGAGAAAGCCCTGTACTGGCTCCGCCCGACTGTCCGTGTCAAGCTGGAAGAGGTTCACCCCGGGAGAACATGCCATCGCCTTGATGGATCCCGGTGAAGGAAGTTCTCGCACCGCAGATGTCTCGCCAGACTGTACAACGGTACGAGAACCTCCGTTTCGGACGGTTCCAATCTCTTTAAGAAAAGAGATTGGAACCGTCCCCCTCCATCAGCTGCTGGATCATCTCCCAGGCCGCTCGCATGAGCCACCTGGCCGTGGCGCGAGCAATGGCCGGCCAGCGCGTGGAGGGTGCCCGCCTTTCGCCTTCATGGCGTCCCAGGGACATGCGATCCCCCATTTCCGACTTCTTGGAGAGAAGTCCCTTCCCTCGATCCCCGGCGGTGGATGGGCCGGGGCCGGTCAACCGTCCTTCGGTCAACCGCGGTGTGACCGATGGGTGGAGGGATCTTGGCGTCGGGAAGTCGGCGGGCCTCGGCCCGATCGAGGAGGAAAGCGCTCGATCGACGGCGGTGACAGGGCGATGCCTGGACGGCGCCGGGGCCGGCGGTCGGTCATATCGCTAACCCTTGAACATGTATCACCACCCCTGAAGAAGAATTTTGTGCACATAATCCCCTTGTGGGGAATTTGGCGTCCTTGTGGCCTATTGGGCTGATCATCCCAAAGGTGCCCACCGGAAAGGATGATCAGCTCGTTGCTTGGCACAAATCTGCGGGTTTCGGCTCGCCGTAGCCACAGTTTGGTTCTAGGGTCTTCTCCTGTCTCCTGGTGGTTGCGTTAACTCATACATACCGCACGGATGATAGGTGTGTAACGAAGCAAATCAGTTACATGGCTACTCCCTATCTACGCACTTGAACGACTTATACGTACTAATGGAAGGAGGTGGCGGAGCGCGTGGCGGCCGACACGACAAAGTGGCAAGAGGTGGCACGTGACCTGCGGGACCGGATGGTGGACGCGGAGCGAGACGACCACCTCGGGCCCGGTGACCAACTGCCGAGTGTGGGGGCTCTGGCCGGCGAGCGCGGCATGGCGCCAAGCACTGTGCGCAGGGCCTATGAAGAGCTGGTGAAGGAAGACCTGATCAGCAAGACGGGGCGAACGGATCGCTATCGAGTCGTCGAGGGCCGGATCATCTCGTCGACCTACGTGCTGGTCATCAACCTGTCACGGGAGGAGGGGGCGGACGTGGAGGAGGCCGACAACTCCCACCTGCCCATCGAGCTCGACGCCTACCGGGCAGCGGTGATCAAGCAGGGACTGGTCCCCCTGGTCGAGGGCCCCGAGGTACGCATGGCCGCCCCTTCCGAGACCGACCGGAAGGATTTGGTGCTGGGAGAGGACGAGCAGTTCGTCCGCCGAGCCCTCAAACGATTCTTCGCCAGAAGGTCGGCCCCGGACACCGATCCGGCTTTCATCAAAACAGGGGACGCGCCGCATTCCTACGACGTCCGTACCGTGCAACCCGGGTCGTTGCAGCGAACGTTCTACCCGGACTCCATCGCCGATCGCGCCCCCCGGCTCCACTCCGTGAAGGACATCACCGAGGGCACCATCAGGTATTTGGCCGCGCAGGGGCTGGCGCAGGTGGGCTATCGAGACGTCGTCCTCTCTCGAAACGCGACCAAGGACGAGGCCGCCTTCTTCGAGATGCGTGAGCCCGAGCCCGTGCTGGAGGTGCGCAGAGTCGCCTACGCGGGTGACGGATGTCCCCTGCGCCTGACACAGACCATCTTCGATTCGGCACGGCATCGGATCTCGTACGAGACCGGTCAGGTTCCCCGCGACTAACCGAAAGTGGGTTTTCCGCCGTTCCCCGTCATCCCGGCCTCGATACATCAAAATTCCAATCAGGCCATCCGTCCATAGCCGCAATTGTTTCCATGGGGCGACTCTCGGTTGCTATTACTGAGACTGCCGCTCGCGTGGCAGAAACGGTAATAGCATCACCCGATCCTTATCAATGGAGGCCGAAAAATGAATCCCTCGGCGTCTGAGTCAACCGATCCGAAAGTCCCGGCAGAGCTGAGGCTGGTGCTCCGAAAAGCTGACTCAGGTGAAACCGGACATATCTTCGAGCTGCTGGAAAACGCGACCGCCTGGTTGCAGAAAGTGAAGAACAAAGACCAGTGGGCGACCGACGGTGAAGGCCGCAGGGAGCGGATAAGGAAGGGGATCCGGTCGGGGCACACATGGATCGCCTGGGACGGAGAGACTCCCGTGGCGACACTGACACTGGACACCTTCGCGCCCAAGATATGGGCGAGGTGGGAACAGCGCGTCCGCGCCGGACAGACGCCGCACCGGGGCCGGGCGCGACGCCGGGCCAGAGGCGCCCTCTACGTGCACCGCCTCATCGTCAGGCGGGACGGCGGGTACGGCGGGCAGGGGGTCGGCGCCGAGCTCCTCGACTGGGCCGCGACCCGGGCCGCCGCCGACGGCCTTGAATCGGTCAGGGTCGACGTGTGGACCACGAACGTTGAATTACACCAGTACTACATCGAGCACGGCTTCAAGCCCATGGGAATATTCGACGACCTGGTTCCGGGCTACGCCGCGTGCGCGCTCTTCGAGCGCCCCGCCGAAGAACTCGGCACCCCACGCCTGGTGGTCGAAGGCCAGAGGCCCGACGCCTCTTCGGCACCCCGCGGTACAGGGGGCCACGCGATGGTAGCGGGGGCATCCGCGGTGGCGGCCACCCCCTGTGCGCCTCTCTTCTGCTCAAGGTCGTTTCTCGGACCGCCTGGAAATGAGCACCCTCCGATGCGGGGCCCCGCGCGAACCGCGTCCTCGACATCGCCGTCCACCCGCTCAACGGCGTCCCGGAACGACAGATGACCTTCCGCGGCCGGGCCGGGGGCCGGCGTGCGCCGCGGATCACACCCGCGTGGCCTCCGGCGACGAGAGACTCGGTGGTGACGGGTCGCTCCGGTGTTCGAGGCCGGGCGCCCCTCCGGGATGATGGCGGGATGAACGAGTTCGTCGAGGCCATGGCGCAGGTGCCGACCGGCGTGACGGTCGTCACGGTGAAGGACGAGCGCGACGATGTGGGGGCCACGGTCGGCACCTTCACCTCGGTCTCGCTGGACCCGCGGCTCGTCATGGTGAGCATGGAGAACACCGGCTACCTCAACGAGCTGCTGCTCCGCCGTGACCGCTGGGCGGCCAGCGTGCTCTCCGCCGGGCAGAAGGCGATCGCCAGCCGCTTCGCCACGGCGGGCCGGCCGGGTGCCCGCCTCCTGCTCGCCGGGACGCCACACCATCGGGGGAAGCTGAGCGAGGCGCTCGTCGTGGACGGTGGTGTCACCGCGCTGGAGGCCGAGACCGTCCGGGTCCTCCCCGCCGGGGACCACACTCTCTTCGTCGCCCGCGTGCTGGCGGTGGACTACGTCACCCCGGGACTCGCCCCGCTCGTACGGCTCCGCGGCCGCTACCGCCCCGTCGGCTGACCGCCGGGGCGTCGGACGCCCCGGCGGCCCCCGCGGTCAGGGGGCGCTCGACGCGGCGATCCCCGGCACGGGGTGGCGCCCGCCGGGGACGCCGGGGACGCCGGGGACGCGGCCGTACGGGGTGCCGGTGGGGTCAGCGGACGGTCCAGCGGCCGGGGAGCATGAGGGGGCCGTAGGACGGCAGGCCCAGCTCGGTGGCGACGTGGGCCAGGGGCCCCCAGGCCTCCAGGCGGACCTGGGCCAGTGCGGCGGTCCTGTCCTCGCTGGAGTCCGCCGGGCGCAGGCGCTCCAGCGGGTTCAGCCTGGGATAGCCGCGCACCGGGGCGTCGGAGGGGAGCCCGGCCTTCTCGCGGGCCAGGGCCAGGGCGTCCTCCAGACCGCCGAGCTCGTCGACGAGCCCGCCCGCCTGGGCGTCGGCACCGGTCCAGACCCGGCCCTTGGCCAGCTCGTGGGCGCGCTCGCGCGACAGGCCCCGGCCCTCGGCCACCTTGTTCACGAAGTCGTCGTAGACCCGGTCGAGCCAGGCGTTGACCCGCGCCCACTGGGCCTCGGAGAAGGCGTTCGTGGGGGAGAACATCCCCGCGTTGGCGCCCTCGCCGACCATCTCGGAGGAGACGCCGATCTTCTTCAGAAGCCCGCCGATGACCGCCTTGCCGCCGAACACGCCGATGGAGCCGGTGAGCGTGCCGGGCTGGGCCACGATCGCGTCGGCGGCCATCGAGACCATGTAGCCGCCGGAGGCGGCCACGTCGCCCATGGAGACCACGATCGGCTTGCCCGCCCTGCGGGTGAGCACGACCTCGCGCCAGATGGCGTCGGAGGCCACGTAGGAGCCGCCGGGGCTCTCCACCCGGAAGACGACGGCCTTGACGTGCTCGTCGCGCCGGGCCGCGCGCAGGGCCGCGCAGACGGTGTCCGAGCCCATCGCGCCGCCTCCGCCCAGCGGACTCCGGCCGCTGCGGCCGAGCCGGATCGGGCCGGTGCCGTGGACCAGCGCGACCGTCCGCTCACCGGGGTGCGGGAGCTTGCGGGCGATCGGCCCCCTGGCGTAGCGGCCGACGTAGAGGAGCAGCGAGTCGGCGCCGGCGACCTGCTTGACCTCGTCGTAGACCTCGTCGCGGTAGGCCATCCGGTCCACCAGGCCGGCCTCGACCGCCTCGGCGCCGATGAACGGGCCCCGGTCGATGAGCTCGCGGACATCGGCGGGGTCCAGCCCGCGCCCTTCGGCGACGCCCGCGACGACCTGCTCGGTGACCGACTCGGTGATCCGGCCCATCGACTCGCGGTGGGCCTCGGTCATGTGGTCCTGGGTGAAGGTGTTGGCGGCGGTCTTGTACTCGTGCCGCTGGCCGATCTGGTACTCGACGCCGAGCTTGCCGAGCGCGCCCCGCAGGAAGCGCTGCTCCAGCGAGACGCCGGTCAGCCCGACGTCACCCGACGGCTGCAGGTAGACCCGCTCGAAGGCGGTGGCCAGGTAGTAGGGCACGGTGCCCGCGCCGAACTCGCCGAACGTCTCGGCGAACGCGACCGTCAGCTTGCCGTCGGCCCGCAACCGCGTCACGGCCTGGCGCAGCTCCTGCACCATCCCCAGCCCCAGCGGCTGGGTGCCGATCTTGACGATCAGCGCCTTGACCCGGGGGTCCCTCCCCGCGCGCCTCAGCCCGGAGAGCACGTCGGCCAGGCGTGCCTTGCGCATGGACAGGATCGCGCTCAGCGGATCCGCCTGTGGTCCTTCGGTCAGCCCCTCGGTGAGGTCGAGTTCAAGGACCAGTGGAGCGGTGCGCCGCTGCCGGAACCGGTCGACTGTGTCGATGATCACCTTGGTCGCGTCCATGGTCTCACCCTAAGCGACGCATCACGGGCTTTATGCGGTACGGCGTGCGTTGACCTGCTTTCTCAGCAATGAGATCGACGTCTCGGGGAACACGTTCCGCAGGCGCCTGTCCTCCGCGGAGGTGAGGACGTCCTTGACCGTGGCGGCCCCGCCGACCCCGGCGGTCAGGTTGACCCCGCCGTGTGCCCAGTTCAGCCACGCGGCCAGTAGCTCGCTCTCCAGCCGGGCCTTTCCGGTCTTCCCGGCGGGGCTGAGCACCCGGCGGGCGGCGGCGGGCGTGGAGACGGAGGTGAGCTCGGAGAAGACCCTGCTGGCCTTGCCCACCAGGCCGAGGTAGCACCTGATCGTCGCCTCCGGCAGTCTTCCTCTCTCCCGGGCACCGGAGGTTCCCCGGGGTTTCGGGGCTGGGCGGCCGGTCTCCGCCGCCCAGCGCGCGGCGCTCAGTGTCTTTCTCGCCTTCCCCCGGGCGCACACCGCCGCCCGCGGTGCGGCGGGAGCGGGGGTGGCGGTCACGGTGACCGTGACGGTCACCGTCGGCAGCGGGACCGGGGTGGGAGCCGGCGAAGGGCTGGAGGGCGGAGGGCCGGAGCTCGGATCGGGGCTCGGATCGTCGGGGGAGCCGTCCCCGGGACCGTCCGGGTCGGGGTCCTCAGGATTTCGCGGGGCCTCGGGGTCCGGCGACTGGGTGACGGGTGACGAGGGGGGCTGTCCGGTCAGCGCGCCGTACAGGTCGAGGCGGGGCGTGGTCACCCCGTCGTGGACGATCGGGCGCCCCGCCGCCGTGAGCCTGCCGACCAGGAGGTCGGGGTCCCCGGCCGTCGCCGGCCCCTGGGCCAGCACCGCCAGCGCGCCCGTGACGTGCGGGGTGGACATCGAGGTCCCGCTGTGGACCCGGGTGCCGCCGCCGGGCACCGAGGAGTCGATCTCGACGCCGGGGGCGAAGAGGTCGAGTACGGAGCCGCGGTTGGACCAGCCGGGGACGCGGTCGTCGTCACCCGTCGCGCCCACGGTCACCGCGGCGGAGAGGCACCCGGGGACTCCGGCGCCGGCCATGCCCTCGTTCCCGGCGGCGGCGACGGTCACCACGCCCCTGGCGCGCAGTGTGTCGATTCTCTCCTTCATCGCCTGGACCTCGGGGTCGCCGTCGCAGGCCCCGTCGTGGAGGCCGCCGCCGAGGCTGAGGTTCACCGCGACGAGGCCCGGCGTGGCGTCCTTCAGCTCCGCCAGGTGGTCGAGCGCGAGCAGCAGAGAGGACTCGTAGGCGCTCAGGCAGCTCGCACCGCTTTCCGCGCAGTCGTCCCGGCGGCTGAAGACCTGGACGGCCACGATGTCCGCGCCGGGCGCGACGGCGTGGGCGATGCCCGCCACGTGGGTGCCGTGCTCGCACAGGTTCTCCGCGCCCCGATGGCAGGCGGCGGTCTCGGCGTCGGCGGATGTGTCCTCCCCCTTCCCGTTGGGGCAGAGGGATTTCACGCCCTCGGTCGCCACGGAGAAGCATCTCTCCGCCACGATCCTGCCCTCCAGCGCGGGATGGTCCCGGTCGATCCCGGTGTCGACGATCGCGATGGTGGTGCCCGTGCCGTCGGCTCCCCCCGCACGGGCCCGGTCCGCCCCGATCAGCCTCAGGCCCGAGGCCAGCGAGGCCGGGGAGTAGGTGCGGTCGCGGCGGACCGACACCACCCGGGGGTCCTCGGCCAGCGCGGCCAGCGACTCACCCGCGCCCTCGACCACGATGAAGGAGGCGTCCGGCGGCTGGAGCACCACCTCGGCGCCGGGCAGCGCCCGCGCCTCTCGGGCCACCCGGGCGGCCTCGGCGGGGGCGGTCACCTCGACGATCATCCGGGCCCCGTCCTCGTCGGCGACGGCCGCGGACCTCAAGGCGGCGGCCGGGACTCCGGCGAGGACGGGTATGGCGGGGGCGGGCATGGCGTGAGCGGTGCCGAGCACCAGTGCCAGGGCTGCCGCCGGGGCCGCCACGAGGGCTGCGAGGGCTCGAAGTCGCACACGTCCTCCGGAAAGATCGAACAGGCGATGTGGAGTCTAAACAGCTGTTTACCGCCGGTGAATACCTGTTCCGGATTTTGTGGATCTTCTCCGACATGGCTCGACCCTCCGCGGCGTGACGCACACGGAGGGTCGAGTGCCCGGAATTTTACTTGAGCCCCCTGGGGATTGCGTTACCCAGCCCCCTCGTTGAGGGTGTCGCCGCCGGCCTGCCGGGAGAACGCGCCACTCAGGTCCCGGTTCCCCGTGTGGATCATCGTGCCCGCGACGGTGGCGGGGGTGTGGTGGTTCCGCCTCCGGCCGTCGTGGAACTCGACGTTCTCTCCGCCCTCTCCGCCCTCTCCGGCCTTTCCGCCGCGACCTCGGCTTCGGCCTCGGCCCGGGCGGGGACCGCGGGCGCGCTCCGCCGGAGCCAGAGGGCGCCCAGCGGCGGCACGCGCAGACGGGCGGAGTACGGCAGGCCGTGCCGGGGCTCCTCGGCCGCCTCCACGGCGCCGAGGTTGCCCACCCCGCTGCCCGCGTAGTCGTAGGCGTCGGTGTTGAGCACCTCCTCCCAGGAGCCGCCGGAGGGCAAACCGAGGATGTAGTCCTCGTGGGGCGCGCCGGAGAAGTTGGCCACGCAGGCCACGGCCGAGCCGTCCGGGGCGTACCGGAGGAAGGAGAACACGTTGCCCGTCGCGTCGTCGGCGTCGATCCACCGGAAACCGTCGGGGGAGGCGTCGAGCGTCCACAGGGCGGGCGTCTCCCGGTAGATCCGGTTGAGGTCCCGGACCAGTCTCTGAACACCCTTGTGCCCGTCGAAGTCGAGCACCCACCAGTCGAGCCCCCGGGCCTCCGACCACTCGGCCCCCTGGCCGAACTCGCCGCCCATGAAGAGCAGCTGCTTGCCGGGGTGGGCCCACATGAAGGCGAACAGCGCGCGCAGGTTCGCGAACCGCTGCCACTCGTCGCCGGGCATCTTGCCGAGCAGCGACCCCTTGCCGTGCACCACCTCGTCGTGGGACAGCGGCAGCACGAAGTTCTCCGAGTAGGCGTACATCAGCGAGAAGGTCATCTGGTGGTGGTGGTACCGCCGGAAGATCGGCTCGTGCTGGAGGTAGGCCAGGGTGTCGTGCATCCAGCCCATGTTCCACTTGAACCCGAACCCCAGCCCGCCCAGGTGCACCGGCCGCGACACCCCCGGCCAGGCGGTCGACTCCTCGGCCACGGTGATGATCCCCGGCTGGTCCCGGTAGCAGACCGCGTTCATCTCCTTGAGGAACTCCACCGCGTCGAGGTCCTCCCGCCCGCCGTACTCGTTGGGCGTCCACTCGCCTTCGCGCCGTGAGTAGTCGAGGTAGAGCATCGAGGCGACCGCGTCCACGCGCAGCCCGTCCACATGGAACTCGCGCAGCCAGAACAGCGCGTTGGCGACCAGGAAGTTGCGCACCTCCCTGCGGCCGAAGTCGAAGATGTAGGTTCCCCAGTCGGGGTGCTCGCCCCTGGCCGGGTCGGCGTGCTCGTACAGCGGCGTCCCGTCGAACCTGGCCAGCGCCCAGTCGTCCATCGGGAAGTGCGCGGGCACCCAGTCGACCAGCACCCCGACGCCGGCCTCGTGCAGGCGGTCCACCAGGTGGCGGAAGTCGTCGGGGGTGCCGAAGCGGGCCGTCGGCGCGTAGTAGGACGTCACCTGGTAACCCCAGGAACCGCCGAACGGGTGCTCGGCCACCGGCAGGAACTCCACGTGGGTGAACCCCATGCCGACCACGTAGTCGACCAGCTCCGTGGCCAGCTCACGGTAGGACAGCCCGGGACGCCACGAGCCGAGGTGCACCTCGTAGACGCTCATCGGCTCGTCCAGCGCGACCCGGCTCGCGCGCCGCCGCATCCACTCGTCGTCCCGCCACCGGTAGGCCGACCGGTCGATCACCGAGGCGGTCGCGGGCGGCACCTCGGTGCGCCGGGCCATCGGGTCGGCCTTGGCCCGCCAGACCCCGTCCGCGCCCAGCACGCCGAACTTGTAGTGATCGCCCTCACCCAGCCCGGGGACGAAGAGCTCCCAGATCCCGGACCTGCCCAGCGAGCGCATGGGGTAGGCGGTGCCGTCCCAGTGGTTGAAGTCGCCGATCACCCGGACGCCCCGCGCGTTCGGCGCCCATACGGCGAAGGCCGTCCCCTCGACGTCCTCGTGCCGCATGACCCGCGCGCCGAGCACCTCCCAGAGCCGTTCGTGACGCCCCTCGCCGATCAGGTGCAGGTCCACCTCGCCCAGGGTGGGCCAGTGGCGGTAGGGGTCGGCCATCTCGTACGGCTCGGCCCCCGGGTAGAGGACTCTGAGCCGGTAGTCGGGAATCTTGTCCAGTCCGGGGAGTGTCACGGTGAACACGCCGTGGGCCAGGTGCTCCATGTCGTGGGTGCGGCCGTCCTCGACGACCTGCACCTTTTCGGCCAGTGGCCGCAGCGCTCTGACGGTCACGCCGCCGGGACCCGGATGCGCGCCCAGGATCGAGTGCGGATCGTGGTGCGCTCCGCCCGCGAGCCGCTCCAGGTCCAAGTCCGCGTTCATGGATCACTCCCGTAGATCGGTATCCCCTGCCCCTGCCCCATGCGGGCCCCTCAACTCCTGCCCCTGTCCGCTATCACCATGCGTGTCATGAAAATGGGCAGATATGTGGGTTGGGGATTTCCGATGGCCATCTTCCGGTGTCAGGGAAATACTGTCCGCCAATCCAGTTGATCACACGGAGGATGGCGATGTATCCGTACGCGTATCCATACGTCCGACCATCGCTCCCGCCGGGGACGCGAGAGCTGTGATCGGCTTCCTCCCCCCGCCCCGGCCACTGCGGCCCGTCCGGGGCTTCGCCGTCGCGGTGCTGGTGGCGCTCGCGGAGGACGGCCCGGTACGGCGCGCCGCACGGACGGCCGTGTTCAGACCTCAAGCACCTTGCCGCCGGGGCAGACCGACATCGCCGCCCTGACGAGTCCACCGTCTCGGCGGTGACCGCCGACCAGGCCGATGCCGAGACGCCTGCCGCCGGCGACGTGCAGGACCGGGATCACGACCTCCGGAACTCCCGCGAGGCTGCTCGGGGCGCTGTATCGGAAGGCGCCGACTCGAAACGCGGACAGTTCCCCGGCGGTGGCGTCGCGGCGTGGCGGCAGATCGGGCATCACCGGCAGGACCGTGATCGAGTCATCCGAGGTGAACTCCGAGAACTCCGCCCGATACCTCTCGCGAGCCCGCACGTCCGCCGACCTCTCGGCCTCCGGGCCGGAGCTCAGCGCCTCCGCGCGGTCAAGCCGCATCCGCACGTCGTCCACGAGAAACTCCTTGTTCGCGGCTATCCAGCCGCCGTGCACGGCCCATATCTCCCTGCCCTGGACGCGCGCGAACAGGTCGGCCACCTCTCCGTTGACGAACGAGCCCAGGTCCCGCTCCACCACTCTGCCGTCAACGGCCTCCGCGACCGCCGCGGCCGTTCCGCGTACGGCTGCGGCCACCTCGGGGCCGGTCTCCGCCAGTATGTCCGCCGGAACACGGACCTCGCGGACGTTCATCTCGTCCTGTAGGGGACCGGCGAGCACCTCCAGCACCGTCCGCAGCAGTGCGGGGTCGCGGGTCAGCACTCCGACGACGTCGAACGAGGGGGCGAGGGGCAGAACTCCGGTCGAGTCGACCAGACCGTGCGTGGGGCGAATTCCGAAGATTCCGCAGGAGGCCGCCGGAACCCTGATCGACCCGGCGGTGTCGGTGCCGATTCCCACGTCGGCGAGTCCGCCGGCCACGGCCGCGGCCGAACCGGAGGAGGAGCCTCCGGTGAACCGATCCGGATGGAGAGGGTTTTCCGGAGCCTCTCCCTCTCCCACGTTGCCGATCAGTGAGTACGCGAGCTGGTCCATTTTCGCGAGGCCGCGGATCGAGGCGCCGGCGTCCAGGAGCCGTGAGACGACCGGTGCGGTCTCCGTCTCCGCCCGGTGGGTCTCGCGCCAGCGGGGATGGCCGAACGACGGAACATGACCGGCGATGGAGAACAGGTCCTTCAGCGCCACGGTGCTCTCGCTGAGCACGCCGGTCTTCGCCGGCGTCATCGAGAACGAGTCCGTGACCCAGCACCGCGTGTCGTCGGGAAGACTCATGATTGGCAACCTCATTACATCGCCGTTGTCGGGACGGTTGTGGGGGAAGTTTTCCGGACATCGGATGGGGAATATGAATTCTTCATCACATGTATCGCTCCGGGTCACCGGTCGTTCAGGGATATCAGGCAGTCCCCGCCCAGTTCCCGGCCGGACCTCCTTCCGCTCGCGCGGAGTAACTGAATGTATCCGTCGATCACCGTGCGATAGTAGCGCGCCAATTGTCTGCCCTGGACGTCGGGTGAGACGGCCGCCTGGCGCCACCGCGACTGGGTGGCGATTCCGGAGGGGCAGTCGCCGACATGACAGCGACGGGCCTGGACGCACCCCATGGCAATCATTGGCGCGCGGGTAAAGAAACAGCCGTCGGCTCCACGGCAGATCAGCCGGAAAAGGTCAAAACCTGTTTTGACGCGACCGGCGGCGAATATCCGGGTTCTGTCTCGCGCGCCCATCGCCCTGAGACGTCTGTCCAATAGCTGAAGCCCGAAGTCCACCGGAAGCCCGGCGTGGGTCTGGAGTTCGAAGGAGGCGGCCCCTGTTCCGCCCTCGCCGCCGTCCACCGTGATAAAGGCCGGAACGACGCCGGTCTCCTCCATCGCCCGGGTCAACTCGTCCACGGAACGGGCCGATCCGATGCAGAGTTTGATTCCCACGGGTTTTCCCAGGGCCAGCTCCTCCATCCAGGCCACGTGCCTGAGCATGGACTCGACGGAGTCGAACGCCGAATGCGCCGGAGGCGAGACGATGTCGACGCCCGGGGTCACCCCCAGTATCCGGGCGACGCGCGGGGTGTTCTTGGCCGCGGGCAGAAACCCGCCCGCGCCGGGCTTGGCGCCCTGGGAGATCTTCAGCTCTATGAGGTCGACGCTCTCCAGCGCGGCCGTCGACTGGAACGCCTCCCCGCAGAACTCTCCATCCGCGTTCCGGCATCCCCAGTACCCGGTGCCGACCTGCCAGATCAGACGCGCCGGAGCCGCCCTGTGTATGGTCGTGAGCCCGTCTTCCCCGGTGTTCAGATGACAGCCGACCTCACCGGCGGCGACGGTGATGGCCCGGATCGTGTTCGCGCTCACCGGACCGAAGCCCAGGGCGCCGAAGTTGAGCACGGAGATCTCCCGCGTGCCGGCACCGCTGGAGTTCAAGACCGCGATCTTCTCCATCGGGTTCGGCGCGACGGGGAGAATCGCCACGTCGGCGGCGAGAAAGGTGGCCGGGTCCGGCCGGCGTGCCGTACCGAACGAACCGACCGAGGACCCGTTCAGCGCCCGCCTCCTGATGTCCTTCAGGTCCTCGTCGGAGAAGGGGAATCCCGCGGAGGGGTCGGTGTGGGACATCTCCCGCAGTCTCCGCAGCAGATCCGGGAAGCGCCCCACCACCGGATAGACGCGCAGCACGGGCCGGGAGCGCTGAACTCTGTCGTGAACCGCGAGAGCAGCCGTCCCAAGCACGACCAGAAGCGTTGGAGCGATCCAAACCCACGCGCCGCCCATCACGGTCGGGCTCAGTCGCGGAAGGAGAGCAGGGGAACGCCGAACAGACCGGGATGTGGAATCCTCAGCATGTTCGGCGACAGCACCTCCACAACGATCATTTCCACCAGGAACTGCACCGTCGCGGAGAGCAGGTGACTGGTGTGTCCCAGAGCGGAAAGCTCTTTCATGCCCACGGTCACGTGAATGTGCGGCAGGATGCGCCGGTTCTCCGGGTCATACGCGATGGTGCCTCCGCCAAGCGCCTCGACGTTCTCCAGATGCACCTTCGACCAGACCGGCGCCTGGGGGTTCTCCAGCTTCTCGCAGGTTCCGACCAGATCCGCCTGGGCGAAGCCCGCGATGAACATGGGAATGTATCCCTGGCGGACGTCGTTCTCGCCGCAGAATCCGCTCAGGGTGGCGTAGAAGTCGTCACCGTGCTCGAATGCGACGCCGAATGTCCGGCCGATCCGGAACTCTGCACTCTTCATTTTCGCCTTCTATTCCGGTAGTTCGCCGACATAACTGCACACCGCGTCGAGTGCGCCCGTTCCCAGCAGCCGGCTTCGGGGCTGGACCAGCCCTCTCCACCCGGCCCTTCCCAGCTCGCCGCATCGGCGCCGGAGCCATGGCCAATCCAGATCGAGATATTCGGCGAGGGATCTCAGCCGCTGCGGAGCGGTCTCACCGGCCGCCACCGAATACGCGGTGGCATACGTGACCGCATCGCCGAAACCGGCGACGTCGGACCTGCGGCCGACCGTGTCGACGTGCCAGATCCCCCGGCCCCGGACCCAGTTGGCGATCATGCCCTGCCGGCGAGGCGCGAGCACGAACCCCTCGATCTCGGTGTACGCCGGGTCGACGCAGACGCGGACCTGTATTTTCAGCATCTCCATCAGGGCGATGGCGAGGAAGATCAGAGTACGGTGTGCCGCGGAGGCGTCGCCGACCTCCGACTCGGGTATGCAGAACGCCCTCATGGAGGGGGTCGGAGAACCGGCGAACCGGCGGCCGGTCTTACGCAGGTATTCGTACTTGTGCTGGATGAGAAGCCACATGCAGGCCTCTTCACCGGACTTCTCCCGCGTCCAGTACGACGGCACGTCGTTCCAGGTCTTCAGCTGGTTCATTATGTACTGGGCGCAGAAGTCGGAGCCCAGCCACATCTGTGACACCTTCGTCAGGTCGCCCACCACCTCACGGCTGACCGCCGAGCTCGGCAGGCTGCCGTAGGACCGTAGCCGCCTGCGGTTCTCCGCCAGGGGGATCTCGTCCTCCTGGAGGGCGTCGTCGAGGTTCGCGGCGGCCCAGAGCACCCCGTAGGTGAGATCGTCCAGCTCATAGGCGGACGGGATCTTGACACTTCTGAGGTCGTTCAGGCCGCTGTTGAGCTGACGGCGGGCCTCGTGCTTTCCCAGGGCGAAGAACCTGGGCGTCTCCCCGCTCGTCTCGGCCGCCACCAGCAGACCGCGGTAGGAGGCGCCGACGAATCTCGTCACCCGCCTCGGATTTCCATCCCCGACGGTGCTCAGCCCGTCGTCCGCGCCGAGGTGACCGTGCATCTGCGCGGCGAGCACGGCCCCACCGAAGGCGTTGCCGCCGGGGAGGGTCAGCATCCAGTCGGACTCCTGCGGCGACAGCGACCGGGAGATGGTCACGTCGGGCCAGTGCGCCCGGATGAAATGAGCGAACCGGTAAGGGTCGTCGCCGAACGGCGAGAAGTCGATCGCCCATCGGCCCGCCTGTTTCTCCGGGGAGACCGGCTGCGGCTGGATCAGCAGCGCCGAGCCCGCCATCAGGAATTGGCGCCGCCCTATGGAGAGCTCCATCAGGCCGTCGGGGGTCAGGCGGACCGAGAGGGCGTCCTCCGCGCTCCGCTCCGACGGGTCCGCGCGTCCGCCTGAATCTGAATCTGAATCGGTTCCGGAACTGGTGCCGGAATCGGTGCCCGTGCCCGCGTCCGGCGGCGGGACCGGGGAAGGGGAAGGGGAGGAGAAGGGGGGCGCGACGAGCGGAGACCGGCGCTCCGGTGAACTGAAAGCGACATGGAAAGGCCCCTCAAGCTCACTGCTGAGCACGGGGGTCTGATGTGCCGTCTTCCGCCGGACCCCACGGTAGACATACTCGTAGAGTTCGCCCACATCGATCAGGCCGTCCGCGTTGAGATCCGCCTCGCCCGTGTGAAGACCGTCGATCAGAACGCCGGAGAAAACAGAGGGGAGCGGGTCTGTGACGTCACCCTCCGGACCCTCCGGCGGAGGGCTCTCAAACGAGTACTGCAGGGCGGTGGAGGAGGTGAGAATCGCCCTTCCGCGCCCGGAGAGCCGCTCTATCGCATCGACCTGCTCGGCGGCGCGGCGCCGCCCTGAAACGGAGAAGGCCCCCGAGAAGCAACAGTCAAGTATGACGAGAATTCGCCGAGAACGACTTTTCGCCATTTGCTCGTGAATGAACGCCGAGGAGACGGCCGAAGAGCCCAGGCGTTCACGGCGGGTGTTCTTCGAGGCGAAGTAGAGCCGGCCGTGGTCGTCCTTGAGGCCG
The DNA here is from genome assembly GCF_040614315.1 of Streptosporangium sp. NPDC006007. Lineage (NCBI taxonomy): Bacteria > Bacillati > Actinomycetota > Actinomycetes > Streptosporangiales > Streptosporangiaceae > Streptosporangium > Streptosporangium sp. NPDC006007. The sequence goes on along the minus strand of NZ_JBEXUG010000011.1, from coordinate 95,845 downwards.
TGCCCCGAGATGTAGAGGAGCAGCAGATCGTCAAAACGGGCCTCGGTGAAGAACTCCTCCACCACGGCGTTGGCGTGATACGAGGGCTCGTTCTTGAGGAGGCGCACGCCGTAGCCTCCGACCCGCGGGTCGCTCAGCACGGCGGACAGCCGCTCGGAATCGGTGTTCACCGAGGGGAGCCGCGACAGCGTGGGCTCGGCGTACTCGTCGGTGGCCACCAGGAGGGCGAGGCGCCGGGGGCTCATGTGTCGCGCGGCCCCTTCTTCCTCAGCCACGCCTCGACGATGAAAACCTGCTCCTCGGCCGTGGCCGAGGACAGCTCGATCGTCTCCCCCCGATACGTCAATCTGACGGTTCTTTCCCGCCCTCGGCCGAGCCAGTCGCGGAGAATCCCGATGAGCTCGGCGATGACCGGCGATCCGGCGGCGGTGACGGCGATGGTCGCGAGGGCGAATCCCACGCCGGACTTCGCGCCCGGGGGAGGCGTTAATGAAACGCGTTCCACTTCGAGGTCCCGGTCTCGAAGCTCTTTGAGGAGATCACCCGTCATCCCGTCCATCCAGGCATCGTCCGCACCGTCTTCGGTGATCTCCAGATGGATGACGGAGAAATCGGCTGCCACGGGTCCTCCTGCCGGACGGCGTGAACGACAATTCAATTATCAAGGACGCCTGGAAGTCGGCAACCTCGTAAGCCGAATCGTATCCCTATAGAAGTAAAACCTTCAACAGATCATTAATGATTAGAGAGGTGTGTCTTATATGTCGCCCCATGTCCTCCTGGTGGGCGTAGGGCTAATGTGAATAAAACTCTCTGTGCGCCCCGGTATTCGTCATTTCGGGCGACGGGCGATGAGCTGACCGGCTCGCCCCGAGCGGATAAGGACGCTGAGCGGCCACTCCGCCACATGGGCGCCGACCTCGAACCCGTCGGATTCCGAAGGCGCCGGACGGGCCGGCTCGCGGACACGCGTGCCGCCACGACCGTCACCCTTTCGGCCCCCTGGGCGCACCGAGTCCGAATTGCTCCTTCAAAAGGTGAACGTCGAGTCGTGCGCTCCGGCCGTTGTCGGTGATGGACAGCACCGGATGGCTGTCGACGTTGAGGATCCGCCGGAGGGTGGCCACGAATTCCGGCCCCCGCACCGCGTGCTCTCCGGCGCTCTGGGCCACCACGGGCAGCGGGAGCGTGCCCCCGGCCCTCAGCAGGGCCAGCAGAACGGCCTGGATCCTCGCCTTCGGCACCCTGCGCGGCATCATCTGGTGCTGCGCCGCGAAGAGCTCGGTGGCGAGCAGGTTGGCGACCAGGGGCGCGTCCGGATCCGTCGAGGTTCCCGCCGCCGAAGGCCCGGTCTGCGAAGGCCCCTGCGGAGGTCCAGTCCGCGGAGGCTCGGTCCGCGGAGAGCCGGGTTCCAGGGACCACCACTCGGGGTGCTGGTCGGGCAGGGCCCTCCACCCGGCGGGTACGGAGGAGCCGTGCGGGAGAAAGGCCAGCAGGGGAATCGTGACCTCGGCCAGGGAGACCCCGCCGTGGTAGCCGGCCTTGCCGGGAAGGTAGTGGAGGGAGGGGTCCCACAGCGCGATGAGGCGGCCGCCCGCCACCCGGGGGCCGGTGAGCTCCACCTCGCCGTCGTATACCGGCCCTCCGGCGTCGCGGTGGCGGGCCGAACGGGCGCACGGGAGGGGCCGCAGCGTTCCGCCCCGCTCCAGCACGTGACCGTGGTCACTCGTCAGGATGACCGTCCTGCCCCCCAGGCGGGCATGGTCGAGCAGGGAGCGAAGGACACCGAGGTCGGCTCCCCCCCACACGTCGTCGATCCGGCCACTGCCCTTGTCCAGCGTGTCGTCGATCGTGTTCAGCACCACGCCGACGTGGACCGACGCGTCCTGCAGCGACGTGGTGAGCTCGTCCCCCAGGGACTCGCCCACCGCTCCCCGGAGGCCGTCCTCGTGGAACAGCCGGACCGTCCTCCCCTCCCAGAACGGATGGTTCTCGAACGCCTCGCGCTCCTCGGCGGCGCCACCCGTGGTGAGACGGGCGGCGAACAGGCCGGCCCGGGAGACCCTCGTCAGCGTGGGAACCGCCGCCACCGCCGCGCGCCGCCGGGCCTGCTCCCCGGCTCCCGGCAGCGGGTCGTACTCCTCCCAGCGCTGCTCCCGGAGACCCTCGGCCAGTTCGACGGCGACGGCGGCGCTCATCCCGTTCAGGACCACGAGCAGCAGCGGACGCCGCAGGTCGGAGCCGTCGGCGACGAGAGGCGCCACCACACGGGGGAGCAGGGTGTCGACGGTGAGGAGGTCGCCGGGCTCGGTGGCGGTCCAGGCGGACAGCTCCGAGGCGAACGCCCTGTTCAGCTCGTGGCCTCGCTCGCAGGCGAGGTCGTGAAGCCGCTTGTAGGCGTCCTTCAGCGACGAGTTGCAGGGCTCCCCGAGCCAGACGTCCTCTCGGGCGCGGTCGACCCATCCCCACTCGTCGATCTGTGCCTGTACGGCCGCGCCGACGCCGCCGGCGAGGTGCTCCGCCGGATCGTACGGCCGCCGCACCAGCCACTGCAGGAGCCGCTGGGCCATCTCGGCACGCCGTACCCGGTGGGCCTCCGCCCCGGCCAGGGCGTGCGCCCGCAGCCGGGCGACCGACTCGGCCGACGCGCTCACTCTCTCCGGCGAACGCTCCTTGAGCGCGGACGTCAGCGCGCTCGCGACGTCGTCGATCCTGTCCTCGAAGCCGGAGCGGAGCAGATCGCTGTGGCGGGCCGCGGGACGGGCGCCGAACCGGACGACGAGCTCCTCGGCCCGGTCGAGGACGTAGTGGGCCAGGCGCGTCTCGCTCGCGGAGCCCCCCTTGTGGAGCAGCCGGGTCACTACGCCCTCGGCGGTGGACGCGAAGCCGCGGACACCCGCCTCCCGCGCCGAAAGGTGTGAGCCGCCCGAGGAGAAGGTGTCCGCGTAAAAGGTGCCCGTGTAAGCGGTGTCCGTGTAAGCGGTGCCCGCGCTCATGGTCGAGAGGTAGGTCAGCATATCGCCGCGCGCCCGCCATGCGACCTGCTCCGCCAGGGGGTTCCACAGTGCGCCGCAGACCAGCCCCAGCGCGAGGGCGTCTCTCGCGTGACCGCCGTCCACCAGATGGAACAGGATCTCGGCAAGGCTGCCGGCGGTCTCGCGCAGCCACGCCGACAGCCCGGCGCGTTCAGCCCCGCGCAGGCCGCGAAACGCCTCGACCGCGACCGCGTCCGAGCTCCACCGCAGCAGCGTGGCGGCGTTCGGCTCCTCCGCGTCGACGCCCAGCCGGTCGAGCCGGAGCCGCTGGGCCGCGAGCCGCCTGAGTGCGGTCTCCCGGGTCAGTACGGCGCCCGCCGGACGTGGCCACCCGCCGGGAGGCATGGCGTCGATCAGGGCCTCGGCGGCCCACCCCTCCGCCACCAGCCGGGGGTCCGTCCGCTGGACGCCGAAGCCCTCCTCGACCAGCCGCCAGAGCTTCGCCACGAAAAGTCGGCTGACCGCGCCCGACCCCGCGCCCGACCCCGCGCCCGACCCCGTGCCCGATCCTGTGCCCGACCCCGCCCCTGTGCCCGGCACCGCGTCCGGGGGCTGCGGCCGGACGTAGCGGCCCTCCCGCCACCTGACGTCGAAACCCGCCTCGCGCAGCAGTATGTCCAGATGCGGGCGCCCGGGGAGGGGGGCGAGCGCGGGGAAACGGGCCCGTACCCGCTCGTGTATCCGCTCGGGCCTCAGCCCCTCGGGGCGCCCGTCGCCTCCGCCGGATGGGATCGCGCCCGCCTGGGCGAGCCGGAGCGCACGCACCGGGTCCAGGTCGCCGGGATAGATCTCCAGCCGGGAGGTGGCGGCCGCCCGCCGGGAGGCCGCGGCGGCGAGCCGGACGAGGCGGCCGTCCTCCAGCGAGGGAACCCGTCCGGGAACGCCCACCGCCCGCAACTCGCGTAGCACGGTCGCCGGGGCCGCAAGCACCTCCTGGGCGGCCAGCCGGTCGGCGGCCTTGCCCAGCGCGTCGGCGTAGTCGAGCAGCGCCGGTGCCGGGGTGGTGCCGGGGGAGTCGTCCGCCCCGACCTCCAGCGCCATCAGCAGCCGGTCGCCGTGACGGCGGAGCAGGAGCCTCGGCTCCTTGGGCTCCTCGACGAGCGGGTCGATCTCCACGGCCGCTCGCACGGCCGCGAGGGCGAGGGCCAGGCGGAGCCTCGGATCGGCGCGGTGGGAGCCACGGGAGGCGAGGATCGCCTCGGCCGCCTCGGCCGCCGTCATGACCCGGCCACTCTGCACGAGTAGTTCCAGCAGTTCGTCGCGGACGCTGTGGATCACACGTTCCGCACTCCACCGTCTCCGCTGCCTGGTGAGCATCTGTGCGACCCGGCCCGGCGTCATGCCGATCGCCAAGGCGACCACCGGCTGCTGTGGCCAGGGCTCCGGCAACGTCCCATCGGCGTCGGGAAGTCCCAGGAGCAGCCGAGTGGCCTCCACATCCCCGCCGTTCCGGCCGTTTGAGTGCGGGTCGGGCACCAGCAGGGCGGCGATCGTGTCCAGCCCGACGCGGCCGAGCGCCGTCTCCGCGTCGCGGTCCTGAACGGCGGACGCGACCTCCTCGTGCGCGGCGGCCTTCTCATCGGAGGTGATGGGCTCGCCCCGGTTGAGTCGTGTCCTCCAGTCGCGGACACGGTGCCGGAGCTCCCGCCGGGTCCCGGCGCCGAGCCCGGGGAGGCTGAGGAGCACCGTGGAGGGGAGGTCCATCAGGTCGCCGACCGTGGCCGCGCCCAGGCGGTGCGCGGCCGACACCGCGCGAGACGACAGACCGGCCGCCGCCGGCACCGTCACGCGGGTGGCGGCCAGCGCGGCGGCGTCCCGGGCCTCGGTGGCGGTGGCGTCCTCCGCGGGCAGGCCGCCCGGACGCCCCGTGCTCACCGGGGACACCGTGCTCACCGGGGACACCGGGGACACCGTGCCGGAGCGCCGGAACACCTGGATCCAGGCGTCGCGCATGTCCCTCAGCGTCTCGAACCGCTGCCTGGCGTCGCGATGCAGCGCGCGCGGGAAGAACTCGATCAGGCCGTCGCGCACCGCCGGGTCGAACGCCTCGGCGGCCAGGGTCGGCGGGCCCTCCGTGTGGCGGGGTTCGGTCGTGCCGTCGCCCCAGACCGGCAGCTTGCCGGAGGCCATCTCGTGCAGGGTCACCGCCAGGGCGTAGCGCTCGGCGTGCGCGTCGTAGACCGTGCGGCCGGCCGTACCGAGAAAGGGGTCGAGGTAGTGCGGGGTTCCCGTCCAGATCTCCCTGACCGGGGTGCCGGCCAGTGAGAAGTCGAACAGGACGAGCCGGCGGGCGCGGTCCGGACGGACCCTGATCGCGATGTTGCCGGGCCTGACGTCGCGGTGGGTGACGCCCTCTCTCTCCAGGAAGTCCATCGCGCCGAAGAGGTGGTCGCCGTAGGTCTCCAGCTCGTCCGGGGACAGCGCCCCCCGCTCGCGGATCTCGCGGGCGACGGTCCGCTCGCCCGCCCGCTCCAGCACGACGCAGGTGCGCCCGCCGACGCGGATCGGCTCCGGGCGGACCAGGTTGACGACGGGTGAGCCGTCGCGCAGGTCGCGCAGTACGGACGCCTCGTGGTCGAGCCGGATCGTTCTCTCCTCCGACAGGGCGACCCTGAGCACCTCGGACCTCCCGGTCCGCAGGTTCTCCACCAGCAGGGCGCGGGAGGTGGAGCCGGTGCCGAGGCGCCTGTCCACCCGCCACTCACCGCCGACCACGTCGCCGGGGCGGGCGTCGAGCGGGTCGAGGTCGTCTCCTGGACGCTCGTCGCCGGAACGGGCGGGGTGGACCGGCCGGGTCGCGGTCGCCTCGGCCTCGACGGCTTCCAGCATCTCCAGGAACTCGGCCACGCCGGTCGGCCGCCGCGCGGGTTCGGGCGCGGTCGCCGCCTGGACGAGCTCGTCCATGAACTCGGTCATCGAGTCGTCGACCGTCGATGGACGCAGGCCGTCCTCCCTCGACAGGCGGACCAGCAGCTCCGTCCGCCGGTCGGCCGGAGGCCGCCCGGTGAGCAGCAGGTAGGAAAGGGTGCCCAGGCCGAACACGTCGAGTGCCACCGGGTCGGGGTCCGGCGCGTTCAGCTCGGGGGCGAGGTATGCCTGGGCCGAGAGCTCCAGGTGGGGTACGGCGGGGCCGTCGGGGCTCGTCCGCTCCTCGGCGCCGCCGCCGGCGCGCGTGGCCGCCCGCCAGTCGCCGATCTGGAGCCGCGGGTTGAGCCGGCCCCGTTCCTCGGCTCCGCCGGGCGCCGTGCCCGGTGTGACCAGCACGCTGCGCGCCGACAGCGCCCGGTGGTGCAGGTGCCGTCCGTGGGCGTACGACACCGCCTCGGCGAGCCGGCGGATCAGGCTGAGCCGGGTGGGCAGGTCGAGGCGCGCGCCGTACTCGCCGACGAAGTGGTCCAGGCGTACGGCCTCCGGGTCGTGCCGGAGGATGAGCGCGGGTCCCGTCGCGTGCTGTTCCATGGTGTCGACCCGCACGATGCCCGGATGGCCGATGCCGCGCAGGGTCAGCATCTCGTGGCGGGCCGCCCGGACCGTGTCGGCGCGTGCGCGCTCGTCGGCGTCGCGCTCGACGAGGTAGACGCGGACGCGGCGCTTCTCCGACTCGATCTCGCCGTGCGTGGCCAGATGGTCTTCCCAGGTCGGCCCGGTGTCGAGCGGGCGGGGCTCCAGTTCCCAGGCCCCCACCCACAGGTGGGAACGGCTCTTGGCGATGCCGGCTCCGCGCAGTTGGCCGTCGAGCCGCCGGGAGATCTCCGGGGTGATGCGGTGCCGCTGGTCGTCCGGCGCCACCAGGAGCAGGTCCGACAGGATTTTCGGCAGCCGGCCGTTCTCGGGGCCGAAGATCCCGTTGAGCCGGTGCTCGGGCAGGTCCACCTCAAGGGACGGGATGGGGAGGAGGACCGCCGCGCGGATTGGGGGGATCTTGGCCGAGTGACCGGCGGTCCTCCGTAGCAGGGAGGTGAGCTGTCCGGCCTTGGAGTTCGCCAGGGGCAGCGGGTCGTCGAGGTAACGGGTGTTCCGGTCCGTCGACTGCACCCAGTGGGCGCCGTCCGCGCTCAGCCACCCGTCCAGGCTCTTGATCTCGATGAGGAAGAGCCCACCGGGAGCGGCGACGAACAGGTCCACCTCGCGGACATGCCCGCTGTCGGCGGTGAAGGTGAAGTTGGACCACGCGCGGTACGGCTCCGTCTCGGGCAGTGCCGCGCGGATGTGTTCCAGGGCTTCGCGTTCGTGCCGGTAATGGTACTGGGAAGGCGTGATTGTCGTCCAACGGCCTTCTCGCACGTCTGGAATCTCCAAGGAAGGGGGGCTGCGTGACCGTGGGACAGGACGGATCGCGAACGCCCAGGGATTCAGGGACTCCGATAATAGACCGCGTACGACACGGCCGTCATTCAGGTCGGAAGTACCACTTGTTACCGGCGGGGAAACATGTCATCGAAAGCAAACTCCTGTACTGCTTTCAGGGAGACGGCCACCGTATGGGCAACTGGAAGTGGGCGTTTTTCATCATGCTCCGCGGGCTTGAGGAACGAAAGTCGTTTTAAGTCTCAACCGGCCGGGGTGTGAGGGGGTATATGGGCGAGATCTCCGTTTTCCCCCTATATCTGCAAGTGGATCCGATTATGAGTCGCGCGGGAGCGCGCGATGGCCGCCGCTGAACGTTTTCACCTTCATCGGATCCGTCGATGCCCCAGGGGGTGTTCTCGTTCTCTTCCCGATGATCATCGACGGTGAGGGCTCCAGGCCCCTCGTGCCGGGACAGCGTGTCCGCTTCACCGGGGAATGCCACCCTCTAGGACGGTTTCGACCTCCGGGCGACTCGGACGTTCGTCGGGGGCGATCCCGGTCCTGGCGCGGCGGAGCACAGGGCGCGGAGCCGTGGCGCCGCCTACGTCGGCAGTCTCCGGATCCACCGGGACAAGAAGGCGGGCTCACCGTGACGGCCCGCCCCCCGGCCTTAATCGGCCTCTACGTTGTCGTATTGAATTTCCAAATGCGACTCGTAGCCCCCGAACTCGGCCGACGGAGCCTCGTCGGCAGGATTTCCATCGAATTGATCTTCGTGATCGTCCGGCCAGACCCGCACAGCTCGGAATCGGTAACCGTCTTGTGGGAACTCCTCCCAGGTAAATCGGACCGGCCGGCCTACCGTGAGATTCCGTGGGGGATTCATGATGTGCGAGAAGTGCACCCAGATCTCGCCGGGAACGTCCTCGGAGGTGATCACTCCTAGGCCGTCGACGCCATGCCATTCCGTGACGATCCCCATTGTTGGTTCGCGCTTTTCGTCTTGTGTCACATGGCTCCTACGTTGTCGTGTTGAAGTATCACATGCGACTCGTGATATCCGAATTCGGTGGGCGCAACCTCAATGACTGGGTTTCCGTCGGCATTCGAAAGTCGATGGTCGAGTCAAAGGCGGATCCCAGGTCATGGATCCACGCCTCCTCCCCCACCCGCCAGGTGGCGCGTCACCCGCTGTGTGAGCTGCCCCTGGGCGACCACCAGCACGGCGAAGGCCACAGCCAGCGCCGCCAGCAGCGGTAGCCGTCCCTCATCGGCCAGCAGGATCGACTGCGCGTCGGCGAAACCGGTGCGCGCCGAGGCCCAGCCCGTGACCAGCGCGGTCACCCACCGGCCGCCGTGCCTGATCACCGGCCGCGCGGTCGCGGTCACCGCGGCCGGTACGGCGAGCACCACGAAGACGATGAGGATCCCCGCCGTCCCCGCCATGGAGAACTCCACGTCCACCCCGATGGCGAGCTTGATCGCGCGCATCAGCAGCCGGGCCACGAGGCCGGTCCCCAGACCGACCAGCAGCGCCGCCCCCAGCGCCGCCCCCACTATGCGGCCACGCCGCCACCCACGCTCCCGCGTCCCGTTCTCACCGTGCATCCCAAGGTTTATAGAAGGTGCCCCCCGCCGGAGCAATCCTGGAAGGTATCTGGAATCCGTTCGTTATCGGCCTCTTGGAACGTATTTGAGTAGTTATCACGAGGCGTGTCGTTTCCCTCAGTGGGTGTTTGATCCCGTGAGTTCTGTCTGATTAGTGCTTCAGGCGTCTCTCCAGGTTGGGGTGGATTCGCGGGAGGGCGGTGAATCCCCTGGTGGCGGGGTCACGGCGGATGACTTCGACGTCGATGCCCAGTGCGGCGCCGCCTTCGATGACCTTGGTGCGGTAGGTGCTGTCGGCCCAGGCCTTGGTGATCGTCGGGTTGTCTGCGGCGGCCTGGGTCAGCAGGGGCAGGCCTGCGGCGCCGTCGGAGACGCCGGCAGCGGTGACCATGACCGCCAGCAGCAGACCGAGGGTGTCGGTGACGATGCTGCGCTTGCGGCCGGCGATCTTCTTGCCCGCGTCGTAGCCCTGGCCGGCGGCGGGTACGTTGGCGGAGGTGTTGACGCTTTGGGCGTCGATGACGCAGGCCGTGGGGTTGGGATCGCGGCCTTCTGCGGTGCTGGCCAGGTGCCGCAGCAGGCCGTTGAGCCGGGTGAAGACGCCGTCGTTCTGCCAGTGGGCGAAGTAGCCGTAGACGCTCCGCCAGGGCGGGTACTCGTGCGGCAGGGCGTGCTCGGCCAGGGACCAGCCGGTGGTGCGCTGCAGCCCGGACAGCAGACCGGTCAGGCAGCGCCGGGCGCGCAGCCGGACCTCCCGGCGTTTGAAGCGGCCTGCGATATGGGCGAACGCGTCGTCCAAGCCGGCGTGCAGACCCGCGGCGTCGAGGTGTTCTACGCTGGCCAACGCGGCCACCGCCTGATCTTCAGTTCCATCACACCTGAATGGTCACAGCGGTGGCCGTCTCTCGAACCTGTGGCCCTATGCCTACAGGTTCACGTGCGCACGATCCTGCTCAGCCTCACGATCTGCGGCTGGAGTATTAGCCGAAGACACCAGCTGACCACACAAGGATCGTGAAAGATCGAGGGGGCTTCTCGTGGACTTGAAGTTTCTGGGATGCTGAGGGCTTATCTCAGACGCAATAGTACTTAGTTATGCCGCTGTCGGCGGCATTTGGGTGCCATGTCCCGTTGATCTCTACCGACAGCCAGCCCCTTGTTGTGTAGTTGTACGTACCCGTAGGATGGTAGGAACATGCGTAATTCACGATACGTCGCTTATTAATAGAGTATCCGTAATAGATCGCCGAAGTGGAAACCGCGCTTCCGTTTTTGAGAAGGTCTACCTCGACCCGACAGTCGGTTACTCCAGAGGTGCAGCTGGTGATCCAGCCTTGGCCGTGGATCTTCTGCTCTGATGCGGTGATCTGAAAGGGGTTGTTCACCGAGATCCAGCATCCAGTGAGACCGGCCTGCCGAATTTCCGCACTTGCATCCGATCTTTTTGGTTAACAGGTCGATTGATATTTCGTGACATAAATGGACGGTATCTGGGAAAATCGAGTAGATCAAGAGGGTTGTTTCTGAGCTTGAAAGGCCGGTGTTACCAGGGGGCGGCCGGTGACGGCCTACGGCGATCGGCTATCCCGGAGGTATGAGGTATGCCGAGGGCGGCGGGCTGACCGCATCGCCTCGGCTGGACGCCGCAGATCCCCGTGCGGCGGGCCGTCGAGCGCGGCGAGGGGGTGATCGAGTCGTGGGCCGCCGAGCAGTGGCCGGTCATGAAAGGGCGGCGCTCGACCTGGGCGCCTGGCTGTGCTGGGCCGACGAGGCCGGGCAGAACCTCAAGACCGCCCAGGGCGACCACCTGGGCGCCGCGCGGCAGTACTCCGGTGGTGACGGTGACCGGCAAAGGGTACGGCCGGGTGGCGGTGGCCGGGCTGGTGTGCGCCAAGCCGGGTGAGCGTACCCGGCTGGTGTATCGGGTGCTGGTCCGGCGCGGGCAGCCGGGTGAGGTCAAGGGCTTCGGGCCTGCGCGGTTCGCGGCGCTGCTGGATGCCGTGCACGCTCAACTCGGCGGGCCGCTCGTGGTGGTGTGGGACAACGACCGCCGTCATCTGTCACGGGCGATGCGCACCGCGGTCGAGGTGCGTCCGTGGCTGACGGTCTTCCAGCTTCCCGCTTATGCGCCCGAGTTGAACCCGGCCGAGGGGGTGTGGTCGGTTCTCAAACGCGGCCTGGCCAACCTCGCTCCCCATGACGTTGATCAGCTCACCGCGCTGGTCAAGACCAAGCTCAAACGGATGCAGTACCGTCCCGCGCTGCTCGATGGCTTCATCGCCCAGACCGGCCTGATCCTCGAACCGTTGTAACTTCAGCCTTTCAAGCTCAGTTACAGTGAAACCGAATATCTAATATGCACTCTCGGCGCTAATGTGATCACCATGAGTACGTGTTACCCCTTCCGGGCATCTGAGGGTTCTGCGACACTGGGCACATGGCCTCGCTGTTCAGATACCTGGTCTTCCAGTCTCAGGTTCCACTCAAGCTTGCGCGATTCTGGGGCGCCGCGCTTGGTGATCTGCCGGTCGATACGGGCCCCTCCGGGTGCTGGGTGGATCTCCCTCAGGGCAACCAGCCGTCACGGATACTTTTTTTACACAGTGACAAAACACCCGGCGTGGGGAGCCGGCTACACATGCATCTGAATCCCGGCGAGGTTAGTCTGGCTCGGGAGGTGGCCCGTCTGATAGATCTGGGAGCCACCGTCATCAGCGAGCATCGCAGGGTGGATGACATAGGTTGGATAGTCATGGCAGACCCGGATGGAAATGAATTCTGTGTCGATTCGAGTGACGCCGAGGTGGAGGCCTTCCGTACTCAACATGGCATCTCAGCGGAGTAGGCCCGGCCCGGCTTATACGCTTTCCAATGCTGATCGGGCACCCTCGGAACACCGTTTGACGGGCGTGGGACCATCGGGTCCCACCCAATGGTTCAGTGATTGCCGGGGCGGTCGCGGTCGCTCCGAGGGCGCGGGGCCCAGCGGATCAGCCGGCCGGTCAGGACGAGGCCGATCAGGGCGGCGATCGGCGGAGCGACGCGTTTGAGCAGCGGGAGGCCGGCCGCCGCCATGTGAGGCTGCCCCGGCTCGGGACGATCCGCACCCACGAGTCCACACGCAAGCTCGCCCGGCATCTGGAACGTGGCACCGGCCGGATCCTGTCGGCCACGGTCCGGTGGGAGGGTGGCCGCTGGTTCGTCGCGTTCACCTGCGAACTCGACCGCACCGAACGCATTTCGGACCACCCGGCTACGGTCGTGGGAGTGGACCTCGGCGTGAAGGACCTCGCGGTGCTGTCCACCGGAGAGGTCGACGCCAACCCCGGGCATCACCGGTCGGCGTTGAAGCGGCTGCGCAGGCTGAACAGGTAACTCGCCCGCCGTGTCGGCCCGCGCACCCCCGACGGCGGCGGGCGCGAGCCGTCCGCCCGCTGGGCCAAGTCCAGGGCGGCGCTCGGCAAGGCGCACACGCGCGTCGCCAACCGGCGGCGCGACGGCGTCCACCAGCTCACCAGCCGCCTGGCCGGTATCTACGGCACGGTCGTGGTCGAAGCCCTGAACGTGTCCGGCATGCTCGCCGGCCGGCGTCTGGCCCGTGCGGTCGCCGATGTCGGCATGGCCGAGGTGCGGCGGCAGCTCACCTACAAAACCGGGTGGAACAGCGGCCGTCTGGTCGTCGCCGGCCGCTGGTTTGCCTCCGGTAAGACGTGTTCGGGATGCGGCGCGGTGAAAGCCAGGCTCGCCCTGTCCGAACGCACCTACGCCTGCACCGGGTGCGGCCTGGTCCTGGACCGGGACCATAACGCCGCGCTCAACCTGGCCGCGCTCGCGGCCGACGTCGCCCAGAGTCGCGGGGAGACGGAAAACGCCCGTGGAGGAGCGGTAAGACCCGGCGTCCGCGCCGGGCACGCACCGGCGAAACGGGAACCCCGGAAAACGGGGAACGCCGTCGCGGCAACGCGGCGACTCGCCGGTACTCACTGAGAAACACTGAGAACCAGCGAACGGTCGTGGGGCAGGTCCCAGCAGACGGTGCGCAGGCCGTCCGGCGCTATGGGCGTCGGAGCTTCTCCGGGTGGGGGTGAGGTGTGCGCGGGGGGGATCGACAGGAGTGGGGGAGGCGTCCGGCGGGCTGGGCTGGGCCGGGCCGGTCGGCCGTGGCCGGAGCCGGTGCCGAGGATGAGGGTGGGGACGGCTGTGCGGGGCCGTTCGGGACGAGCCAAGTGGGTGACGGCGTCGCCTGCTCGGCCTCGCGCATCAGGGCGCACAGCTCGTCGGCGGTGCGGGCCTGCACGATCAGGGGCTCGGGGGCGGGCCAGGTGGCGACGGCGTAGAAGCGCCGCGCCCCCAGGCCGTACCAGACGGTCCACGCGGGCTCGGTCAGGTCCATCCGCCGGGCGGCGGCCTGCTTGGCCACGTCCCAGGGGCGGGGAGGGACCGGCATGACGGGCTCGCCACGCCGGTGCCGCCCGCTCATCCGTGTCCAGGTGTCATGCCAGATCACGCCGCGACCCCCTCGGGTGGCCGGACTGTTCCCGCGCGGCTTACGAGGTGGTGACAGCTCTGTATCCGGAAGGTCGGTGAATCACTCGCTGAATCATATGTTTTCGATCTCCTCGTGTTCATTCTTCACCCCTCTTATCCGGACATAGAAGGTGATTTTGACGACGTTTTCCTGGGGGTGCGCCCTGCGTGCATAAAAAGGCCTCTCCGGCGGCGTTCTTGCTTTCCGAGACTCTTCACAGAGTGCCTCCGGCGGGATACGTTGGGTATCAGAACCCCCGGCACGCCGCCAAGACAGTTTGTAGTGCGGCTGTGGCATTTGTGGTGCCGATGTGGCGTTCCTCCCCCCAACTCATCGGACGGAGTTGAAATGTCCGTGTCCTCCGAGCTTGACCCGCCAGGAAAGCCCTTGGTTCTTTTCGGGGCCGAACTCCGCAAGCACCGAAAAGGGGCTGACATGTCCCAAGAGCGCCTGGCGGAAATCATCCAATTCAGCATGAGCTTGGTCGGCTTCATCGAAAGGGGTCAGCGCACGCCAAGCCGCAACTTCGTCCAGCGCTGTGACGACGCCCTGGAGGCAGGTGGAGAGCTTGTCCGTCTCTGGGAACACCTCACCCGCGCGGCAAGCCCCCGCTGGTTCCGCGGCTGGCTGGACATCGAGCGAGAGGCTCAATCCCTGCATACTTGGGAACCGCTCGTCGTGCCTGGCCTTCTCCAAACGGAGGAATATGCGCGAGTGGTGATCCGAGGTGAGCCCGGCATAACGGATGAGCAGGTGGAGAAGGCCGTGCAGGCACGAATGGAGCGACAGGCAGCTTTTGCCCTGTTGACTCGGTCGATGCTCTGGGTTGTCCTCGACGAAGGAGTCCTGCACCGTCCGATCGGCGGTAAAGAGATCATGCTCCGTCAGGTCGAACGCCTCCTGGAAGCAGTCGATCTGCCGAGGATCGGCATCCAAGTCGTCCCCTTGGCGCTTGGGGCGACCACCGGCACCTCGGGGGGATTTATTATCGCGCAGCTACCAGGAAGTGCGGATACGGTATATATCGAATCTGCGATTCACGGCCACGTGACGGATCGGTTGGAAGATGTCGAGGCGATTCACGCCCGATATGACACCATCCGAGCTGGGGCACATCCACAGCATGTCTCGATCGAGTTGATCAGAGAGGCGCAGAGATTATGGACCTGAGTGACGAGCTGGAGACCGCGGCCTGGCGTAAGGCGACCAAGAGCGCGTCCAACCAGGGGAACTGCCTTGAGGTGGCTCCGTTGTCGGGTGGCCGGGTTGGTCTGCGGGACACCGAGGCCCCGGAGCGGGCGCCGTTCGTGCTGAGTGCCGGTGTGTGGGATGCCTTCGTCGACGGCGCCAAGAAGGGCGAGTTCGACTTCTAATCCCAACGCCGTTCGGTTAGAGCGGACTGGATGCTGTCAAGGGTCGGTCGGGAGCATGCTGACGCTGATGGTGGCCTTGTAGGTGGTCCGGTCGATGGCGGGTCCGCGTGCGTTGTACTTGGAGATCGCTCGTTTGACGATGCGGTCTTTGGTGCGGACCCGCCGCTTGGGCAGGAGCTGGGCCGGCACGTGGCGGCCGATGACTCCGGCCAGGTCGATGGCGGTGTCGGTGATGATGCCCGCGGCCAGGACGAGTTGGTCGCGGGCGTCAGATAGCGCGATGGTGAATCCTGCGCGGTCCGGGTCGGTGTTCGGGACGCTGTCGGTGGCGTCGGTCATCGCGGTCCGCAGCGCCTGGTAGGCCACCAGCAGGGCCCGGATCTCCTGCTCGATCCCGGCTGGGAGAACCCACCCGCCCAGGATTGTGGATTTCAGCTCTCGGCGTCGATGATCCGCACGGTCAGCGCGCCGAGCCGGGCCAGGAACGAGCCCTGAACGGCGTTGCTTTTAGAGGTGACGCCCGGCATGCGCGCGGGCACGTCGCGGTTGCAGGACGCTCGCGCGTGGATGGGCGGGTGCTTCCCGGCGGTTCCGTCGCAAACTCAACTGGACGGCGTGACCGGAGACCACATGCCGAGCCACTGCTCGGCGCCCCAGGCCTCGAACCGCTCCACCTCGGTGAACCCCAGCTTCGCCGCGAGACGCATCGAGCGGACGTTGGCGGTCTGGGTGGTGAGCACCACCGGCTCGCCGGGAAGCGCGCCGGTGAGCCAGCCGAGTGCCGCCGCGCACGCCTCGGCGGCGTACCCGAATCCCCACGCCCGCGGCAGGAACAGGTAGCCGAGATCGGCCTTCCCCACGGCAGCCGGGTGACGGTGCCCCGTTGCTCTCCTTAACAGGATCTGGCCGATCATCGACCCGTCGAGATCAACGACGAAGCTCCCGGGCCGCCGCTCGGGAGCCCCGGACATTTCGCGCTCAAGCTCGTCACGCGGCCGGGGGCCGCCGAGGTAGGTGTGCACCTCTGGCGAGGCAAGCAGCTCGATGGAAGCCGCACGGTCCCGGGCCTCGGGCTCACGGAGCACGAGCCGCTTGGTCCTAATCGGCTCAGGTGGCCAAGCCACGGGTCCCAGATCTTCCATACGCGCAGGCTAACAGGTGGTCAAATCAGCAAAACGGGAGACGTTTAACTCCCCGGCATTGCTTCTAATCCTGCTCTCAGCACCAAGAGAAGTCCCTGACGGCCGCCAGAGGCTTCTCGTGTCCTACGCGTTGAGCCGCCACGGCGGTTTCATCACGATCGACATCGAAGCCGAGTCGGCCATGCTCATCGAGGGGGCCGTCCCCGTGTCCGACGCGGGTCCACGACGCGGCCCTTCCCTTCCCGCTCAACCCGTGATCCGCCGGCGACCGGGGAGTGAGACGATCATGGCTGTCGCTCCGCTCCAGCCGCTGAAGAGGGCTCGGACGGGCTGGTCAACCCGGCTGGATGAGGCCGGACTCGTAGGTGAAAACCACGGCCTGTACCCGGTCGCGTAGCTGGAGTTTGTCCAGGATTCTGCCCAGGTGGGTTTTCACGGTCGCCTCGGCCAGGTGCAGGGCCGCGGCGATCTCCGCGTTGGACAGGCCACGGCCCACCTGGATGAGCACTTGGCGTTCGCGGGTGGTCAGGCGGGCGAGCCGTCCGTCCTGATCGGGGCCGCCGCCGTTGAGCAGTTGCGGGGCGAAGTTCTCCAGCAGGCGACGGGTGATCCTCGGGGACACCACCGCGTCGCCGTCGGCGATGCTGCGGATGGCGGCCAGTAGATCGTCCGGGCGGGAGTTCTTCAGCAGGAAGCCGGACGCGCCCGCCTTGAGGCCCGCGAAGGCGTATTCGTCCAGGTCGAAGGTGGTCAGAATGAGCACTCGGGTCCGCGGGCAGGCGCGGACGATCCGGCGGGTGGCCTCGATGCCGTCGGTGCCCGGCATGCGAATGTCCATGAGGACGACGTCGGGGTGGAGTTGACGTGCCAGGCGTTCGGCCTGTGCCCCGTCGGCGGCCTCACCTACCACCGACATGTCGGGCTGGATCCCGAGAACCATGGTGAAGGCCATGCGCAGCAGCGACTCGTCATCGGCGAGGAGGATGCGAATCGTCACGCCGCGCTCCCGTCTCGCGAGCCCTCCCGGAGCGTCCCACGGTGGGTCGCGGTGAGATCCAGCCGAGCCGATACCCGCCAGCCCCCCGCCGGGAGTGGGCCTGCCCGGAAGGTTCCGCCGTAGGCGGCCACCCGGTCACGCATGCCTTCGACGCCGTGCCCGCCGCCGACGGCCGCCGGGGCGGTGCCGTTGTCGGTGACCTCCAGGGTGACGGCCTCGGGCGAGACCTCGATCCGGACCTCGGCGCGGGTTCCGGGCGGGGTGTGTTTGAGCACGTTGGTCAGGGCCTCCTGGGTCAGGCGGTAGACGGTGAGCTGGGCGGCGGCCGGGATCCGGGCGGCGTCGCCGTACGTCTGGAGGCCGGCCGCTAGCCCGGCGGCTCGCAGCCGGTCGACCAGGGCCGGGAGCTGGGCGAGACCGGGTGTCGGGTGCCGCCGCAGGTCGCCGGCCGCCCGCGATCCCGTCCCGCCGGCCGCGTCCGGCTCGTGGTCGTCGGAGTGCGGGGCGAGGCTACGGCGCATGTCGGCCAAGGCCTGGCGGCCGGTTTCCGCTATCTGGCCGACGGCGGCGGACACCTTGTCCGGGGCGTCGGCGCCGACGTAGTGGGCGCTGTCAGCGAGGGCGATCATGACGGAGAGGTTATGGGTGACGATGTCGTGCATGTCGCGTGCCATCCGGGCCCGGTCCTCGGCGACCGCGAGCCGGGCGCGCTGGTCGCGGTCGCGTTCCAGCGCGGCGAGGTAGGCACGCCTGGTCCGCATGCTCGTGCCGGTGACGGCCGCGGCGGCGATCATCGCCGTCAACGCCGTCACCGACAGGAGGAACTGCCCCTCGGGCGCCCACCGTGCCGAGGCCAGCACCGCCCCGGCCTCGACCACCGCCGCGGCCGTGAGCGTGCGCGGCCACGTCGCGTGCGCGCCGACGGTGTACAGGGCCACCAGCAGCGCCACGTCCGCGGGCAGCTGAACACCGGCCAGCCACTGAAGGCCCGCCACCGTCGCGATCACCGCGAACACCGTCAGCGGGGCGCGCCGCCGCCACACCAGGGGCAGCACGAGGCCGACCTGGAGGAGCACCACCTCAAGACCGCCCCGCAGAACCTGGCCGGGGCCGAGGGTGACGAGGAAGATCGCGGCGGCCGGCAGGGCGTCGAGCATCCGGGGCCGGCCGTTCATATCGCCACACTAGGCGATCTGCCAGGCCGAATTCCCTCCTCCCCTGGGAGGAGGGTCAGCCCGAAGTCGTATGGCCGGATCAGCTCCCGGCCGCTCGTGCGGGCCGGAAGATCGCTGGAAAGCTCCTGAACCAGGAATACGCATCGAGAACGGAGCCGACCACATGCCGACCACCGCATTCACACGCCGCCGCGTGGCCATCGCCGCGCTCGCCCTCGCGACCACCACCGCCGTCCCGTCGACGGCCCACCCCGCCCACGCCGCCTCCGGTACGGCCGCGGCCACCGCCGGCGGAGCGACGATCGCCGGGGCGGCCACCACGCTCGCCGCCTCCCCCGCCCCCGCAGTCAAGGTGACGTTGCCCGCCCCCACGGGGCGGTATTCGATCGGCACCCGTGCGTTGCGGCTGGTTGACTCGTCGCGGCGGGATCCGCTGGTGAAGGCGCGGCCGTATCGGGAGCTGATGGTGAGCCTCTGGTATCCGGCCGGACCCTCCGATCGTCCTCCGGCACCGCACATGTCACGGATGGCGGCGGCCGACTGGGACCGGCGCTCGGCACCCGCGATGGGAATCAAACGGGGCAGCGTGGACTGGGCCGCCACGACGACCCACGCCCGGGAAGGGGCGCCGGTCGACCGGAAGGCCGGGGCGCTGCCGGTGGTGCTGTTCTCGGCGGGGGACGGTGGGCCGCGGACCCTCGGCACGGTGCTCGTGGAGGAGCTGGCCAGCCGTGGCTACCTGGTGGTCACCGTGGACCACACCTACGAGGCCGATCAGGTCGAGTTCCCCGGGGGGAGGGTCGAGCGGGCCGTCCCGCTACCGTCGAAGCTGACGCCGAGCGTCATCGCGAAGCTGCTCGGAAAGCACGCCGGGATCCGTCTGGCGGACATGAGGTTCGTACTCGGCCGCCTTGACAAGATCGCCGGACTGCGCGGTGTCGCGGACCTCTCGAAGATCGGGATACTCGGCCAGTCCATCGGCGGATCCGTGGCCGCCCAGCTCGCCCACGACGACCCTCGCGTCGACGCGGGCGTCAACCTCGACGGCTCCTACGTGGGTCCCGTGGCACGGACAGGGGTGCGCAGGCCGTTCCTGCAGTTCGCGGCCCAGGCGCACACCCGGGCGGGCGATCCTACCTGGAAGTCCTTCTGGAACGCCTCCGGCGGATGGAGGCGCGAGCTGAGGCTGGCCGGCGCTGCGCATGGCTCGTTCACCGACCTGCAGGTCATGCTGCCGCAGGTCAAGGATCTCGTCGGCACGATCGATCCGGCACGGTCGGTGGCGGTGCAGCGTGCCCACATCACCGCCTTCTTCGACCTGCATCTCAAGGGACGGGCCACACACCTGTTCGACACGCCGGACCGGCGATATCCCGAGATCACACTGGTTCCCTGACCGCCGGCCGCCGCGGGCGAGGGAGGGCGGGGCGCCGAGCCGGAGAGCGCGCCGCACATCACTCGCGAGGCTCCATGCGGCTGGGGGGCGGCCGGGCGCGGTTGTCACCGACCCTCGCCGAGGTGACCGGACCGGCATCGCCGGGGAACTTCTCGACATCCTGGCCGGGACTTGGTTCCACATGCCGGTGGATGCCTTTCACGGATGCGCTGCAAGCGCGAGATGGCCGGCAAGGATCCCCAGGCCGAGATCGATCGCACCCCAAAGGGCTTCCACCGCGCTGTCGGGCGCGCCAGGTGTGCGGGAGCAGTTCGCCGTACAAGGCAGTGGACTTACCACTGCCCGTGGAGTGCGATCCGCATGTCGCTGAGCTTGGTCTCGCTGATCCCCATGAACCAGGGGCCGGGACCACGCTCCTTGATTTCCCGTTCGATGTCATTCCACCGGCGTGCCAGCAGGCACATGGTGTCCCAATTGGAGAGATCCTTCTTACCGGCGATCCAGAACACACGTAGCCCATTTTGGGCGTAGAGTATGGCCTTCGCGTGCTTGGTGCGGATGCGTTTGTCCCGTGTGATCACTACCAGTTCCCTGGCCGCCACCTTGGGAATCCAGTCATCGTCCAGCGCGCCGAGAGGCACCTCGGGGATGAGCCGATGGTTGGTGTGGATGACGTCCCGGCGCAGAAGGGCCAGAGCCCGGCCAACGCCGAGAGAGGTCTCGTCAACGAAAAAGCGCATGCTCTGCGGGTCTATGGGGGGCATGACGTTCCAGAGGCTCAGGCGCTGCGGCGCTTCTCGAACAAGACTGCGGCACGTACCTGTTCAAGTGGGAGTTCATACAGTTCGGAGATCGTCTCTTCGGAGTCGCCCGCCCTGACCTGCTCGGCGATGACTTCGGTGGGAACCGATCGAACGGCGGGTTCGCCGAAGGCCCGTAACGGATCGATCTTGACGCCGGGAAGCTCCGGATCGGGGAGCATGCGCACGGCGGTTCCGTTGTCGAACTCCACTGCTCTGACGAAGATCTCAACAGGGTCGGCCATGACGAGCTGGCCGCTGCGTACCACCACGAGAAGAAGTTCCTTCTGCAGTCCGACCTGTTCCTGAACTCGCTGGACGAGCTCTTTGCCGTGGGGGGTCACGAAATTCGCCGACTGTGCGAGGGGGTACTGCAATCGAGTCTCGGTTCGCAACTTCGCTATGGCCGGCCGCATGTTAATGATGGGAACGCCCGCGTCGCGGTACTCGGCCAGCAGGCGGGTCTCGACGAACTCGCCCCATGTGGCCGTCTCTTCTCCGGTGTGGCGCTGCCGGACGACCGGATCGTAGGTGCGACCGCCACGGACGTAGCCGTCAATCCAGCGTCGCGCGGTGCCGGGGCACAGGCCGAGCAGGCGATCGACCTGCGACATTGTATATGTCGGTCGTCCGAGGAGGTCAACGACGCCTTTCATGGTGTGCATCATCCCATCGGTGTGTCCTTTGGCAACCCTTGCCGGAGAAGAACGGATGAATCACATCATGAATTTGCGATTAGCGAGGGTATTTCGAAAAGGTCCGGTCCGGAGTTTATTGATCATGATGATATTGTCTGTTATGTATATTTTTAATGTTAATGATTGTGTTTGAGGGTATGGCCCTGATTCTGTGCGGCGGAGACTCGGTTGAGGCCTTCTGTGGGACGACTGATCAGAGGCCCGGCGAGCGGGTCAACGGTCGGTTTGGAAGGCGGCGAGGGGGATGGGGAGCCAGGTGGGGCGGTTGCGGGCCTCGTAGACGACCTCGTAGACGGCCTTGCTCATCTCCAGGGCGCGGAGCAGGACGGCGTCCTCGGCGTGCAGGCGGCCACCGCCGGCGGAGTAGCCGGCCAGGAAGGACGAGCGGTTCAGGTCGGCCCACTCCACGGCCCGGGGGCGCAGCGCGTCGGCCTTGGGGTGGTCGGCCAGCAGGTGGCGGGCCGCGTAGTCGAACGAGCGGAGCATGCCGGCCACGTCCCGCAGCGGGGAGGACAGGGCGCGGCGCTCGGCCAGCGGCTGGCCGGGCTCGCCCTCGAAGTCGAGGATGACCCAGTCGCTGGTCGTGCGCATCACCTGGCCCAGGTGGTAGTCGCCGTGGACCCGCTGGACCGGCACCTCGGCGACCACGTCGGCGACCCGCCGGTAGGCCTCCTCGGCCACCCGCGCGTGGTCGGCGAGCCGGGGCACCTCGATGACCGCCTGGGCCAGGCGGCGGCGCAGGTCCTCGACCGTCTGCTTGACGTCCTGGGCCCCCATCACCCCGGTGGGGAAGGCGGCGGCCAGCTCGTGGTGGGCCTCGGCTGTGGCGACGCCGAGCCGGTAGGACTCGGCGCTGAAGTCGCCGCCCGCGTTGGAGGCCGAGGGGTCGAGCGAGGCGTAGAGGTCGCGGACGCTGGTCAGGGCCAGGGCCCAGCCGTCGTTGGCGGTGGACAGGAACTCCTGGGTCATCGCCAGTGTGGTGGGCTCGCCGTCGAGGTCGATCTCGATCCAGCCGTACGGCTGCGCGATGTGCCGGGCGCCGTGGCGGGCCAGCGCGGTGACGATCTCCAGCTCCGGGTTGACGCCCGGGATCAGGCGGCGGAACAGCTTGCAGATGTAGGTCTCGCCGTACACCAGGGAGGTGTTGGACTGCTCGGCGCCGAGCACCAGGCTGCGCAGCGAGGTGTCGATCTCCACTCCCTCCAGGCGGCGGAAGCGGAGCGGGCCGAGGTCGCGCCCGGCGGCCATCTCCTCCAGCAGGGAGCCGGTGAGGTCGGGGTTGTAGACGGCGTCGTAGTAGCCGTCGCCGATCCGGGCGTGGCTGAACCGCCCGGAGGTCTCCCCCTCGGTGCCGAGCAGCAGCTGGTAGCGGTCGCGCTCGCCGGCCTGGCGCACCGAGACGATCAGGTGGCGCAGGCCGGGCCGTAACTCCGTGTCGAATTCGACGCCGAGTTCGTCGATCGGGCGCCCCTTACCGGCGAACCATCGTTGGTGGATGATCCAGCCGGAAAGGAGCTCCGTCAACACGGCTTTACGCCTCCTGGGCTGTGGGCGGCAGGGTGAACCAGTAGAACCCATGCCCAGGAAGCGTCAAAAGATACGGAAGTTCGCCAATCGCCGGGAACGGGACTCCGCCCATCGTCTCCACCGGTATCGACCCCTCGAACCGGCGCAGGTCGAGCTCGACCGGCTGCGGGAACCGCGACAGGTTGTTGACGCACAGCATCCGGTCGTCGCCCAGCTCACGCACGTAGGCCAGCACGCTCGGGTTGGAGGAGTTCAGCTCGGTGAACGCGCCGAGACCGAAGACCGGATGGCGCTTACGGATGTCGATCATGCGCTTGGTCCAGTGCAGCAGCGACCCGGAGTTCTTCTGCTGCGCCTCGACGTTGATCGCCTGGTAGCCGTAGATCGGGTCCATGATGACCGGGAGGTACAGGCGGCCGGGGTCGCAGCTGGAGAACCCGGCGTTGCGGTCCGGGCTCCACTGCATGGGCGTGCGCACGCCGTCGCGGTCGCCCAGCCAGATGTTGTCGCCCATCCCGATCTCGTCGCCGTAGTAGAGCACGGGGGAGCCGGGCAGCGACAGCAGCAGCGCGGTGAACAGCTCGATCTGGTTGCGGTCGTTCTCCAGCAGCGGGGCCAGCCGCCGCCGGATGCCCACGTTGGCGCGCATCCGGGGGTCCTTGGCGTACTCGGAGTACATGTAGTCGCGTTCCTCGTCGCTCACCATCTCCAGCGTCAGCTCGTCGTGGTTGCGCAGGAAGATGCCCCACTGGCAGTGCTCGGGGATCTTGGGCGTCTGGGCCATGATCTCCGAGATCGGGTAGCGCGACTCGCGCCGCACCGCCATGAAGATGCGCGGCATCAGCGGGAAGTGGAACGCCATGTGGCACTCGTCGCCGCCGGTCGCGGGCTCGCCGAAGTACTCGACCACGTCGGCGGGCCACTGGTTGGCCTCGGCCAGCAGCACCCGGTCGGGGTAGAGCCGGTCCACCTCGGCCCTGACCCGCCTGAGGTAGGCGTGCGTCCTGGGCAGGTTCTCGCAGTTGGTGCCGTCCTGCTCGAACAGGTAGGGGATGGCGTCCATCCGGAACCCGTCGATGCCGAGGTCCAGCCAGAACCGCAGCACCTCCAGCATGGCGTCCTGCACGTCCGGGTTCTCGTAGTTGAGGTCCGGCTGGTGGTGGAAGAAGCGGTGCCAGTAGTACTGCTGGCGCACCGGGTCGTAGGTCCAGTTGGACGTCTCGGTGTCGACGAAGATGATCCGGGCGTCCTGGTAGCGCTCGTCGTCGTCGTGCCAGACGTAGAAGTCGCCGAACGGCCCCTCCGGATCGTGCCGGGACGCCTGGAACCAGGGGTGCTGGTCACTGGTGTGGTTCATCACCAGGTCGGCGATGACCCGCATGCCGCGCTTGTGTGCCTCGTCCACCAGCTTCACGAAGTCCCCGAGGTCGCCGAACTCCGGCAGGATCTTCATGAAGTCCGCGATGTCGTAGCCGCCGTCGCGGAGCGGCGACTCGTACAGCGGGAGCAGCCAGAGACAGTCCACGCCGAGCCACTGGAGGTAGTCCAGCCTCTCGATCAGGCCCCGGATGTCTCCGGTGCCGTCCCCGTTGGAGTCGGCGAATCCCCGGATCAGCACCTCGTAGAAGACGGCGCGTTTGAACCAGTACGGGTCGCGAGGGTTCTCCTCGTCGAAGGTGTTCGGAATAGGCTCAGGTACCTGATTCACCAGTGGGCTCCCCGCTGTTTGCCGGTATGCGTACCCGGCCGGCTCACCGCTGGTTCGCCGTGGCACGCAGAGTGAAGATGTGTGCTGAGTGGATATGAGGATCGAGGCGTACGTAGTTGGTCTGCCGCCAGTGGTACGACTGTCCGGAAAGCTCGTCGTCGACGACGAATTCGGCGTTCCAGTCGAGACCGAGGGCGGGCATGTCCAGGGACACCGTCGCCTCGTGGGTGTTGTGAGGATCGAGGTTCACGACAGTCAGGACCACGTCGCCCAGGCCGTGCCGTCGTGTGGCCGTGTCGTAGGCGCCGGGTAGCCGCTTTGAGAAGCAGACCACGTCCGGATGATCGACGTTGTGGAATCGTAGGTTACGCAGTTCCTGGAGCGCCGGGTGCGCTCTTCGTAGCAAATTAAGTTGTGTGATGAGAGGGGCCAGACTGCGGCTTTCTCGCTCGGCCTCAGCCCAATTGCGAGGCTTGTACTGATATTTCTCGCTATCTAGGTATTCTTCACTACCAGGGCGAACCGGGACATTCTCCGCGAGTTCATATCCCGAATAGACGCCCCAGGTCGGCATCGCCATCGCCGCGAGAATCGCTCTGATATTGAATGCCGCGACTCCCCCGTGTTGGAGGTATTCGTGAAGAATGTCCGGCGTGTTGACGAACAGGTTGGGCCGCAGGAAGTGCGAGGTCCGGTGGGAGAGCTCGTGGAAGTACTCCTCGATCTCCGGCTTGGAGTTCCGCCAGGTGAAATAGGTGTAGGACTGGTGGAACCCGACCTTGGCCAGCGTCTGCATCATCGCCGGACGGGTGAACGCCTCGGCGAGGAACAGCACGTCCGGGTCGGTGGAGGCGATGTCGGCCAGCAGCCGCTCCCAGAACGCCACCGGCTTGGTGTGCGGGTTGTCCACCCGGAAGATCCGCACGCCGTGGTCCATCCACAGCCGTATCACCCGCTTGACCTCGGCGTAGACGCCCTCGGGGTCCTTGTCGAAGTTCAGCGGGTAGATGTCCTGGTACTTCTTCGGCGGGTTCTCCGCGTACGCGATCGAACCGTCGGCGCGGATGTTGAACCACTCCGGGTGCTCCTTGACCCAGGGGTGGTCCGGCGCGCACTGCAGGGCCAGGTCGAGGGCGACCTCCATGCCGAACTCGCGGGTCTTGGCCACGAAGGCGTCGAAGTCCTCGAAGGTGCCGAGGTCGGGGTGGATGGCGTCGTGCCCGCCCTCCTCGGAGCCGATCGCCCAGGGCGAGCCCGGGTCGTAGGGCTCGGGCGTCAGCGTGTTGTTGCGGCCCTTGCGGAAGCTGTGCCCGATCGGGTGGACGGGGGGGAGGTAGACGACGTCGAAGCCCATCTTCGCGATCCCCGGCAACCGGTTCGCGGCAGTCCTGAAATTTCCGGATTTGGGGGCCACGCCGTGTTCGACGATCGCACCCTCGGACCGGGGGAAGAACTCGTACCAGGAGCCGAAGAGCGCCCTGCGCCGGTCCACGACGACCGTCCGCCTGGCGGAGCGGGTCACCAGGTCCCGCAGCGGGTGCGCCCGCAGCGGTTCCGCGGTCTCGGGAAGCTGGGCCAGCGAGAAGCGGGCCCGCGGGTCGAGCCGCTCGTCTCGCAGCTTGGCCGCCATCGCCTGCAACGCGGCCCGGTGCCCGCACACATGGGCTCCGCGGCCCCCCTGGGAATCGCGGGCGCCAGGGGACTCGCGGGACTCTCGGGACTCTCGGACACTGTGAGAACTGTGGGAATCGCGGGAATCACGGGCGCCGCGGTGCTCCGGCGGGTGTCCGCCCGCCGCCCGGCAGTCCGCGGGCCGTACGGCTCTCGCGGCGCGCTCGAAGAGCCGGGCGCCCTCCTCGCACATCAGCTCGGCGTCCAGGTCACGCGGGATCTTGATGCCCGCGTCGTGCAGCCAGGTGGCGACGGGATCGCTCCACGCCTCGACGCGGAAGTGCCACTCGCCCTCGGTGGGCAGTGTCACCTCGACGCCCCAGCGGTCCGTGCCGGGCCCCAGCTCGCGCATCCGCAGCAGCGGCCCGCGCACGCCGTCGGGACCGGTCAGCACGGCTCCGGCGGCCACCGCGTCGTGTCCCTCCCGGAACACGGTGGCGGTGATCTCGAAGGTCTCGCCCGCGGCGGCCTTGGCGGGGTAGTGCCCGCAGTCGACCGTGGGCTGGATGTCCTGGATTGGAATTCGTCCGATCATCGCGTCTCAAGGTAGCGACGGCACGCCCGGTACCGTCGGAAAAAGTCAACAGGAAAAGATCTTCGCTTTATCAAACCATCCCCCGCGGACCGGCCTGGGGGCAGGATCGTGTCCTGCCCCCTGTGCGGACGGCCGGTTCCCCGGGGGCAGAACATTACGGCGGCTAGATGTGGCTTCTAGCTGCGCTGCCCCAATAGTCCATCTTCATGCGTGAAGGTGGAAGAGTGCGGGACCTCTTACTCTTCGGCGAGTTGTCCATGCAGACAGGCTCTTACCGTGATCAACCCGCCTTTGATGTGTTTGGGGCCGTTTGATAGCGGTGAGGGGGAGAGCCGTGAGTGTTTTGGTCGCCCTCGTGGCGCTGAGTACGTAGGGTCTGGCACCGTGAGAGCAATCCGCAGGTTCACCGTCCGCACCGTCCTTCCACCGGAGCTGGCCTCCCTTGGCGAGCTTGTGCACAATCTGCGCTGGTCCTGGCACCCCGAAACACTGGACCTTTTCGCCGAGGTGGACCCGGTCGTCTGGGAGCGGGCCGGCCATGATCCGGTCGCCCTTCTCGGGGCCGTTGAGCCGAGCCGCCTCCGTGAACTGGCCGCCGACCGCCGCTTCCTGCGGCGGCTCGCGGACGCGGCGGACGACCTCCGCGAATACATGACCGCGCCGCGCTGGTACCAGACGATCCCCGACGCCCCCCGCGCCGTCGCCTACTTCTCCCCCGAGTACGGCATCGCCGCCGCGCTGCCGCAGTACTCCGGCGGCCTGGGCATCCTCGCCGGCGACCACCTCAAGGCCGCCAGCGACCTCGGGGTGCCGATCTGGGCCGTCGGCCTGCTGTACCACCACGGCTACTTCAGTCAGTCGCTCTCCCCGGAGGGCTGGCAGCTGGAGCACTATCCGTCCCTCGACCCCGGCGGGCTCCCGCTGACCCTCCTGAAGGAGGATGACGGCACGCCGGTCCGGATCGCGATCGGCCTGCCCGAGGGGCGCACCCTGCACGCCCAGGTCTGGGTGGCCCAGGTGGGCCGGGTCCCGCTGCTGCTGCTCGACTCCGACGTGGCCGAGAACGACCCCGCGGCCCGCGACGTCACCGACCGCCTGTACGGCGGGGGCACCGACCACCGCCTGATGCAGGAGCTGCTGCTCGGCGTGGGAGGGGTCCGCGCCCTGCGGGCCTACGCCCGCGTCACCGGCCAGCCCGAGCCCGAGGTCTTCCACACCAACGAGGGCCACGCCGGCTTCCTGGGCCTGGAGCGCATCCGCGAGCTCACCGAGGCCAGGCTCTCCTTCGACGAGGCCCTGGAGGTGGTCCGCGCCGGGACGGTCTTCACCACCCACACCCCGGTCCCCGCCGGGATCGACCGCTTCCCCAGCGAGATGATCGCCCGCCAGTTCGGCGGGGACAACGCCTGGCCCACGGTTCCGGTGGACCGCATCCTGGAGCTCGGGGCCGAGGAGGAGCACGGCAGGTTCAACATGGCCGCGATGGGCATGCGGCTGGCCCAGCGGGTCAACGGCGTCTCCGAGCTGCACGGCGCGGTCAGCCGGGAGATGTTCCGGTGGCTCTGGCCCGGCTTCGACCTGGATGAGATCCCGATCGGGTCGATCACCAACGGCGTGCACGCGCCCACCTGGGTGGGCCGCGAGATCATGGAGCTGGCGGGACGGGAGCTGCCCACCCTGGTCGAGCGGGCCCAGGGCTGGGAGGGGGTCAACAAGATCGCCGACGCGGACGTCTGGGGGATACGCGGACGGCTGCGGGCCCGCCTGGTCGAGGCGGCGAGGGAGCGGCTGCG
Source organism: Streptosporangium sp. NPDC006007 (assembly GCF_040614315.1). Classification (NCBI taxonomy): domain Bacteria; kingdom Bacillati; phylum Actinomycetota; class Actinomycetes; order Streptosporangiales; family Streptosporangiaceae; genus Streptosporangium; species Streptosporangium sp. NPDC006007. The sequence goes on along the minus strand of NZ_JBEXUG010000011.1, from coordinate 67,569 downwards.
CCGGTCCTGGCTCGCCAGGGGCGCGTCGCGAGCCGAACTCGGCTGGATCGACGACGCCCTCGACCCGAATGTGCTGACCATCGGCTTCGCCCGCCGGGTGCCGTCCTACAAGCGGCTCACCCTGATGCTGAGCGACCCCGATCGGCTCCGCCGGCTGCTGCTCGACCCGGACAAGCCGGTCCAGATCGTGATCGCGGGCAAGGCGCACCCCGCCGACGAGGGCGGCAAGAAGCTCATCCAGCAGATCGTGAAGTTCACCGACAGGGAGGACGTGCGGCACCGCGTCGTCTTCCTGCCCGACTACGACATGGCCCTGGGCCAGCTGCTCGTCCAGGGCTGTGACGTGTGGATGAACAACCCGCTCCGCCCGCTGGAGGCGTGCGGCACGTCCGGGATGAAGGCCGCGCTGAACGGCGGGCTCAACCTGTCGATCCGTGACGGCTGGTGGGACGAGTGGTACGACGGCACCAACGGCTGGGCCATCCCCACCGCGGACGGTGTCGCCGACCCCGACCGCCGCGACGAGCTGGAGGCGAACGCGCTCTACGACCTGATCGACCACGAGGTGGCCGACCGGTTCTACGACCGCGCCTCCGACGGCCTGCCGCTGCGCTGGCTGGAGATGGTCCGGCACACCCTGACCTCTCTCGGTCCCAAGGTCCTGGCGGGCCGGATGCTCCGCGACTACGTGATCGCTCTCTACGCCCCGGCGGCCTCCTCGGCCCGCGCGCTGTCGGCGGACGACCACGATCCGGCCCGGAGCTTCGCCGCCTGGAAGCTGCGGGTCCGCCAGGCGTGGCCGGGGGTGCGGGTCGAGCATGTGGAGGCCGCCAACCTGGGCGACACCCCCGAGGTCGGCGCGTCCCTGGAGCTGCGGGCGACCATGGCCCTGGGCGACCTGGGACCCTCGGACGTCCGGGTCCAGGCCGCCTACGGCCTGGTCGGGCCGCATGACGAGCTGGTCGGCCCGGCCTACGCCGACCTGACCGTGGAGTCGGAGGCGGACGACGGCAGGGCGGTCTTCACCGGTACGGTCCCGCTGGACCGCACCGGTTCCTTCGGTTACACCGTCCGGGTCGTGCCCGACCACCCGCTGGTGGCCTCGCCCTCCGAGCTTGGGCTGATCGCGGTCCCGGAGGAGCCCGTGGGCATGACCAACGGCACCCTGCGCTGACAGTTGACGCCTGGTGGTGCGTCGGGCGACCGCTTCTCCGCCGCGAGACGAGGGGCGATCGCGCGGGATCGGCGCCCGGCGAGAACCGGGGCGATTCCGTTGTAAAGATTTCTCGTCGCGAGGGCCTTTTTGAGAGCACGGAGCCGGCGATCACGCCGGCCGTCTCTCGGTTGGAAGGCGATCTCACGATGAGCGATCCGATTCTCCTGGCCCTGGTGGCGGGCGCGGTCAGGCTGGTGCTGCTGATGATCATGAGCCGGGCGCGCACGTCAGGTGGGGCCGGGGCGCGCGGCGGGATCACGGTGGTCCGGGTGCGAGCGGGAACGGGGCCCGTGGTCATTGACTACAGGGCCGGCGAGGGGACGCTGGTCGTATACCTCCAGAAGTCCTCGGAGGCCGGCCTCCGGCGGAAGGACGAACGGTGACCGAGCAGAACGTCGCGCGACCCGACGGCATGGGAACCACCGCGTCTTGGGAGACGCCGTGGGAAACCCCGGACACGGAACCCGGCGGGGACACGGGACATACGCGGGACACGGGCGGCAGGGGAGTGCGGGGGGAGGCGGGGAAGGACGCCGCGAGGTCGGACCCGGCCGCCTTCGGGGAGTTCTACCAGCTGACCTCCGCCCGCATGCTGACCAGGGCGACCATGATCTGCGGAGGCAGGCAGGACGCCGAGGACATGGTGGCGGACGCCTACCTGGAGGCGTTCAGGCACTGGGACCGCATCGGCCGCTACGACCGGCGGGCCGCCGAGAAGTGGGTGCACACCACGATGCAGCGGCGGTGGTGGAAGGTCGCGGGGCGGCGGAGGAGGCGGGAGGCGGGGGAGCTCCAGGTGCCGGTGAGGCCGTACTCGTCTCCGGAGCAGACGGCCGAGGTCACCATGGTCCTCGCCGCGCTCCCCGCGCTGGCCGAGCGCGAACGGATCGTGATCCTGGCCCACTGCGTGTACGGTCTGCCGCAGAAGGAGATCGCCGCGGCGCTCGGCGTCAAGAGCGCGCTGGTGGCCGTCTACCTCTTCCAGGCGCGTCGCAAGCTGGAGAGGCTGATGGGACTGACCCGGCCGTCCCGGCGCTCCGAAGAGCGGCTCACGTTCCCCGGCGGCCTTCTCGCCGACCCGCTCGCCGTGGTCCTGCGCGACGTCTCGGCCTGGCTCGGGGAGGCGTTCGAGGCCGAAGGGGTCGCGCTGGAGCGGGTTCACCGCGTGATCGAGTCCGCGCAGCCCGCCGCCGGCGGACGGGAGCCGAGATGATCCTGCTGCGCGCGCTCCTGGCGCTCGGGCTGCTCATCGGCCTCTACCTGCTCTGCTTCACCCTCGTGGCCGTCGACCTCGGTTTCATCGTCCTTCTGGTGCGGGACTCGATCGCACTGGGCAGGCCGCTCCCCGGCTCCGTGATGATGACGCTGTTCACCACGGTCCCCGCGCTCTGGGTCATGCGCGGCCTGTTCGCCCTCGGCGGCTCGGCCGGGCCCGACCCGCGCTCTCTGCGGGTGTCCGGTAGCGAGGCGCCGGCCCTGTGGGCGTCGGTGCGGGAGCTCGCTGAGGAGGTCGGCACCCGGCCCCCGGCGGAGATACGTCTCATCGGGGAGGTGAACGCCAAGGTGACCGAGGAGACGTCGTTCCTCGGTCTCTTCGGCGGGACGCGGCGTCTCTACGTCGGACTGCCACTGCTGGCCGGGCTGTCGGCCGACGAGTTGCGCGTGGTGCTCTGCCATGAGCTGGGGCACTACGCGCACGCGCACACCCGGCTCGGCGCCATCACCTACCGGGGGCAGCTGTCGGTGCGGGAGACCCTGGACCGGCTCGAACTCCTGCGCAAGCCCGCCGTCGGCGCGCGCGGTCCCGCCCGTTCGAGCGGTCCGGTCTCCTGGATGTGGTGGCCGTTCCTCGGCTACGCCGCCCTGTACTTCCGGCTCTGCTACGCCGTCAACCGCAGGCAGGAACTCCAGGCCGACGCGGTGGCCGCCAGGGTGGCCGGTACCGAGATCGCCGCCGAGGCGCTCTGGCGGTCCCTCCATGTCCTGCCCGTGGCCTGGAGCGAGTTCCGGACCCGCTGTCTCGACCCGATGCGCGCGAGGGGATGCGTCCCGGACGATCCCTTCGCCGCGTTCGCCGCCATGCTGGCCGATCCCGGCTATCGGGCCCGGCTGGAGGAGCTGAGGCGGCTTCCGCCCCCGGAGCGCACCAGGAAATACGACTCCCATCCCAGCCTGGCCCGGCGCCTGCGGGCACTCGGCAGGCTCGACGGGCCGGTGGGGGAGCGCGATCCGGTCCCCGCGGCCGAGCGCTTCCCCTACCGGGGGCCGACCCCGCGGGCCGTACGGAGATGCGTGTTTCCCGCGGAGGCCGCCGGCTCGGCCGCGCTGCCGTGGCGCGAATGGCTGGATCTGACGGCCGAGACCCTGGCCACCGAGCCGGTGAGACAGCTGGTGCGGGCCGCCCACCGGCTCGGCGACCCCTCCAGGCCCGCCCTGGCCGTGGTTTTGGACCTGCTGGGAAGTGGCGCGGGCCGGCGTCTGGCGGCGCACCTCCCCGATCCCCTCGTGGCGGCGGACGACGACTCCCCATCGGACGGCCCCTCGGACGGGCGGACGGGCGGGGACGCGGCGCGGCGGCGGCTGGAGACCGCGCTGTTCGCGCTGGTCGGCCAGGCCCTGGTCACCCGGGGCCGCGCCCGCTGGGAGATGTCCTGGGGAGGTCCGGACCGGCTCGTCTGGACCGAGGCGGGAGCGTCGGCCGCGGGGAACGTCACCGTCTCCGAGTTCCGCGAGCTGGTGGGCGCGGCGGTGACCGGTGGCCTCGCCGAGGTCGAACGACTCCGCCTGCGTCTGCACGCGCTCGGCGTCGACGCCGGGGCCTGGCTCAGCCAGGACGCCGAGGGGAGTCCGCGGAACGGGGCACCCGTCGAGACGATGACCGTCTCGCCCGCCGAGGACGTGGCCACCCGTGAGGAGAACAGGCGGAAACTCCGGGTCGCCGCCGTCGGAGGGGTGTTCGCGATCGGGCTGTTCCTGCTGACGGCGCTGCCGCTGCCCTTCGACCGGGATCCCGTCCCGCTCCCCGGCGTCCGCGTCGACTTCCGGCTGGGCACCGTGCCGTCCACGACCCTGCCCCTGACGGTGCCGGCCGCGGTGCCGGGGAGGCTGTGGCCGAGTGTCGTCCCCTATCCGGCGATCAGCTCTTTTCCCTACGACCCCGGCCTGCTGAACCCCCTCGTCTCCGATCCGTCGATCAGCGGGCGGGAGTCCGGGCGGCTCAAGCGTCTCCTGGACGGACGGAGGTTCGGAGGACGGCTGCCGACCCCTGAGGACATCAAGCGCGTCCTGCCCAGAAAACGACGGTGAGCGGGACCGGCGCCGATCGGCGGCCCGGGAGGGCGCCAGGCCTCTGATCAGGCAAGACAGGCTAATGGTCGGTGGAGATCCCGTTCCTTTCCGGCCCCGGCGGGGAATGGTTATAAAAGCCGACATTTCCGGACTCCGGGGAGAACATTGGACGCCTGGACCTTCGAAGGCCAGCCCGGCGCGCTGGGGGACACCACGGTGACCCTGGTCGAGGGTGGCTCCTTCTGCGTGTCCGCGCGCGGCGGAGACATCCTGCAGGGCGGCGCGCAGGGCGTCTACCACGCCGACACGCGGCTGCTGTCCCGCTGGGAGCTCCGGGTGGACGACGTGGCGGTGGAGCCGCTCAGGGTGCTCGCGGGCGAGCCGTACCACGCGACGTTCATCGGCAGGGCCGCGCCGAGGCCGGGACGGGCCGAGAGCAGCCTGCTGGTGGTCAGGGACCGGTACGTCGGCGGCGGCCTCCGCGAGGACCTGACCCTGCGCAACCTGTCGGACGAGCCGGCCGGATGCGTGGTCGACGTCCACATCGGCTCCGACATGGCCGACCTGTTCGAGGTGAAGGTCGGCCGGATCCGGCACGTGACCGACGTGGAGATGACGGCCGACCGGTCGGGGTTGCTGATCTTCTCGGCCAGCCGGTCGCGCGGGAGCCGGGTGGTGGCCGAGCCCGCGCCGTTCGCCGTGCCGGGCGTGCTCATCTTCCGGATCGTCGTCCCCGCGCGCGGGGAGTGGACGGTGAGCCTCCAGGTCAACCCGATCCTGGAGGGGGAGGAGTCACCCGCCTGGTTCTCCACCCACCACCCGGTGGAGCACGCCGAACCCGCCAGGCGCCGCGCCGACTGGGACCGCCTCAGCACCTCGGTCACCACCTCCAACCGCATTCTCGGCCAGGTGCTGCACCGCTCCAGGGAGGACCTCGGCGCGCTGCGGCTGTTCGAGCCCGACCGGCCGGAGGAACCGCCGACGGTCGCCGCGGGCGCGCCCTGGTTCATGACCCTGTTCGGCCGTGACTCGCTGCTGACATCGTGGATGGCGCTCCCCCTGGACCAGTCCCTCGCGCTGGGCACCCTGCGCCGCCTGGCCAGGCTGCAGGGCAAGGTGGACGACCCGCTCACCGAGGAGGAGCCCGGCAAGGTCCTGCACGAGCTCCGCTTCGGCGTGCAGACCGGCGCCTCGCCGCACGGCGGCAACGCCTACTACGGCTCGGTGGACTCCACCCCGCTGTTTGTGATGCTCCTGGGCGAGTTGCGCCGGTGGGGGATGTACGGGGACGCGGTCGACGAGCTCATGCCGTACGCCGAGGACGCCCTCGCCTGGATCACCCGGTCCGCCGACCCGTTTCTGTCCTACCGCCGCAAGACCGACCACGGCCTGATCAACCAGGGGTGGAAGGACTCCTTCGACGGCGTCAGCTTCGCGGACGGCACCCTGGCCCGCCCGCCCATCGCGCTGGCCGAGGTCCAGGGGTACGTCTACGCCGCCTACATCGCGCGCGCCCACTTCGCCCACCAGGCCGGCGACGGCGCCCTGGAGGAGCAGTGGAACGCCCGCGCCACGCGGATCAGGGAGGCGTTCAACGAACGGTTCTGGCTGCCGGACCGGGGATACTACGCCGTCGGCATCGACGGGGCCGGGTGTCCCATCGACAGCCTCGCCTCCAACATGGGTCACTGCCTGTGGACGGGCATCGTGGACGAGGACCGGGCCGCCTCGGTCGCCGGGCACCTGATGTCACCGGAGATGTTCACCGGGTACGGCGTGCGCACCCTTGCCGCCGACATGGGCGCCTACAACCCCATGAGCTACCACAACGGCTCCATCTGGCCGCATGACAACGCCCTGATCGCCGCCGGTCTGATGCGGTACGGCTTCGCGGACGAGGCCAAGCGGATCGCCTTCGGCCTGCTGGACGCGGCCGAGATCTTCGGCTGGCGGCTGCCCGAGCTGTTCTGCGGCTTCGACCGGGCCGAGTTCGCCTGGCCGGTGCCCTACCCCACCTCCTGCTCGCCGCAGGCCTGGGCGGCCGCGACCCCCATCCACCTGGTCCGCACCCTGCTCCGCCTGGACCCCTGGTTGCCCTACGGCCGGGTCTGGCTCGACCCGGTCGGCCTGGAGGACATGCGGATCACCGGACTGCCCCTCGACGGCTCCCGCGTCACGATCGAGGTCGGCGACTCCGGCGTCTGTGTCTCCGGGCTGCCCGAGGGGGTCACCCTGATCAACGAACCCCGTCGCCCCACCGCGGCCGCCCTGCGCCACGTCCCCTGACAGCCTGTCCAGCCGATTCGGATTATCCGCGGGCCGCACGAGCGTAGGTGAGGTTGACATGACTGCCACGACAGGTGTTTCCGGCCGGAGCGACGCGATGCGCATCGTGATGATCGCTCCTCCCTGGTACAACGTGCCGCCCCTGGGTTACGGAGGCATCGAGTCGATGCTGGCCGAGCTGGTCGCCGGGCTCTCCCGGCGCGGGCACGACATCACCCTGATCGGGGCCGGCAAGGCGGGGACGTCCGCCCGTTTCCTGCCCACCTACGACCTGGCGCCCTCCGCGCGGATCGGTGAGTCGCTGCCCGAGGTGCTGCACGCGGCCAAGGCGTACGGCATGGCCGCCGGCCTCGACGCCGACATCGTTCACGACCACTCGCTGGCCGGGCCGCTGACCGCGTCCGCGCGGCCGGTGCCCACGGTGATCACCTGTCACGGCGAGGTGGAGGGTGAGCTCGGCGAGTACTACCGGCTGCTCGGCACCACCGTGTCGATGGTCGGCATCTCCGAGGCCCAGCGGCGGATCGCCCCCGGCCTGAACTGGGCCGGTGTCATCCACAACGCGATCGAGACCGCGTCGTTCCCCTTCCGGGAGGACAAGGAGGACTGGGTGCTCTGGCTCGGACGCCTCAGCAGGGACAAGGGCGCGCACCTGGCCATCGACGTCGCCCGCGCGGCCGGGCGCCGCATCCTGCTGGCGGGCAAGCTCATCGAGCCGGGGGAGCACGACTACTTCGAACAGCAGGTCAGGCCGAGGCTCGGTCCCGACGCCGAGTATCTCGGGGAGGCCGACGCCGGCCGCAAACGCGAGCTGCTGGCGGCGGCCCGCTGCCTGCTCTTCCCGATTCTCTGGGAGGAGCCGTTCGGCATGGTCATGATCGAGTCCATGGCCTGCGGCACCCCCGTGGTCGCCCTGGGGCGGGGCGCCGTGCCCGAGGTGATCGTGGACGGGGTCACCGGGCTCGTCCGGAGCCGGGCCTGGGAGCTGCCCGAGGCGGTCGAGGCGGCCGGCGCGCTCGACCCGCACGCCTGCCGGGCGCACGTCGCGCGGCACTTCGACGTCGAGGTGATGACCGAGAGGTACGAGCGGGTCTACCGCCGGATCATCGCCGCCCTCGCCGAGCCCGCCGGAGGAGGAGCCAGGGATCTGGCACTGCCCGTCACCTGAGAGGACACAAGGACCTGGTGGCGTCCACCGGGGAGGATCCCTCTATGTTGGTGTGGCGATGTTGGTGTCGTGATGACGGCCGCGCGCCGATGACGGCGCGAGGGCGCCGGCGGGTGTCGGCGTGACGGTGTTTCCGGCGGAGGGGACGACCATGGGTGAGTTCGCACGGGTGGAGAAGGCCGACGGGGTCGCGACGATCAGACTCGACCGGCCGAGGATGAACGCGCTCAACCGGCAGGTCCTGGAGGAGGTCGCGGCCTGTGCCCGCCAGGTGGACGCCGACCCCGAGGTGTTCGCCGTGGTCCTCTACGGCGGGGAGCGGGTCTTCGCGGCGGGCGCCGACGTCAAGGAGATGGCGGACATCCCCTACGCCGACATGTCCGTTCACTCCCAGCTGCTACAGGACTGCATGATCGCCGTCGCGAAGATCGGCAAGCCGGTCGTCGCGGCCGTCACCGGCTACGCCCTGGGCGGCGGCTGCGAGCTGGCCCTGTGCGCCGACATCCGGATCGCGGGCGAGTCGGCCAAGCTCGGCCAGCCCGAGGTCCTGCTCGGCATCATGCCCGGCGCGGGAGGCACCCAGCGGCTGTCCCGGCTGATCGGTCCCGCCAGGGCCAAGGACCTCATCTTCACCGGCCGCCACGTCTCGGCCGCCGAGGCGCTGCGGATCGGCCTGGTGGACCGCGTCGTCCCCGACGCCGACGTCCAGGGCGAGGCCCTCGCCTACGCCGCCGCGTTCGTCGGCGGGCCGGCCCTGGCCCTGCGGGCCGCCAAGCAGGCCGTCGACCGGGGCCTGGAGACGGATCTGGACACCGGCCTGGAGGTCGAGCGCCTGCAGTTCCTGGCCCTGTTCGCCACCGAGGACGCCCGGATCGGCACGCGCGCCTTCGCCGAGAAGACACAGGCGAAGTTCACCGGCCGCTGACCGGTAGATGCAAAAGATGACAAAGGCGGTAAAGGGGAAGTCTGGAAGACCGTCCTGGTAGATCGTGCTTTGCCGGTATCGTGCCGCACTATGGTGCGGTTGTGGAAACGCGCGCTGGTGCCCGCCCGGCTCCAGCGCGCGGTGCGTGGATGGTTCGACTCCCGATACATCTCCCGGGCCGACCATCGACAGGACATCAAGGACGCGCTCTGGGAGGTCCAGACGCTCGGCAGGGAGGTCACCGCGCTGCGCGCCGAGGTCGACCGGCTCCGGGCGCAGGTGGCCAAGGCGGAGCCCGACCAGGCCAGGGTGAGGCGCTGGGACGACGCCCACCGGCTGGCCGGGGAGACCGCCGCGGCGATGGAGCACGTGCTCCAGAACGAGGTGCTGCTCTGGCAGGCCGTGGACCGCCGGTCAGGAGACGGGCCCTCGGTGAACGCCTCCCGCGCGAGCGCCTTCTCCACGTTCTCCGCGGACGGTTCCTCCGCGAGTTCCCCCCTCGTGAGCGGGCCCCCGGCGGACGCGCCCGCCGGGCGGACGCCCTCCACGAGCCTGGAGCGCCCCTGCCGGAGCGCCGGATGAGGGTGAGCTGGGCGGCGGACGGCGGTGTCCGGCACCTGACCTTCCGGCTGGACCCCGAGGACACCATCACCGGACTCTGCGCCGACGGTCAGCCCCTGAAACTGGCCACCAACTCCTGCCGGATCGAGCTGCCGCGCGAGCCGTACGACATCCACCCCGACCTGTCGGCCCTGGCCGCGTGGACGGTCGTCGCGCCGTGGACCCGGCGCGCGGTCGCCTTCGACCGGCCGATCTCGCCGGAACTCGCCCTGGCGATCGGGCAGGGCTGGGGGGTCGAGGCCGGGCCGGTCGGCGGCTCGCCGCGTTCCGGCGGCAGGCTGGCGATCTCCTACAGCGGCGGCGCGGACTCGGCGGCCGTGGCCGCGATGCTGCCCGACGCGCCGTTCGTGCACTTCCAGCGGGTCTCCCACCCGCGCGTGCCCAACCGCTGGACCCACTACCGCGCCGACGTCCTGGCCACCCTGGCCGAGCGGACCGGGCGGGAGCTCACCGTCGTCCGTTCCGACCTGGAGTTCACCCTCGCCGAGCCCCGCCCCGGCTATCCCGAGCACCACGCGGTGGCCGCCGGGGCGCTGCTGCTGGCCGACGAGCTCGACCTCGGCGGCCTCGCCTTCGGCTACGAGCTGGGCTCGCGCTGGCTGGGCGGAGATCGCTACCTGCTCGAATACACTCCCGACAACCCGATGTGGGCGCCGCACGGCGCGTGGGGCCGGGCCTTCGCCGCCGCGGGCCTGCACATCGTGCTGCCGGTCGGCGGGGTCAGCGAGGCCGTCACCATGCGGCTGGCCCTCGGCTCCGAGCTGCGCCCCCAGGTCCGCTGGTGCCTGCGCGGGGTCAACGGCCCCTGCGGCACCTGCGGCAAGTGCCTGTACAAGGAGCTCATCCAGGCGGCCGTCGAACGCCGCCCGCTCCGCACCACCATCGGCCCGGCCCGGCCGGTCGCCCGCAAGTGGCAGGAGCCCCCGCCGTACGGCGGGCAGGAGATGATCGAGTACGGCTGCGCCCGGGTGCCCGGCGTCGAGGACACGGTCTTCGGCAGGGCCGCGAGGTTCCTCGGCGCGACCGAGGCGTCCACCGCCTGGCTGGACCGCTGCTATCCGCCCGCGATCGAGGAGATCCCCGAGCCGTGGCGGAAACAGGTCCACGACTTCATGGCGGACGAGATCGGCTTCATGAGCGCCCACGAGGCGCGCCGTGTCGAGACCTGGGGGCTGGGATGACCGGCGACCCGGCCGCCGCCGGCGGCGGACGCGGCTGACGCGCGATGAGCGAGTCCAGCGGTATGACGCGGCGGGCGCTGCTGGTCGGCGTGGGCGCGGCCGGCGGCGCCGGAGCCATGTTCGCCGCGATGGGGGCGCTGGGCCTGGCCCCCGAGTCCCAGGAGAGGGCGTTCGTCCCGCCGCGGCCCTCCGACTTCTCCCTCAGCGGCAGGGCAGCGGCGAAGGTGCTGGTGCTCGGCGCCGGGATCGCCGGGCTGACCTGCGCCTACGAGCTGGGCAAGGCGGGATACGACTGCACGGTCCTGGAGGCCGCCGACCGGGTGGGCGGCCGGAGTCTCACGCTGCGCGGCGGGGACCGGCTGACCGAGACGGGCGGCGAGACCCAGACGGCCGCCTTCCAGGAGGGCACCTACTTCAACGCGGGGCCCGGCAGGATCGCGCCGTGGATGGTCGCCATGGACTACTGCCGCGAGCTGGGCGTGCCCATCGAGACGTTCGTCAACAGCAACGCCTCGGCGTACGTCTACACGCGGGGCATGACCGCCCCGGTCCGGGCGCGCACCGCCCGCGCCGACCTGTACGGCTACGTCGCCGAGCTGCTGGCCAAGGCGGCCGGGACGGGCGCGCTCGACCGCAGGCTCACCAAGGAGGACGGGGAACGGCTGGCGGAGTTCCTGCGCCGCTTCGGCGACCTCGGCCCCGACCTGGCCTACCGGGGCTCCACCCGCCGAGGCTTCGAGACCTTCCCGGGGGCCGGCGACGGCGTCCCGCTCGCCGCGCCGTCCTCGCTGAGCGACGTGCTCGCCGCCGGCACGGGCCGGGCGATCACCATGGACTTCGGCTATGACCAGGCCACGCCCATGTTCCAGCCGGTGGGCGGGATGGACGCGATCGTGACCGCGCTGGTCCGGGAGGTCGGCCGCGACCGGATCAGGACGGGCACCCGGGTCACCGGCCTGAGGAGCCTGGCCGACGGCGTCGAGGTGACCCACCCCGGCGGCACGCTCCGCGCCGACTACTGCGTCGCCACCCTCCCGCCCCACCTGCTCGCCCGTCTCCCGCACAACCTGGGCACCCCGGTCACCGCCGCGCTCCGCGCCCCCGTCCCGGTCGCCGCGGGCAAGATCGGCCTGGAGTACGGCAGGCGGTGGTGGGAGATCGACGACCGGATCTACGGTGGGATCACCGAGACGGACCTGGACATCACCCACATCTGGTACCCCTCCCACGGCTACCACTCCGGGAGCGGCCTGATCGTCGGCTACTACAACACCGAGGAGAACGCCGAGCTGTACGGCGGGCTCTCCCCCCGCGACCGCCGCGCCCGCGCGCTCACCCAGGGCAGGAAGATCCACGGCGAGAAGTACCGGGCCGAGCTGCGCTCCAGCCTCTCGATCGCCTGGCAGCGGCAGCCACACCTGGAGGGCGGCTGGGTCCACTGGCCCTCCTACGACGGCGGTTTCGCCCTGCTGCAACGCCCGGCGGGGCGGGTCTACTTCGCCGGTGACTGGCTCACCCACCTGGTGGCCTGGCAGGCCGGGGCGATGGAGTCGGCCAGAAAGGCCGTAACCGGACTTCACAGCCGGGTCCTGAAGACGCCGTCCTGAACGTTCCCTCGGATCCGGCCGTACAGTCTCAGGAACGGACGGCCGATGGGAGACGGGGATGGCGATCGGGACGCTCGGCTGGGTGAGGGCGACGGAGCGGCTGGACCTGCTGGCCGAGCCGGTGGCGCGGGCCGTCGCCGGGCTCGACGGGGTCCAGGCCGCCGAGATCGACCCCGGACTGTCGGACACGGCGGCGTTCTGCGAGCGGTACGGCGTGGCCGCGGACGAGGCGGCCAACTGTGTGATCGTGGCGGCCAGGCGGGCCGGAGAGATCCGGTACGCCGCCTGCGTGGTGCTCGCCACGACGAGGGCCGACGTCAACGGTGTGGTCCGGCGGCACCTGGACGCGCGGAAGATCTCGTTCGCGCCGCAGGAGGACGTGGTCGAGCTGACCGGGATGGAGTACGGCGGGATCACCCCGCTGGGACTGCCCGGGGAGTGGCCGGTGCTCGTGGACGAGGCCGTGGCGGTCCATCCGGGGGTCGTGGTCGGCAGTGGCGTCCGCCGTTCCAAACTGGCACTTCCCGGAGCCGTACTGTGCGGTCTGAAGACCGCGCGGGTGATTCGCCTGGCGAACTGACGCCGAAAAGAGATTGAGTGTTACCCGGCTTTGGGAAACCGTTGGGGCCTGGCACACGTTGTTCTATCGAAGAATGTGGCCTGATGGTTCATCTCATGGGCGGTGTTTAAGCCGGTATGGTTCTTCGTGCCATGAATCAGGACGATCGACTAGGTCCCTACCGACTGCTCCGGCGGCTCGGTGAGGGAGGCATGGGCGTGGTTCATCTCGCCGTCGACCCCCAAGGGCGGCAGGTGGCCGTAAAGGTCCTCCGCGCCGAGGTGGCCGGTGACGACGTGGCCCGCCGCAGGCTCTCCCGGGAGGTGGAGACCATGCGGCGGGTGCGCAGCGAGCACATCGCCGAGGTGCTCGACGCCGATGTGACGGGCCACCGGCCCTACATCGTGACCCGCTACGTTCCCGGCAGCCCGCTGGACGAGCTGATCAAGCAGGACGGTCCCATGGACCTGCCCGCGCTGCTCAAGGTCGCCCACGGGGTGGCGGCGGCGCTCGCCGCCGTGCACTCGGTCGGGGTGATCCACCGGGACCTCAAGCCGGGCAACGTGCTCATCCTGGACGGCCAGCCCGTCCTCATCGACTTCGGCATCGCGCAGGCCGTGGACGCCACCCGGCTCACCCAGACCGGCATGTTCATCGGCACGCCCGGCTACCTCGCCCCCGAGATCATCGAGGGGCACGAGGCGGGGCCCGAGGTGGACGTGCACGCCTGGGCGGGCACGCTGGTCTTCGCGGCCACCGGCCAGCCGCCCTTCGGCAAGGGCACGCTGGAGATGATCTTCTATAACATCACCGCGGGCAAGGCGAACGTGGACGCGGTCCCGCAGCCGCTCCAACCGGTGCTGCGCGCCGCGCTCCAGCGCGACCCCGCCAAACGGCCGAGGGCGGCCGAGCTCGCCGCCCGGGTGGAACGCCTGCTGCCCCAGGCGGGCGGCCGGGGCCGGGTGCCCGACGACGTCGCCACGGTCGCGGACTTCGACGACTCCGGCCCCGGCCGCCCGCCCGCGCGGGGCGGCCGGGACCGCCTCTCCGGCGCCCCGCCGGTGACCGGCCCGCTGCTCCCCACCGGCCCCCTCCCGGCCACCGGCCCGCTGCTCCCCACGGGTTCCCTCCTGCCCACCGGTTCCCTCCCCGCCACGGGTTCCCTCCTGCCCACCGGGCCGCTTCCCGCCACAGGGCCCGGCCTTCCCGACGGGCCGGGCCTCCCGGGCCGGTCGCCGGGTCAGGGGAATCACGGTGTTCCCTCGGGTACCGGTGCCCCGGGCGGCCCCGGCGCGCCGGGCCGTGGGGAGGCCGATCCGGGTGACCTGCCGACCCCGGTGGCGTCCCGGCCGGGGACGCCCACTCCGTGGCCGCCGCCCCCCGTGACGCCGCCGCGCGAGTACGTCTCGCTGCTCGGCGACCGGCAGGAGCCCGACTCCTGGCCCACCCGCAGGGTGACGGCCGAGGAGTTGCGCCAGGCGGCCCAGCGGTCCTCGCACGACCTGCCCACCGGCCTGCTCGGTCCGGAGGACACCCCCACCAGGGGTGCCTCCACCGGCCCCGGCGCCTTCGGCGCCCCGAAGGCGTCCCCCGGGCCCAACGTCTTCGGCGGGTCCAACACCCCCGCCGGCCCCAACGCCCCCCACGCTTTCGGCGACCCCGCCGGCCCCGGCGCTCCGAACACCGCCGGTCGGCTCGGCGCCACGCCGCCGGCGCAGGACGGCGACATCCCGACCCAGCGCGTCCGCCCTCAGGACCTGCAGGAGTACCGAAACCAGGGGCGCCACCCCGGCCAGGCGCACCCCGCCCAGTCGTACTCGCGGCAGCAGGCGTCCTTCGAGCAGACGCCGCAGGTCCGCCAGTACTCCGGGCCGCACTCCACACCGCCGCACGCGCCGCCGCCCTACCCCTATCCCCACCCGCAACCACAGCACCGGCAGCAGGCGCCCGCACCGCTCCACCCCGGTCAGCGTCCCGGCCACGCGTTGCAGCGTTCCAAGGCGTACGGCGTGGCGAGCGCGCTGCTGCTGTTCACCGTGGCGCTCACGGCCGTCCTCGCGCCGATCCTGGTCGCCGCCGTGGTGATCCCGGCCGTGATCCTGCTGCGCGCGGCCGACATCGCCCAGCCCCGGCTGAACGCCCGGCGGGCGGCGGGCGACGCGGCGGCCGACGTCTTCCGGGTGCTCGGCCAGCCGGCCGCGCTGGCGAAGTCGGCCGGCGTCACCGCGGCGCTCGTGCCGTACGGGCTGATCCTCGGCCTGCCGGTGACGCTGCTGCTGGCCGTGCTGGTTCCCAGGATGCCGGCCGGCAACGCGCTGAGCTGGGGCGCGACGGTGGCACTGTGGACCGTGTGCGCCGGACCCGGAGTGGAGGGCCCCAACCGGCAGATGAGACGTACCCTGGCATCACTGCTGCCTTCACGCGGCGCGGCCGTTCTCACGGCCTCGGCGCTGGGGGCGCTGGCCGTGCTCACGCTCCTTCTGACGATCGGCACCGTGGGGACGCGTGCGAGGGAGGCGCGGTGGACACCGGTCGATGTCGGGACGGTGGTGGAGAAACTGCAGGACCTACGAGACAAGGCGGCGCGATGACGGGGGAGACACGGGCGCCGGAGAGGCTGGGGCCATACCGGCTGCTGGAGAAGATCGGCGAGGGCGGCATGGGGGTCGTCCACCTGGGGCTGGACGAGGACGGCCGCGAGGTGGCCGTCAAGGTGCTGCACCCGCACGTGGCCGCGGACCTCAAGGCCCGTGACCGGCTCACCCGCGAGGTGGAGACCATGCGGCGGGTGCGCAGCCCGCAGGTCGCCGAGGTGCTCGACGCCAAGCTGACCGGTGGGCAGCCCTACATCGTGACCCGCTTCGCGCCGGGCCGCACGCTGGAGGAGACCGTCCTCACCGACGGCCCGCTCACGGCGCGCGAGGTCATCAAGCTCGCCCAGGGCATGTGCGCGGCGCTGGTGGCGATCCACGCGGCCGACGTCATCCACCGCGACTTCAAGCCCTCCAACGTGATGATCGTCAACGGTGAGCCGCTGGTCATCGACTTCGGCATCGCCCACCTGGTCAACGCCACCCGGCTGACCCAGACCGGCATGTTCGTCGGCACGCCCGGCTACCTCGCCCCGGAGATCATCCGTGACTCCGAGATCACTCAGGCCGCCGACGTCCACGCGCTGGCCTCGACGGTCTTCTTCGGCGCGACCGGCAAGCCGCCGTTCGGCACGGGCAGTTTCGAGGTCGTCTGCTTCAACATCATGGAGGGCCGGGCCAACGTCGACCTGGCTCCCGCCTGGCTGCGCGGCTGGCTCCGGCGGGCCCTGGCCGTCGATCCGGCGGCCCGGCCGAGCGCGCAGGAGCTGCACCGCATGGCGCGCGCCCTCGACCCGACGGTGACGGTCTTCCACGAGGCGCCGCCCGCCTCGGTCGCCGACGGCGGCACCAAGGTGCTCAACACCGATGGCACCAAGGTGCTCAACTCGGACGGCACCAGGGTTCTCAACCCCGACGGCACCAGGGTCCTGGACGGTCAGAGCCCCGCGCCGTCGCCCCCCTCCTCCCAGACCCCGCCCCCGCCCCCGGCGAACGGGACCCGGGTGCTGCCGCAGGACAGCACCTACTCGGACCTGCTCCCTCCGGTGGAGTACGCCAAGCCCGAGCGGCGTGAGCGCAGGCCGCGCCCCGAGGCGGACCGCTCCGGGGTGGGGGCTCCGCCCCCGTACGTGCCGGCCACCCCGCCTCCGCCGTACGTCCCCGCGCCGCCCTCGGCCCAGCAGAGGGTCGCCCCGCCGCCCTACGCCGATCAACGGGTCGCCGGATATCCGCCGCCGAGGCCCACCACACCGAGCAGTCCGTACCCTCCGCCCGGTGAGGCCCGGCCGTATGTGCCGCCGCCCGCGCCCCGGCCCCAGACCCAGCCGAGGGAGCGTTCGCAGTATCGCGCCGGACACCCGCTGGCCGCCGCGCTGCTGCTGACGATCCTGGTCGCGCTGGCCTGCGTGCTGCCGGTCGTGGTCAGCGCGTTCGCGGTGGTGGCCGCGCTCTGCCTCCGGGTGGGCGAGTATCTCTTCGGCGACCTGGCCCAGCGCCGCTCGGTGCGGGGCAACAGCGCGGCCGATCCGCTGCTCGCGCTGGTCGGCACCCCCTGGGCGCTGATCAAGGCGGTGCTCGCGACGCTGGTCACGGCCCCGCTGGCCGCGATGTTCGGCATGTGTGTGTGGGGCGCCCTCAGGTTCGTCGTGCACCTGCGGACCGACCCGGCCGCCGCCTACGCGGCGGGCGCGTTCGTGGCCGGGCTGTTCGTGCTGCCCGGCGGCGGCAAGCCGCGCAAGGCCGTCTCCCGCGCGCTGACCGGGGTGATCCGCAGCCCGGGGGCCGCGATGGTGACCACGATCGCCCTGGGCACGCTGGCGTTCTTCACCGTGATGGCCGCGCTGACGATGGTGCCGTCCTTCGTGCCGTGGGACCAGCCGTCCGACGTGGTGGAGCAGCTCACCAGGGCCTGGCGGGAGCAGGTCAACAACGGCAAGATGGGCGCGCTCGACCTGATCCGCGGCCTGTTCAACGACCTGATGGACAGCCTCGGACTCGGGTTCGTCACCTTCTAGCCGTTCTGTCCAGAGTCCTGGGCGGCCGGTGGAAGACAAGGCGGCGCGGGAAACATCGTATTTGTGCGGCATGTGTCCATGCATGGGGGGTTTTCTTGGGGCCGCGCCGTGCGAGAACGGTTCCGCTGATGCACGATGAAGGGGACCGGCCGGAAGGAGTCGCATGGGAGCGGCGGACGGTGAACGTCTTGGCCCTTACCGCCTGCTGTCGACGCTTGGCGCGGGAGGTTTCGGCGAGGTCCATCTCGCGCTGGATCCCGGCGGGCACACGGTGGCGGTCAAGATCCTGCACCCGCACGTCGCGGCCGACGCGACGGCCGTCGCCCGGCTGGCCCGCGAGGTGGCGACCATGCGCCGCGTCCAGGGGCCTTACGTCGCCGAGGTCCTGGACGCCGCGATGGAGGGCGCCCGTCCCTACCTCGTCACCCGTTACGTGCAGGGCCGCCCGCTCAGCACGGTGATCTCCGGTGACGGGCCGGTCGAGGGCGAGCGCCTCGTACGGCTCGCACGCGGCCTGGCCCAGGCCCTGGTCGCCATCCACGCCGCCGGCGTCGTCCACCGCGACCTGAAGCCCGCCAACGTGATCCTGGCCGACGGCGAGCCGGTCGTGATCGACTTCGGCATCGCGTGCGCGCTCGACTCCTCCTCGGTCACGGTCTCCGGGGCGATTCTCGGCACGCCCGGCTACCTCGCCCCCGAGATGCTCGAAGGCGCCGACCCGGGGGCGGCGGCCGACCTGTTCTCCTTCGGGGCCACGCTGGCCTACGCGGCCACAGGCCGGCACCCCTACGGCGCCGGCCCCGCCCTGGCGGTCGGCTACCGCGTCGTCCACCACGACCCCGATCTGGAGGGGGCGCCCGGCTGGCTGGCGCCGCTGCTCCAGGAGTGCATGCGGCGCGACCCCCGGGACCGGCCCTCCGCCGGCGCGCTCCTGGCCCGGCTGGACGCCGACGCCCCGGCGGCACACCCGGCGACCCCGAGGTCCCGTACGGCCTCCGCCGCCCCCGGCGGCCAGGGGGTCCGCGAGGTCGCCGACCCCCGGGACGCGGGGCTCCGGGCGCCGGAGACCGGCGTGCACGCCCTCACCACCAGGGTGTGGCGTCTGGGGCGCCGTCCGCCGCCGGGCAGGCTCTCGGTGGACGAGGCCCGCGAGCGCCGCAGGGCCGTCCTGCACCGCCGCTGGGTGGTCGGCGCGGGTCTGCTCGTCTCGCTGGCCGCCGCGGCGGCCAGGAACCCGCTGCCGGAGGTGTCGCTGCTGCTGCTGACGGGCTACGGCTCGGTGATGCTGGTGGACGGGGGGATCGCGCTGTTCGCCCGGAGGAACCGCGCACGGGCGATCGTCGACCTGGCCGGTGGTGCCGGTGCCATCGTGCTCTGGGCCGCGCTCGGCACGTTCTTCAGCCCGCTGACCCTCGCGCTGGCCCTGGGGACCGTCCTCTTCGTCCTGGTGGCGATCCTGCTGTCCAGCTAGCCTCGGTGACATCCGATGGCTGCGGGGCGTAACGGGATCCCCCTCACCTGTTCCGGAATATAGCTCGGTAAGGTGGGGAGCGTGACCGATCAGGCGGGCGTGTGGTTTTTCGGTGCGGGCCGTACGGCTCGGTGGTTTGCGCCTAAATTACTGATGGGTAACATGGTGTCGGAGGGGCAGGGGCGGGTATGGCCCGGCCGGTCCACCCAACTGCCACACCACCCTTGGGCACCTGGCAGTCTTGGCATCACGTGCGCGTGCCCCGCGTGCACGTACCGAGCATTCGACGCCAACCGCAGCGATGCGGGGCGTACGCGAACACGGGAGGTCGGCCACCGGTCATGAACATCGTCGTCTGCGTGAAGCAGGTCCCCGACACTGCGACCGAGCGCAAGCTGAGGTCCGATGACAAGACGCTCGACCGTGACGCCGCCGACGGCGTCATCAACGAGCTGTGCGAATACGCGGTCGAAGAGGCCCTGCGCCTGAAAGAGGCGCACGGCGGTGAGGTGACCGTTCTCACCATGGGGCCCGACAGGGCCGCCGACACCATCCGCAAGGCCCTGGCCATGGGCGCGGACAAGGCCGTCCACCTGGTGGACGACGCGCTGCACGGGTCCGACGCCCTGGGCACCTCCTACGCCCTGGCGCAGACCCTCAAGAAGATCGGGTTCGACCTGGTCGTGCTCGGCTCCGAGTCGACCGACGCCCGCACCGGCGTGCTCGCGGCCATGCTGGCCGAGCGCCTCGGCGTGCCGCAGCTCACCTTCGCCAACAAGGTCGAGGTGAACAAAGAGGCGATCGCCGTCCAGCGCGTCACCGACTACGGTTACGACAGGGTGGAGGCCACGCTGCCCGCGGTGGTCTCCGTGGTCGAGAAGATCAACGAGCCGCGTTACCCCTCCTTCAAGGGCATCATGGCCGCCAAGAAGAAGCCGGTCGAGAAGCTGGGCGTCGCCGACGCCGGTATCGACGCATCCCAGGTGGGCCTGGCCAACTCCTGGAGCGAGGTCGCCGACTTCGCCACGGCCCCGCCCCGCGCGTCCGGCACGATCGTCAAGGACGAGGGCGACGGCGGCGTGAAGACCGCCGACTTCCTCGCGTCGAAGAAGTTCGTCTGAGAACGGGGGTTAGCTGATATGTCTGAGATTCTCGTTCTGGTCGAGCACGTCGAAGGTCAGGTCAAGAAGGTCACGCTCGAACTGCTGACGCTCGCCCGGAGTCTGGGCGCGCCGTCGGCGGTCTGGGCGGGGGCCGGATACTCTCCCGACGCCAGGGCCAAGCTGGCCGAGTACGGCGCCGAGAAGGTCTACGTCGCGGACTCCGCCGACATCGGCGACTACGTCGTCGCTCCCAAGGCGGAGCTGCTGGCCCGGCTCGTCTCGGAGAAGTCCCCGGCCGCGGTGCTGGTCGCCGCGACGGCCGAGGCGAAGGAGATCGCCGGGCGGCTGGCCATCAAGATCGACTCCGGGGTGCTCACCGACGTCGTGGGCGTCCAGGACGGCATGGTCGCCGAGCAGCCGATCTTCGGTGGCGGCGTCAACGTCCGGTCGCGTGTCACCAAGGGCACCCCGATCGTCGCGGTCCGCCCCAACTCGACGCCGATCGAGGCCGCCACGGGCGCGGGCGCCGAGGAGCAGGTCTCGGTGACCCTCTCCGACGCGGCCAAGGCCGCCAGGATCGTGGAACGCGTCAAGGAGGCGAAGGGGGCGCGTCCCGAGCTCACCGAGGCCGCGATCGTGGTCTCCGGCGGCCGTGGCGTGGGTTCGGCGGAGAACTTCGCCATCATCGAGAAGCTGGCCGACTCGCTCGGCGCGGCCGTCGGCGCCTCCCGCGCCGCCACCGACGTCGGCTGGTACCCCCACCAGTTCCAGATCGGCCAGACCGGCAAGACCGTGTCGCCCCAGCTCTACATCGCGGCGGGCATCTCCGGCGCCATCCAGCACCGGGCCGGCATGCAGACCGCCAAGACGATCGTCGCGATCAACAAGGACGCCGAGGCTCCGATCTTCGAGCTCGCCGACTTCGGCGTCGTGGGTGACCTGAACCAGGTCGTCCCGCAGCTCACCGACGAGGTCACCAAGCGCAAGTAGCCGCCTGGGCGATGTTGGGCGCGCCCACCGGGGCGCCGGGCGGCCGTCAGCAGGCGCTATCAGACGCCGTCGGGCGTCCGCTGGAGGTCATCCGGGCGCCGCCAGGCGCCGCGCGCCCCGTGCGTGAACGGCGGGCGACGGCACGGCCGGGACGGCGCCGCACCTTTTCCGGGGGTGCGGCGCCGTTCCGCGTCTTCCGGGCACTGCGGAGAGTCCTTGTCGCTGCCGAGCCGCTCGGCGGCCAAATCAGCCGATCACGGGCTCGCGCGGTGGGCCGGACACGGGATCGTTACATTCGGTACGGACAGGTGGCCGCGTCATGCGCGGAACCTCCGCGCAGGCGCTTGCTTGTTCGCTTCCGGGAGGACGGGGCATTTCTCCGGTCGATCATCGGCGGTGAAGACCGGGCGGGTCAGCCGATCGTCCGGCTGGGCTCGTCCAGCCATATTCGCTGCCCCTCGGGAGCGACGGTCATGCCGAACCGGCCGCGGTCCGGCTCTCCCCAGGCGACCCACTGGAAGTAGGCGGCGACGACCTCGTCCCAGACGGGACGGTCGCCGTACTGGCGGACCTCGAACTCGGCCTGGCCCGGCCGCCAGGTCACCGCGGCGGCCCGGGGCGTGGCGGGCTCGAACACCCACAGCCGGTAGGCGTCGTCCCAGATCAGATTGCGTGAGTACAGGCCGGTCAGCGCGGCGATCGCCAGATCGGCCCCGGCCGGGGCGTGGCCGATGGTGCGCGGGTCCACCGCCGTGACGCCGGCTCGGTGGTCTCGTGTGTGGCTCAGGACGCCTCCAGGCGGGAGGCGCTGGGAGCGCATGACCATGTAGGAGGCGAACCCGGGGAAGCGGCCGTGCGCGAGCCCGCCGGGGGTGACGACGAGCCGTAGTTCGTGGCCGGTGCCGAACCCGGGGACGTACGGGGCGACGACCACGCCGCCGGGCCTGGCCTGTCGCACCCAGGCGTACGGCACCGCGCGTACCCCGCAGGTCACATGCACCCGGTCGTACGGTTCGCCTTCGGGATGGCCCCGGGCGCCGTCGCCGACGACCAGGCGCACCCGGTCGTTACCAGTGGAGGCGAGGTGCTTGGCGGCCTGTTCGGCCACCGCCGGATCGACCTCGATCGAGATGACCTGCCCGCTGCCGCCGGTCAGATGCGCGAGCAGCGCGGCCGTCCATCCGGTGCCGGTGCCGACCTCCAGCACCCGGTGACCCGGTTCGGCCTCCAGCAGGTTCAACAGCCCGGCCACGGTGCTGGGCGCCGACGAGGAGGAGGTGTAATCGGCCCCGGCGGGCAGCTCCACGACACCGTCGACGCCGGCCAGGTCGGTGATGGCCAGCGCGCCGTCGCTGAGCTGGGTGACGATCGACTCGTCACGGTAGACCGCCTCCCACCACGCCTCCGAGTCGGTGTTCCGGTCGATGACGCGAAGGCTCCCGTCGTGCGGAACCATCGCCAGCTCCGGGACGAAGTCATGGCGGGGCACCGCTCGCATCGCCTGCACGACCGGCTCCTCCAGGCGGCCCAGGGAAGCGATCAGGCGCTCGACGCGCTCGGGAACCCCGGGCACTACTTACCGCCGTCCTTGCCCTTGCCCTCACCGGCGTGCTCGCCTACGGGGTCGCGCTTCCGGTCGGGGCTGTGGACGATCTCCGACAGGTCGAGATCCCTGTCCTGGGGGCCTTTGCCGTCGTCGTGCTTTCCCACGAGCTTCTCCCCACCGTCACCCGCCCTTGTTTCCTCACCGTGACCGTATGCGCACCGAGTGTATGCGGGCAAGGGGACAGTCTTGTCACGCCGTGTACCCGCGCTGGGGCCTTCCTGCGTCGTTTCCGCCTCAGACCAGCCATGTACGCTGATCCCGATGCCGATGCGGTAGAAGCCGGCTCCGGTGGCGGTGTACGGGACGGTGTTGCCCGGGAGCATGTCGATGGGCGCCCATTCGACCTTGGCGCACCTGCTCGGCTCGGCGTTGACCACCTCGCCGTCCCAGATGCCGACGGCGAAGAAGAGCCCGACTCGCGGCCGGCCTTCGCAGGTGATGGACCACGACGGCCGGTCGCGGACGGCCGGGGGCGATGGTGACACCGACCTCCTCCCGGGCCTCGCGGACGGCGCAGCCGACGCCGGTCTTTCCCGAGGCGGGTATGACGCCCGTGACGACAGCCCAAGGATGTGGCCGGTGAGGGCCACAGCGGCGTCTTGCGGTGCTCGGTATCGACTCGGTGAAAGGCGTATCCGCTGGCGGCCAGGATGTGGGCGAGGCTCTCGTGCGGGGGGTCGGTCGTCTGGTGGGACCACCCGGGAGAGAGGTGGTCTCCGGTGGGGCGATCGTGTCTTTTGGTGCCGATTGAGGCTTTCTTCACCTGAAGTCGCAGGCCACGGCCACGTGGCGTGGGCCCGGAGTTCCCAGCCTTCGGCGGGGCCGTACATCGTCTTGTAGAGGTGGAGGTTGCCGAGGTGCGGGAGCGTGCCGCCGGTCAGGGGCTCGATGTCGAACCCGTCAAGCGCGGAGGGGAGCTCCTCTCATGGTTTATGTGCCGTTTTCGCATTCGTCGGTCTTGGTGGGGCGATAGTTGATGTAATCACTATTGGGAATATCGGGAAAATTGTCGTCGAAGAAGCTTTTCCATTCGTCGTTGAGGAATTTTTCCAGCTTCTCCTTTATGACTTCACAGTCCGCGTGGGAGTTGTTGGGGATGCCGATCCCGTAATTTTCCTCGTCCCCAAAGGAGATGTCGCTCAGTACTTTTACATGGTCTTTATATGTTTTGCTCTGCGCGAATCCGTACAGGACGATCTGGTCGGTGGAGACCGCTTCAACGTCTCCATCGATGAGTGATTCCATGCAGTCCTTCAAAGAGGGCTTGGTGGTGACAAAGATATTGCTCCCACTGGTTTCGGCCTTCTTGAGCTTGTCGTTTCCTGTTGTTTCGGCTATGGTGCATACGTTTTTTCCCGTGTTTTTCAGGTCGTCAACATCCTTGATCGTGCTGTTGTCGGCACGGACCATTACTCCCTGCTTTGTTATCAGATATGGACCGACGAAGTCCACTAGCTTTCGACGGTCATCGGTCATGGAGAAGGTTGCCACAACCATGCTGACCCCTCCCGGGCTGACCTCTCTCTGCCGGAGCTTGCTCACCCTTTCCTTAAGGGAGATGGGAACGTTTTCTTTTTCGATTTTCAGTTCTCTGAGCAGCCAATCGGCCAACTGCAGATCGAATCCATCGTTCCCGCTAGGGTTTCCCTGCTCCACGAGTGAGAAGCCGGGGTGGTCCGTGACAATGCCGATGTTAACGTGCGCACCCGGTGTGAGAGTCAGAGGGCGAGGAGCCCCAGAGAGGGGAGGAGAAGAGCCTGGAGTGGAAGCGCAGGCGGCGGAGAGAAGGACAACTCCGAGGGCGACGTATCGTAGGGAACGAATCATGAATTACCTCGGGTTCTTAGTTGAAAAGGACGGCTTCGGAGACTTCCGGTTTGACCTTGCAGCCTTTGTTGACCTTATTCAGGGTGACGAGGATGTGTCCTCCACGCTCGATTCCGGCGACAGGTAGCCGAACCTCCTTCCCGGAGGAAACATCCTTCACGGAGGAGCGTGAGGAGATTTGCCCCGGAACCCCAACCACCTCAGGGGTGACTTCGAGCCGTGCCGGTACGACGCAGTTACCCGTTGAATCCAGATTGGTAAGGCTGAGAGTGAGGGCGAGGTTCTCATAGCCTGCGGGCGGGCTGGAAAAAGTTATCTGAGCACTATCCCCCTCTTTCATTTCTTTGACATTGAATTCCGCGATCCCCGTAACACTTCTGTCGGGCTTGTGGAGAATGAACCACACCGTTGACGCGAGAAGGACTCCTATGGCCGCCGACGCCGACAGCATCCACCAGAGGCTCCGTCTTTCCACGGTGGTACGGGGAGCTCTGGGGCGATAGAAAAGCGCGATCGAGAATGAGATGGCCAGACCTGCGAGCAGCAGAGGCTCGTTCACGCCGTTTTTGGAGTAATGCGCGAGAAAAACGACTCCGCCGAGGCCGGTTCCGACGAATATTGGTATGAACCAGCACAGTTCCCGAGGGGAGAACATTCTCTGCAGCGCCAAACGGGAGACGCCCTCCGCTCTCCGGCCGGTTCCCTCCCTTTCCGAGGGCGATTCGACAGGCCCATCGTCGCTCTGCGGTGTTATGAAGGTCGCCGTGACCAGACCTACCGTGCTGACGATCGCGCCTATCACGCTGCCCAGCTTGTCGGCTGCTTCCAGCCCGGACATCGTGAGCGCCATCGTCAGTGTGCTTGCGCTGACGATGGCCAGGACTATTCCCACTCGCAACACGACGCGTCTCGTCACTCTTTACATTCTCCGGAAAAAGAAACCTGGGCCAAGGGAAGATGTCAAACCGTTATGTAAATCTCCTGGCTGCGCTGAGTTTTTCATCCTGCTTCGCGGAGTTTGGGCACGAGCCCGCTTTGGCGAGCCGACCCACACGAAGCGGGCAGTAGTCTGGACTTGGCGGCGCGCGCCGACTCCCCAGCCCCGCGTTCACCCGCCCTTCGGACGCATGCGGCTTGGCGCGGACGGAGCAGGTGCCCTTTTGGGAGGGCGGCTTGTCGCCGCCGTTGTACGGCACGGAGATCTTCTCACCTGTACCGGTTGAAGTTTCATTGAAGTACCGCACGAAGCGTTCCGGCACAGGTGGGGGCCAAGGAATATCTTGGCGGACGGCGGGGTCGACATTCGGCCAAACGATTGAAACATGCTGTGGATCGGCCTCGCGCCCACCGGGCAGGAGGCCCGGCGTGCGCACGACCGCGAACTCCTCGCGCGGAGTTCACCTGCTGATGTGTATCGTACGGAAGTCGACTCAAGCGCTTCAGCGATTGTCACACGTCTTGGGTAACGGCTGGCTTCCTCGATTGTGGTCCTGCCCGTTGAGCGGGAGACGCCCCGCTCCCGGTCGCATTTCGATGCTATTGAAGGTGTGAAGAGTGGGCACTGTCTCATCCGGTAAGGAAGGTCAGGGTGTGGGGATGCCCTACAAGCTTGCGTTCGCATATAGCCTGAGCGGGTGTTTGAGAGGTGATCGCGGGGTTCGGCGATCCATTCCAGCGGACGGAGTCCTGGCCGCTGAGCGGGATGACGTCGGTGATTCGCGACAGCGTGCCGATCGTCGCCCGTCGGAGCATCGCCTCGCTGGTCGGCGGGAGGCGAGGGGAACAACGTGTCATGATCTCGCGTTCCGTGCCTTCTCTGGCAATGGTCGCGGACCAAGGGGCCGTGGGGGACCAGCGGGATGACCTCGCTGGACGGCACGTCGGCCGGAGGCGTGACGGTGGGCAGACGGGCCGGGCCACCGCGGCGCCGGGCCTCCAGCCGGGCGTTCATCGGCTTCCCGGACGGCTGGACGTAGTCGTGATCGGCCGCGGCGTCGGCGTCGAGCGTCGCGGCCAGGACCTCGCGCTCGCCGATCTCCGGGTTGGCCAGGGGCCCATGGGAGTGGCGGTCCGGCGGTCAGGCCGCCATGGACAGTTCCTGCTCCCGGGCCTGCTGCCGGTGGGTGGCTGTGGCGCCCGGACGTGGGAGGAATCGGGCGAACAGGGTGATCAGGACGCCGAGTGCGATGGCGATGCCGAGCGCGGTCCTCAAGTCGGTCACGTCGGAGAGGAAACCGATGATCACCGGGCCGAGTAGCAGTCCCGCGTAGCCCATCGCGCTGGTCTGGGCGATGGCCGGACCCGGGTTGCCGACCGCCTCGCCCGCCAGGGACATGGCCATCGGGGAGACCGTCGCCACCGCGACACCCACGAAGAGCATGGCGGAGACCGCGATCAGGGCGGTCGGGGCCATGAGGACCACGGCGAAGGTGGCGGCGGTGGCAAGACCGGCGATGATGATCATGCTGCGGGCGCCGAAGCGGGCCCGTGCCCGGTCACCGGTGAGGCGGCCGAACAGCATGCCCGCCTCGAAGATCGGGTAGCCCAGCGCGGCCAGCGCCTCGGGGGCGCCGAGCACGTCGCGCAGGTACAGTCCGTTCCAGTCGGCGACCGTGCCCTCGACCATGAACGCGCAGAAGGCGATCACGCCGAGCAGGTAGACCACCGGCGGCATGCGGCGACGGGCCGTCGCCGCCCCCCTGGCCACGACGGGGTCGGGCAGGTAGGTGCGGCTGATGAAGATCAGCAGGGGGAGCGTGACCAGGGAGACCAGGGACAGGTGGGCGGTGAACGACAGTCCCGCCGAGATGGCCGCGGCGCCGACCAGGCCCGCGGAGATCGCCCCCACACACCAGCCCGCGTGCATGCCGTTCATCAGCGGCCGGCCGTAGGCACGCTCCACCGTCGAGCCCTGCGCGTTCATCGCGACGTCCACCGCGCCGAACGCCATGCCGAAGAGACCGGCGGCGACCAGCAGCGACGGGAAGCTCGGGGCGAACGCCAGCAGCGCCAGGGTGATCGCACAGAGGGGAGCGCCGACCCGCAGAATGCTCCGGCTGCCGAAGCGCGTCATCACCCCGCGCATCGACTGCATGGTCACCAGCGCGCCCAGGCCCCACACCAGGAGGGTGACGCCGATCGACGCCTCGGACAGGCCGAGTTTGTCGGACAGCGCTGGAATACGCACGGTCATCGATCCGCACAGCAGCCCGGCCAGCATGAATGTGAGAACCGCTCCGGTGCGAGCCGTCCTCAGGTCGCGGGTCATCGAAACTCCTTGAGGTTGGAGGCCCTGGGCTTTGGGCCTGGGGAGGAAAGCCGGTACAGCGCCGTACGGGCTGCTAGGTTGTCCGGTGGTGGCGATAACCAAGTCACCGGAGCGTGGTCGGGTGTTTCCTCGCCGCCGGGCTAGCGGAGAGGTGAAACGCCTGTGGAGCCGGGGTAGGACCTCAAGGGCGCGAGCCCGGCGGGCACCTGGCGGTGAAGCAGGAACCCCACCCCGTGAGGGGGGGATCCCCCGGCTTCAGCCGTGGGGAGGAAGTCAACGTCAATCCCTTCACAACGTGTTTTAAAAGTTCGGTAAGCGGGCACACCGAAGTCGGTCGCTTCCGCACGCGCGGGAGCGACCGCCAGTTCTCCGGGAGATTCCGCCCGTCAGGCGGGCAGCAGGCCCAGCAGACGCCGTTTCAGCTCGGCGTAGTGCTCGTCGTTGTAGAGACCGGGGTCATGGCTGGCCACGTCCCACAGTCCCTCGCACGCGAGGCGGACGATCTGCGCCGCCGCCGGGTCGGGCTCGCCGGCGAGCCCCTCGCGGTGCCACCGGGCCATCGCCTCGCGCAGCGGGGCGAGCAGGTAGGGGTTGCCCGAGGCCCCGGTGACCACGGCCCACCGCCGCAGCCTGCCGCTCCGCACGGCGGCGAACGTGGCCGCCAGATAGCTCTTGGTGTAGGTGTTGTGGCCCTGAGCGGCGACGAGCTCGTCGAAATCCGCGATCAGTCGCTCGACCATGCCCTTGATCAGGGCTTCCTTGGTGCCGAAGTGGTAGAGCAGGCCGCCCTTGCTGCATCCGGCGCGTTCGGCGACGGCCGACAGGGTCAGAGCCTGGGAGCCCTGGTCGCAGAGCAGATCCTCCGCCGCGTCCAGCAACCCCTCCCGCTTCATGTCCGTTACTGTACCGTCCGGACGGTTTAGTGGTCAAATGCGCGGACGGTCCGCTCGTTAACCGGCAAATGCGGGGGCGGCCTTCTCCTTGACCACCGATACCCTTGAAAGGCCATCACCGGTCCGGGGAAGGGGAGTGCGGTAGTGGAGTCCGCCTATCTCGATCATGCGGCGACCACGCCGATGCTTCCCGAGGCGATCGAGGCGATGGTCGCCCAACTCGATCAGGCCGGCAACGCGTCGTCGCTGCACACCGCGGGCCGCCGCACCCGCAGGGTCGTGGAGGAGTCGCGGGAGAGCATCGCGGACGCGCTCGGCGCCAGGCCCAGCGAGGTCGTGTTCACCTCCGGCGGCACCGAGGCCGACAACCTGGCCGTCAAGGGCCTCTACTGGGCGCGTCGCGCCAAGGGCGCGAACCGGATCCTGATCAGCGCCGTCGAGCACCACGCCGTGCTCGACCCCGCGTACTGGCTGGGCGACCACCAGGACGCCGTCGTCGAACCGCTCGACGTCGACGAGTTCGGCCGCGTGCATCCGCGGACCCTCCGCGCCGCCGTCGAGCGCGACCCGGACAGTGTGGCCCTGGTCAGCGTCATGTGGGCCAACAACGAGGTCGGCACCGTCCAGGGGGTCCGCGTGCTCGCCGCGATCGCCCGCGACCACGGCATCCCCTTCCACACCGACGCGGTCCAGGCCATCGGCCAGCTTCCCGTCGTGTTCGCCGACTCCGGGGTGGACGCGCTGACCCTCTCCGGCCACAAGGTCGGCGGCCCGATGGGCGTCGGCGCGCTGCTGCTCGCCCGGGGCGTCGACCCCGTGCCGGTGCTGCACGGCGGCGGTCAGGAGCGCGACGTGCGCTCCGGTACCCTCGACGCCCCCTCCCTGGCCGGGTTCGCCGCGGCGGTGCGGATCGCGGTGAGCCGCCGGGCCGAGACCTCCGCCCGGCTCGCCGGGCTCCGCGACGACCTGATCCGCGGGGTCCGCCAGGCCGTGCCCGACGTGACGCTCAACGGCGACCCGGTGGACCGGCTCCCCGGCAACGCGCACTTCTCCTTCCCCGGCTGCGAGGGGGACGCGCTGCTCATGCTCCTGGACGCCAAGGGCGTGGAGTGCTCCACCGGGTCGGCGTGCTCGGCGGGGGTGGCACAACCGTCCCACGTCCTGCTCGCCATGGGCGCCGGCGCGGTCCGGGCGCGGGGCTCGCTCCGCTTCTCGCTCGGTCACACCTCGACCGAGGCCGACGTGGACCGGGTGGTCGCCGTGATCGGCACGGTCGTCGAGCGCGCCCGCCGCGCGGGCCTCAGCTGACCCGACCTCCGAGCCCGTTCCAGGCCGACGCGCGGGTGGCCGACGCGGGTACGCTCAGGGGTGTTATGAGACTTCGCGTGCTTGCCGCCATGTCCGGCGGCGTCGACTCCGCAGTGGCGGCCGCCCGCGTCGCCGAGGCGGGCCACGACGTCACCGGCGTGCATCTGGCGCTCTCCGCCAACCCGCAGTCGTATCGGACCGGCGCCCGGGGGTGCTGTACGGTCGAGGACTCGCGGGACGCCCGCAGGGCCGCCGACGTGATCGGCATCCCCTTCTACATCTGGGACATGGCCGAACGGTTCCACCGGGACGTGGTCGAGGACTTCGTCAGCGAGTACGCCGCGGGCCGGACGCCCAACCCGTGCCTGCGGTGCAACGAGAAGATCAAGTTCGAGGCGGTCCTGGAGCGGGCCCTCGCGCTCGGCTTCGACGCGGTGGCCACCGGGCACCACGCGCGGATCGCCGACGGCGTGCTGAGCCGCAGCCCCGACGGGGGCAAGGACCAGTCCTACGTGCTCGGCGTGCTCACCAGGGAGCAGCTCAGGCACGCCGTCTTCCCGCTGGGCGACTCGACCAAGGCGCAGGTCCGCGAGGAGGCCGCGAGGCGCGGGCTCATGGTGGCGAACAAGCCCGACAGTCACGACATCTGCTTCATCGCCGACGGCGACACCCGAGGCTTCCTGGAGGCACGCCTCGGCGCGGCCCAGGGGCCCATCGTCGACGAGTCCGGCGAGGTGATCGGCGCGCACGAGGGGGCGTACGGCTTCACCGTCGGCCAGCGCAAGGGCCTGCACATCGACCGTCCGGCCGCCGACGGCCGCCCACGCTACGTGCTGTCCATCGAACCGGTCTCCAACACGGTCACCGTCGGCCCGCGCTCGGCCCTGGAGGTCACGACCATCGTGGCGGAGCGCCCGGTGTGGAACGGCCCGGTCGCCGAGCCGCGTGAGCCGCTGGCCTGCACGGTCCAGCTCCGCGCGCACGGAGAGGTCTACGGCTGCCTGGCGCTGCTCTCCGATGAGGAGGTCCACCTCACGCTGGACGCCCCCGCCACCGGGGTCGCGGCCGGGCAGGCGGCCGTGCTCTACCTGGGAGACACCGTGATCGGATCGGCGACCATCGCCAGGGCGGCCTGACCCGGTCCCCGGCCCCGCCCGGAACCGCGCCCCGGCGGACGGGGACCTCCGGGAAGGGTGATCCGGCGGGCGGTGACCTCCGGGGCGGGGAGGGCGTTCAGGGCAGGGTGACGGACTCGCCCGGCTTCAGACGGCGCATCTCCGCCTTCTGCAGGTCGGACTCCATGCCCAGCCAGGTGTCGATCAGGCCGAGGCCGACCTCGTTGAGCAGGCCGTCGTGGGTGGAGAAGGCCCTGGCCGGGCGGATCAGGCGGAGATACTCCACCATCTCCAGCGCTTTCATCCACGGCGCGTTGGTCGGCACGAGCAGGGTGGGGACCTCGACCCCGGGCGGGGTGAAGGCGTCGCCCGGGTAGAAGACCTCCTCGTCCACCAGGAAACCGACGTTCCGTACGATCGGCAGGTCGGGATGGTTCGGCGCGTGCCACTCGCCGACGACCCGCACCCCGAAGCCGGCCGTGTCGAAGGTGTCGCCGTGCCGTACGACCTGGATGTTCGCCGGGACGCCGGCCAGGGCGGCGGCCACGGCCTCGTTGGTCCAGATCTCCAGCGACGGGTTGGCCTGGGCCGCCCTGCGCAGCCGGCCGGCCTCCACGTGGTCGAAGTGCTCGTGGGTGATCAGGACGGTCGCCGCGCCGTCCAGCGCGGCCTCCTCGCTGAGGGCTCCCGGGTCGATCACCAGGATCGACCCCTCCCTCTCAAGGCGGACGCACGCGTGCCCGAACTTCGTCAGCTTCATCGAAACTCCTTGAGCGTGAGGACCCCGGGCTCAGCCCTGGGAAGGAGGCCAAGATCCCAGCCTAGGCCGGAGGGGTGCCCGGCGGTCCTAAGCTGGCAGCCGTGAACGATCGAGGCGGGCGGGCCGGTCCGCGCGGTGACGGCCGTCCGTGCCTCGACGAGCGTGGCTGGGAGCCGGCATGAGTGAATATCCGTGGGACGAGTCGACCGCGACCGGTGTCGGGTCGCATCCGGGAGAGGACCACGCGGAGGCGGTCAGGGTCGTCTTCGGCGAGGTGCCCGCGCTGCCGTACCTTCCGGAGCTGCCCGCCAGGGGCGTCGGCGCCGACATGATCGGCCGGACCGCCTCGCTGCTGGTGGAGCTGCCGGTGGAGGTGCAGCCGTCGGGCTGGCGCTTCGCCGACCGGCCGGGACGCGACTCCAAGCGGGCCCGTGACCATCTCCTGCGCGACCTCGACGCGCTGGAGGAGACGGCCCAGGGGCACGAGGGCCCCTTCAAGGTTCAGGTGGCGGGGCCGTGGACGCTGGCCGGGGCGATCGAGCTGCGCCACGGCGACAAGACACTCGCCGACCCCGGGGCGGTGCGTGATCTGGTGGAGTCCTACGCCGAGGGGCTCGCCGCGCACGTCGCCGACGTCCGCGGGCGGGTGCCCGGCGCCTCGCGGATCGTGGTCCAGCTCGACGAGCCGGGGCTGCCCGCCGTCCTGGCGGGTACGGTGCCGACCGCCTCGGGGTTCGGGCGGCTGCCGGCGATCGACGCCCCGGTCGTCACCGACCGGCTCGGCGCCGTGCTCCCGGCGGGGGCGTTCACCGTCGTGCACTGCTGTGCGCCCTCCGTCCCCTTCGACGTCCTGCGCCGGGCGGGGGTCGACGGCGTCTCGCTGGACGCCTCCCTGCTCAGGCGGCGCGACGAGGACGTGATCGGCGAGTCGATCGAGGCCGGGATCGCGCTGCTCCTCGGCGTCGTGCCCGCCGTCGACGCCCCGCTGCCCGATGTCGGGGTGGTCGCCAAACCCGCGGTCGGGCTCTGGCGCCGCCTCGGCTTCCCCGTCGCCGGCCTGGCCTCGCAGGTCGTGCTCACCCCCGCCTGCGGGCTGGCCGGAGCCTCACCCGGCTACGCCAGGGCGGCCCTGGCCAGGTGCCGGGAGGCGGCCCGCGTGCTGCGGGACGATCCGGGTGAGTGACCTTCCCCGCATCCGAGTGATCTCCCGGGCGTTGGCCATCTACGGGTAAGGCCGTCCCGTACTGTCGGTGCCCGGCGATAGCGTTTCCCTCGGTTGTGGTTGACGAGGGGAGAGCCGGCGATGGGTGCCGAGGTCGAGGGTGTGCCGGTGGCGGCGTTGGAGCGGCACGCCGAGCTGGCCGAGTTGGTCGACGAGGCCAACTGGCGTTACTACGTGCTCGACACGCCTACCGCGAGCGACGCCCAGTACGACACGTGGATGCGCGAGCTGCAGCGCCTTGAGGAGGATCATCCCAGTCTGCGCACGCCCGACTCGCCGACGCAGAAGGTCGGCGCGCCGATCTCCACTGATTTCGCGCCGGTCGCCCATCTGAGGCGGATGGAGAGCCTGGACAACGCGTTCAGCCTCGACGAGATCGTCTCCTGGCAGGCGCGGGCCGAGCGGCTGGCCGAGCACGACCCGGCCCCCTATCTGTGCGAGCTGAAGGTGGACGGCCTGGCCATCTCGCTCCTGTATGAGCAGGGCCGCCTCGTCAGGGCCGCGACCCGGGGTGACGGCCGGGTGGGCGACGACGTGACGGCCAACGTGCGCACCATCGCGGATGTGCCGCACCGGCTGGCCGGCGCCGGCGTGCCCACGCTGCTTGAGGTGCGGGGCGAGGTCTACATACCGGTCGATGGGTTCGCCAGGCTCAACGAGCAGCTGCTTGAGGCGGGCAGGCCGCCGTTCGCCAACCCGCGTAACTCGGCCGCGGGATCGCTACGGCAGAAGGACCCCAGGATCACCGCGCAGCGCCCGCTGCACATGATCGTCCACGGTGTCGGCAGCTGGGAGGGGGCCGCTCCGCCCCGGACCCACTCCGAGGTCTACCGGCGGCTCGGGGAGTTCGGCCTGCCGGTCAGCGACCTCTACCGGGTCGTCGACGACCTCGACGGCATCGGCGCCTTCATCGAGTTCTACCGGGAGCACCGCCACGACCCCGCCTACGAGATCGACGGTGTCGTGGTGAAGGTGGACCGCGTCGAGATCCAGCACAACCTGGGTTCCACCAGCCGGGCGCCTCGCTGGGCGATCGCCTACAAATACCCGCCCGAGGAGGTCAACACCAAGCTCAGGGACATCCAGGTGGGGATCGGCCGCACCGGCCGGGTCACGCCGTACGGCGTCATGGAGCCGATCGTGGTCGCCGGTTCCACGGTCGAGCGCGCCACGTTGCACAACGGCTCGGAGGTCGCGCGCAAGGGGGTCCGCATCGGCGACACCGTGGTGCTGCGCAAGGCGGGCGACGTCATCCCGGAGATCGTCGGGCCGGTCGCCGACCTGCGTGACGGCACCGAGCGTGAGTTCACCATGCCGACGCGCTGCCCGGAGTGCGGCACCGAGCTGGCCTATGAGAGGGAGGGCGACGCCGACCTGCGCTGCCCCAACACCAGGGCGTGCCCGGCCCAGCTCCGTGAGCGGATCTTCTTCGCCGCCGGGCGCAGGGCCTTCGACATCGAGGGGCTGGGTTATGTGGCGGCCACCGCGCTGACCCAGCCGCTGCCGCCGCAGGAGCCGCCGGTCCGCACCGAGGCCGACCTGTTCGACCTGACCATGGACCGGCTGCTGCCGATCCGGTCGGTGGTCCGCGACGCCGACACCGGGCTGCCCAAGGCCGACCCGGAGACCGGTGAGCCCAAGGTCGTCTCCTTCTTCGCCAACCAGAGCGGCGAGCCGAGCAAGAACGCCGAGAAGATGCTGGAGGAGCTGGAGAGGGCCAAGGACCAGCCGGTCTGGCGGGTGCTGGTCGCGCTCTCCATCCGGCATGTCGGGCCGCCCACCGCCCAGGCCATCGCCGCCGAGTTCCGTTCCGTGGACGCGATCGCGGCGGCCTCGGAGGAGGAGCTGGCCGCGGTGGAGGGGGTCGGCCCGCGGGTGGCCGCCGCGATCCGCGACTGGTTCGAGGTCGACTGGCACCGGGAGATCATCGACCGCTGGAAGGCGGCGGGGGTCCGCATGGAGGACGAGCCGCCGGCCGAGCGGCTCCCGCAGACCCTGGCCGGTCTCACCTTCGTGGTGACCGGCACGCTGGCGGCCTTCACCAGGGACGAGGCCGGTGCGGCCCTCGCCGCCAGGGGGGGCAAGGTGTCGAGCTCGGTGTCGAAGAAGACCTCCTTCGTGGTGGTGGGGGAGAACGCCGGATCCAAGCTCGACAAGGCGGTCAAACTCGGTGTTCCGGTGCTCGAAGAGAACGGTTTCCAGGTTCTGCTGGCCGAGGGCCCCGAGGCCGCGGGGGCGCTGACGGTCACCGCGGAGGAGTAGCCGTCGCCCGGCGGAAGCGGCGGGAGGGGAGCCGTCGTACCGCGACAGGCGCCCCAAATGACCGGTAACGGAACGTGCGCAACCGGTTTCGCGAAGTGGCCCAGAGGCCGTACTCTCCCATAGTGAACTAATGGGGGTTTTGTTACTCATGGCCGACCCAAACGACACACGCGACACCGGACCGCGCGTGGGCTCACCCCTGTGGGCCTATCTCGCCGCCGTCATCACGACCGGGTTCATCGTCCTCGCGGTGGCGCCGTGGCTGATCGGCTCGGAGCAGTTGGCGGGCCTCGTCCGCAGCCCGCTCTTCTGGATGCTGACGGTCCTGGTCGTGCTGGGCGAGCTGCGGCCGGTGATGCTGTCGTCGTCGATGACGGTGGGCGGCACCTACCCGTCGACGATGTTCGTCTTCGCCGCCCTGCTCCACTACGGGCTGCCGGTCGCGGTGCTGGCGCAGGCGGTCGGCATCGTGGTCAACGCCGCGGTCACCCGCAGGGCGTGGCACCGGATCATGTTCAACATCGCGCAGGCGACGCTGGCCTGCGCCGCGGCCGGTGCGGTGCTCGGCGTGGTCGGCGGACGCCGGGCCTCGGGCGTCCCCTGGGTGCCCGAGGGGAACGACATGCCGGCGATCGTGCTGGCGGGGCTCGCCTACTTCGGGGTCCGGGCGCTGCTGGTCTCCGGCGCGGTGGCGCTGCACGAGCGGCGGTCGATCCACCGGGTGATCAGGACCACCATCGGCCACCAGAGCCTGGTCTACACCGGGTTGCTCGGCCTGGCCCCGCTGGTCGTGGTGGTGATGAACCACTCCCCGGCGCTGGTGCCGCTCTTCGTCGCGCCGATGGCCGCCGTCTACTTCACCGCGACCCTGTCGGTCCGCCGCGACCACCAGGCGACGCACGACGGGCTCACCGGGCTGCCCAACCGCAAGATGCTCGTGGTCAGCACCGAGGAGGCGCTCGCCGAGGCGCGACCGGGCGAGCGGGTCGGCCTGCTCCTGCTCGACCTCGACCGGTTCAAGGAGGTCAACGACACCCTCGGCCACCCGGTCGGCGACCGGCTGCTGCAGATCGTGGCGCATCGGCTCACCCACAGCGTACGGCCGGGCGACGTGGTGGCCAGGCTCGGCGGTGACGAGTTCGCGGTGCTGCTGCCCTCGGTCAGGGACGCCGCCGCGGCCCGGGAGGTGGCCGCGCGACTCCGGGTGGCCCTCACCGAGCCGGTCCGCCTGGAGGGCATGACCTTCGACCTGGACGCCTCGGTCGGCATCGCCCTCCACCCCGACCACGCGCCGGACTTCGAGCTGCTGATGCAGCGCTCCGACGTGGCGATGTACCTCGCCAAGGAGGGCCGCACCGGCGTCGAGATCTACGTCGCCGACAAGGACCGCAACAGTCCCGAGCGGCTCAACCTCCTCGGTGACCTGCGCAGGGCCATCGACCGCTCGGAGCTGCGGCTCCACTACCAGCCCAAGCTGGACCTGGTCGGAGGGCAGGTGCGCGGGGTGGAGGCGCTGCTGAGGTGGCGCCACCCCGAGCGAGGGATGATCTCGCCGGGCGAGTTCGTGCCGATGGCCGAGCAGTCCTATCTGATGCACCTTCTGACGCAGTACGTCATCGACGCCGCCCTGGAGCAGGCCGCCCGCTGGTGGCGTGCCGGCCTGCGCGAGCAGATCTCCGTCAACGTCTCCGCCCGCGATCTGCTCGACTCGGCCCTTCCCGAACGGCTGGGGGCGGGCCTGGCCCACTACCGGCTGCCGCCGAAGGCGATCCAGCTGGAGGTCACCGAGCGTGTGCTGATGACCGACCAGGCGTACACCGCCGACGCGGTCCGCGCCCTGGCCGCACTCGGCGTCCAGCTCGCGCTGGACGACTTCGGCACCGGCTACTCGTCGCTGGTCCGCCTGCAGCGGCTGCCGGTCTCCGAGGTCAAGATCGACGCCTCGTTCGTCCGCCGGATCGTCGAGTCCAAGGACGACGAGCGGATCGTCCGCTCCATCGTGGACCTGGTCCGCTCCCTGGGGCTCCGCTCGGTCGCCGAGGGCGTCGAGTCGGACGAGGTGGCCGCCCGCCTGGCCGACATGGGCTGCGAGCTGGCCCAGGGCTGGTTGTTCGCCGAACCCATGTCCGCCGCCGACGCCACCGTCTGGCTCAGCGAGCACCGGGACCCTTCGGCCTCGGGCCTCGGCCTGCTCCGCCCGGCCAAGGCGCTCTGACCCTCCGGCGCCCCGTTCCGCGTCTCCACCGGGTCTTCGGACATCCCCCTCCAGGTGTCGCCGGATCTTCGGACGCCCCGCTCCACACCTTCGCGGGGCCGTTCGGCACCCCTCGCCGAGGTGCCGGGGAAACAATGAGTCGGGCACGTCAGGTCACGAGCCCTAGGATGACAGTGTCCAATTGCCATTCATGAAACGGGTTCAACGACTCATGTCCGCCATAACCCGCGATGAGGTCGCTCACCTCGCCCGGCTGTCCCGGCTGGCGCTGGCCGACGAGGAACTCGACCACTTCGCCGCGCAGCTCGATCAGATCATCGGTGCGGTCGCCCGCGTCGCCGAGGTGGCGGCCGACGACATCCCGCCGTCCTCGCACGCGCTCCCGCTCACCAACGTCTACCGTCCCGACGAGGTGCGGCCCGGCCTGACGCCCGACCGGGCGCTGGCCGCGGCCCCCGCCGTCGAGGACGGCCGCTTCCGTGTTCCGCGCATCCTCGGGGAGGAAGCATGAGCCTCGTCCACAAGTCCGCAGCCGAGCTCGGCGCACTGGTCACGGGTGGTGAGGTCTCGGCCGTCGAGGTCGCCCAGGCGCACCTCGACCGGATCGCCGCGGTGGAGCCGCGGATCAACGCCTTCCTGCACGTCGACGCGGAGACGACCCTGCGGCAGGCCCGCGAGGTCGACGCCCGCCGGGCCGCAGGGGAGGACCTCGGCCCGCTCGCCGGTGTGCCGATCGCGCACAAGGACGTCTTCACCACCACGGACATGCCGACCACGGCCGGCTCCAGGATCCTTGAGGGCTACCGCCCGCCGTACGACGCGACCGTGACCCGGCGTCTGCGCGAGGCCGGCCTGGTGATCCTGGGCAAGACCAACCTCGACGAGTTCGCGATGGGCTCCTCCACCGAGAACTCCGCCTACGGCCCCACCCGCAACCCGTGGGACCCGTCCCGCGTCCCGGGCGGCTCCTCCGGCGGCTCGTCCGCCGCGGTCGCGGCCTACGAGGCCCCGCTGTCCACCGGCACCGACACCGGCGGCTCGATCCGCCAGCCCGCCGCGGTCACCGGCATCGTCGGCATGAAGCCGACCTACGGCGGCTCGTCCCGCTACGGCGTGATCGCCTTCGCCAGCTCGCTGGACACGCCCGGCCCCTTCGCCCGCAACGTGATGGACGCCGCGCTCCTGCACGAGGCGTTCTCCGGCCACGACGTCATGGACGCGACCTCCATCGACGCCCCGGTGCCCTCGGTCGTCGAGGCGGCGCGCCACGGTGACGTGGCGGGGCTCCGTGTCGGCGTGGTCAGGGAGTTCGGCGGCGACGGCTACCAGGCGGGGGTGCTGGCCCGCTTCCACGAGAGCGTCGAACTGCTGGAGTCGCTCGGCGCCAAGGTCGTCGAGGTCTCCTGCCCGTCGTTCACCACCGCCCTGCCGGCCTACTACCTGATCGCCCCGTCGGAGGCCTCGTCCAACCTGGCCCGTTTCGACGCCATGCGGTACGGCCTGCGCGTCGGCGACGACGGCACGCGGAGCGCCGAGGAGGTCATGGCGCTGACCAGGGCCGCCGGGTTCGGCGCCGAGGTCAAGCGGCGCATCATCCTGGGCACCTACGCGCTGTCCAGCGGTTACTACGACGCCTACTACGGCCAGGCGCAGAAGGTCCGCACGCTGATCGCGCGCGACTTCGAGGCGGCCTTCCAGCAGGTGGACGTGCTCATCTCGCCGACCACGCCGACCACGGCGTTCCCGATCGGCGAGCGGGCCGACGACCCCATGGCGATGTACCTCGCCGACCTGTGCACCATCCCGACCAACCTGGCGGGCAACGCGGCCATCTCGGTGCCGTGCGGCCTGGCGGACGAGGACGGGCTGCC
The DNA here is from genome assembly GCF_040614315.1 of Streptosporangium sp. NPDC006007. Taxonomy (NCBI): domain Bacteria; kingdom Bacillati; phylum Actinomycetota; class Actinomycetes; order Streptosporangiales; family Streptosporangiaceae; genus Streptosporangium; species Streptosporangium sp. NPDC006007. Next base: position 28,201 of record NZ_JBEXUG010000011.1, on the reverse strand, counting down.
GGTGGGTCTGCAGATCATGGCCCCGGTGCTCGGCGACGACCGCTGCTACCGGGTGGCCGCGGCCGTGGAGGGCGCTCTCGAAGCCCGCTGGGGCGGCGCCCTGCTGTCCAGGGCTCCGGTGCTGTAGGGCTTTTTCCGAAAGGACAGGGCGGAAGCGGGGAGACAGGGGGAACGGTGGCATGATCACTCGGATCGAGATCGACGGGTTCAAGTCCTTCTTGAACTTCGTCCTCGACGTGCCGCCCTTCCTCGCGCTGGTCGGCCCCAACGCCAGCGGCAAGTCGAACCTGTTCGACGCGCTCGGCTTCGTCGCCGACGAGATCACCGGTTCCGGCGGCCTGCTCTCGGCGGGCAGGGGGCTGCCCGCCGAGCAGTTCCACCGGGTCGCGCGAGGCGCCCCCGTGCCCGGGTTCGCCGTCTCGGTGGAGGCCCTGGTCGCCCCCGAGCCCGGTGCGGTGCTGCCGATCCGGTTCGACGTGGGGGCCGAGATGGTGCTCCGCATCCCCCGGTCCAGCGGGGCCGTGGTCAGTCACGTGGCCCACCACCTCCCGGAGGAGCTGCTGGAGTTCATCGTGGAGGATCCGGAGCCGGGGGTGACGCCTCGCCGTACGGTCCAGTCGTGGCACCGCTACGCCCTGTCGCCGCAGGCGATGCGGTGTCGGTGCTCTCCGGCGGAGCGGGGTCCGCTCGCGGCGGACGGACGCAACCTCGCCGCGGTGCTCGGGCGGATGGCGGGGTCGGCGGCGCTCGCCGACCTCGTGGCCGACCTCGCGGGCGTCGTGCCCGACGTGGTCGCGCTGGCGCCCAGGCTCGACCGGGAGGAGTGCGCCTTCGACCTGGTGGTGGACGGTCAGGGGAGCGTGCCGTCCGCGCTGCTGTCGGACGGGACCCTGCGGGTGCTCGGCCTGCTCACCGCCCTGCACGATCCGGACCATCCGGGAACCCTGCTGGTCGAGGAGATCGAGAACGGCGTGCACCCCAGGCGGCTGGGCGAGCTGCTGCGGCGGATCCGGCACCGGATCGCCGAGCCCGGGGGAGATCGGCCGTTCCGGCAGGTGATCCTCACCAGCCACTCCCCGGTGGTGGTCGCCGAGGGCTACCGGACGGACCCGGACGCGCTGATCTTCCTGGACACCGCGGTCCGCGTCGACCCCGACGGGGACCGGGTGTCGCGGGTGACCGTGGCCAAGCCGATCCAGCCGGACGGTGAGCCGGGCACGTTCGTCTCGCCCCGGCAGGTCCGCAGATATCTGGAGGCCGCGGCATGAGCCGCCCGCTGGTCCCCGGGCTGATCGCCGAGTGCGAGGCCGACGAGGGTTTCCTCGGAGTGGTGATCTCCCGCCAGCTCCGCGAGCTCACCTGGATGTCGCCGCACACCGTCGACGTGGAGGCGACCGAGATCGTCGCGTGCGACCGTGAGCACATGGTCACGGCGCTGGAGGAGCTGGCGGCCGACTGCCACCTGCTCTTCACCCACGACGACGAGCGGGCGCGCGGCAAGGCCGAGGGCGTCCGCTACCACTCGCACTATCTGGTGCCGGTCATCGGCCTGGGGAACACCGAGGTCTGGCTGCTCGCCGACCGCGGCGTGTGGGCCGGGCTGGCGGGCAGCGACCTGAGCCTGCTGCCCGCCCGGCCGCGTGACGTCGAGCGGATCGCCGACCCGTCCGGGATCCTGGCGGCGACCGTTCCCCGGCGGGGCAAACCGATCCGCGACTACTTCGAGTACATAGGACGCAACATCGACCTCGCCGTCCTGGCCCAGGTGCCCGCGTACGCGAACTGGGTCGCCGAGACGAGGAACGCATTGAAAGGACTTGGTTACCTGTGAGCAGAGTGGTGAACGACCGATGAGCGCGGAGACGCTGATGCCGTACGACGAGGCGCTGGAGCGCTTCGAGCCGGTGCTGGGCCTGGAGACGCACGTCGAGCTGGGTACGGCGTCGAAGATGTTCTGCGGCTGCCCGGCCACGTTCGGCGCCCCGCCGAACACCCAGGTCTGCCCGGTCTGCCTGGCCCTGCCGGGGGCGCTGCCGACGACCAACGCCGCCGCGATCGAGTCGACGATCCGCATCGGCCTGGCCCTCAACTGCTCGATCGCCGAGTGGTGCCGCTTCGCCCGGAAGAACTACTTCTATCCGGACATGCCGAAGAACTACCAGATCAGCCAGTACGACGAGCCGCTCTGCTTCGACGGCTACCTCGACGTCGAGGTGGACGGCCGGACCGTGCGCATCGAGATCGAGCGGGTCCACCTGGAGGAGGACACCGGCAAGTCCACCCACGTGGGCGGGGCGACCGGCCGTATCCACGGCGCCGACTACTCGATCGTCGACTACAACCGTGCCGGCATCCCGCTGGTGGAGATCGTCACCAAGCCCATCTCCGGCACCGACCGGCTCGCCCCCGAGGCCGCCCGAGCCTACGCCACCGAGCTGCGCGAGGTACTGCGCACGCTCGGCGTCTCCGACGTGCGCATGGAGGAGGGCTCCATGCGGTGTGACGTGAACGTCTCCCTCATGCCGCGCGGCTCGGTGGAGTGGGGCACCCGCACCGAGACCAAGAACGTCAACTCGCTGCGCAGCGTCGAGCGCTCGGTCCGCGGCGAGATCGAGCGCCAGGCCGCGATCCTGGCGGGCGGCGGCAGGATCGTGCAGGAGACCAGGCACTTCCACGAGGACACCGGCACCACCACCTCGGGCCGGTCCAAGGAGGAGGCGCAGGACTACCGCTACTTCCCCGAGCCCGACCTGGTGCCGATCGCGCCGGACCCCGGGTGGGTGGCCACGCTGAAGGCCGCGCTGCCCGAGCTGCCGCGCCTGCGGCGCAAGCGGCTCCAGCAGGAGTGGGGCGTGTCCGACCTGGACATGGAGTCCATGCACAACGTCGACGCCATCGACCTGGTCGAGGCGACGGTCGCCGTCGGCGCCCCGCCGGCGGACGCCCGCAAGTGGTGGATGGGCGAGCTGGCCCGCCGGGCCAACGAGGCCGGGGTCGCGCTGGTCGCGCTGCCGATCACCCCCGACCAGATCGCCCGGGTGTGCGCGATGGTCGCCGGGGGGGCGCTCAACGACAAGCTGGCCCGCCAGGTGCTGGAGGGCGTGCTGAACGGCGAGGGCTCCCCGGACGAGGTGGTCGCCGCCCGCGGGCTGCAGATCGTCAACGACGAGGGCGAGCTGTCGGCGATCATCGACCAGGTGCTGGCCGACAACGCCGCCGCGGTGGAGAAGGTCCGCGGCGGCAAGGTCGCGGCGGTCGGCGCGCTCGTCGGCGGCGTCATGAAGGCCAGCCGGGGCAAGGCCGACGCCGGCCGGGCCCGCGAGCTGATCCTGGAGAAGCTCGGCGTCTCCGGGTAGCCCGGCGGAAAAGGCGAGGCCCCGCCGCATTTCCGGTGCGGCGGGGCCTTGAAGGCCGTCGAGGGCGCGACGCCCCCGGCGTAGAGAACGCGCTACGCGGTGGGCGACGGGCGCTTGGCCTGCCTCCTCACCAGCGGGGCGAACAGCACCAGAAGGGAGACTGTCAGCAGCGACGCCGCGATCGGGCTCCTGATCAGGGCCGTCACGTCGCCCGCGCCGATGGCCAGCGCCCGGCGGAGCTGGATCTCGGCCATCGGGCCCAGGATCATGCCGATCACCGCCGGGGCCACCGGCAGTCCGAATCGGCGCATCGCGTAGCCGAGCAGGCCGAGGATGTAGAGGATGATCAGCTCTACCCAGGAGGCGTTCAGCGCGTAGACGCCGAGGGCGGCGAACAGCACGATTCCGGCGTAGAGATAGGGCCGGGGGATGTGCAGCACCTTCGCCCAGAGCGGGGCCAGCGGCAGGTTGAGCACCAGCAGCATGGTGTTGCCGATGAACAGTGAGGCGATCATGCCCCAGACCAGGGCCGGGTTGTGGTCGAAGAGCTGGGGGCCCGGCTGCAGGCCGTACTGCTGGAAGGCCGCCAGCATGATCGCGGCCGTGGCCGAGGTGGGCAGGCCCAGGGTGAGCAGCGGGACGAGGGTGCCCGCGGCCGAGGCGTTGTTGGCGGCCTCGGGGCCGGCGACGCCCTCGATGGCGCCCTTGCCGTACTCCTCCCGGGCGACCCCGCGGGCCAGGCGTTTCTCCACCATGTAGGAGAGGAAGGTGGGGATCTCCGCGCCCCCTCCCGGCAGCGCTCCGAAGGGGAAGCCGAGCGCGGTGCCGCGCAGCCACGGCCGCCAGGACCGGGACCAGTCGGAACGGCCGAGGAACGCCCGGCCGACCGGGACGATCTCCGGGTCGTCGTGCCGCAGCCGGGAGGCGACGTAGAGCGCCTCGCCGACGGCGAACAGGCCGACCGCGACGATCACCACGTCGATGCCGTCGAGCAGTTGCGGGACGCCCAGGGTCAGCCGCGCCTGCCCGGTCTGCTGGTCGATGCCGATCAGGCCGATGGTCAGGCCGATCCCCAGTGAGGCCAGGCCCCGCACGACCGAGCGCGACAGCACCGACGACACCGCGGTGAAGGCCAGGATGGCCAGCGCGAAGTAGTCCTCGGGACCGAACGAGATCGCGAAGCTCACCACCAGCGGCGCCGCGACGACCAGCAGCCCGGTGGCGATCGTCCCCGCGACGAAGGAGCCGATGGCGGCGGTGGCCAGCGCCTGCGCGGCCCGGCCCCGCTTGGCCATCTTGTTGCCCTCCAGGGCGGTGATCATGGAGGAGCTCTCGCCGGGCGTGTTGAGCAGGATCGAGGTGGTCGACCCGCCGTACATGCCGCCGTAGTAGATCCCGGCGAACATGATGAACGCGCTGGCCGGGGGGACGCTGAACGTGATCGGCAGCAGCAGCGCCACGGTCATGGCCGGGCCGATGCCGGGCAGCACGCCCACCAGCGTGCCCAGGGTGACGCCGACCAGGGCGTAGAGCATGTTGACCGGGGTCAGCGCGGTGGCGAAGCCCTCCATCAGCAGCCGGAAGGATTCCACCTAGATCACCCCCGAGAGCAGCCCCGCGGGCAGCGTCACGCCGAGGCCCTTGACGAAGGCCAGGTAGGTGAGGGTGGAGAGCAGGATCGCGATCATGCCCGCGTGTAGCCGCCGGGTGGCCCCGAGCACCACCGAGAGACCGAAGAACAGCAGCGCGCCCGCGATGATCCAGCCCAGCAGGTCCAGCAGCACGGCGAAGGCCAGGAAGATCGCGCTGACCAGCACGACCGTCCGAATGTCCGCCCGCGCGCCGACGTCGACGTCCTCACTCTCCTCCGGGTCGCCCTGACCGCCCCGCACCACGTCGACCGCGTAGAACAGTCCGATCAGCAGCAGCGCGAAGCCGACGAGCACGGGGAAGAAACGGGGGCCCAGCCCGAGCGAGGAGGCCGCCGCGGAGACGTTGGCGGTCCCCACGAGCACGAACACGCCCAGTCCCAGGACGACCAGGGCCAAGATCAGCTCTGGGCGTCGCCACGAGTACGCCGGGCCGGCATCACGGTTGGTGGTGCCGGCCGGCTCTTTGACGGAGGACATTAGGAGACGAGGCCCATTTCCGCGATGATCCCCTTGACCTTGGCCTGCTCGGCGGCGAGGAAGTCGGTGAACTGCTGACCGGTCTGGAAGGCGTCGGCCCAGCCGTTCTTGGCCACCGCGTCCTGCCACGCCTGCGAGTCGTGCATCTTGGTGACCAGGTCGGTGAGGTTCTTCTTGTCGTCGTCGTTCAGCCCGGCGGGGGCGACGAAGCCTCGCCAGTTGGCCAGCTCGACGTCCAGACCGGCCTCCTTCAGGGTGGGCGAGTCCACGTTGGCGACGCGCTCGGGCGAGCTCACGCCGAGGGCGCGCAGCTTGCCGGACTTCACGTGCTCGGCGAACTCACCGATGCCGGAGACGCCCACCGCCACCTTGTTGCCCAGCAGCGCGTTGAGCGCCTCGCCGCCGCCGGAGTGCGCGATGTAGTTGACCTGCTTGGGGTCGATCCCGGCGGCCTTGGCCATCAGGCCCGCCACGATGTGGTCGGTGCCGCCGGCGGACCCGCCCGCGATCGCGATCTTCGCCGGCTCGGCCTTCCAGGCCGCCGCCAGATCCGCCAGCGTCTTGTAGGGCGAGGCCGCCGGAACCACGACGATCTCGTACTCCTCGGTGAGCTTCGCGATGGGCGTGGTCTCGCTCAGCGTGACGCTCGACTTGTTCTGCTCCACCGCGCCGACCATGACCAGGCCCATGGTCATCAGCAGGTTGCCGTTGCCCTTCTCGCTCGCGAGCTGGGCCAGCCCGATGGTGCCCCCCGCTCCGGGAACGTTGTACACCTCGACCTTGCGAGACGGGTCGAGTGACTTGAGTGCCTGCTCCGCGGTGCGGGAGGTCTGGTCCCAGCCGCCGCCAGGGGAGGCCGGAGCCATGATTCTCAAAGCCCCCACCCCCGATTCCGAGCCGGTGCCGCATGCGGTGAGAGCGGCAAGGGACACGACGGCAAGTGCGGCGAGTCTCCGAAGACGCATGGTCAACTCCAAGAGCGTTAGGTAAGCGTGTTGTGGATGCTGAGCCCCCGTGAGGCACAGTGTCGATCCTTTGCCATCTTGGCGTCATATCGGTCGTATTGGTCACATCAGTTGCAACCCGACCGTTATCTCCAGCTGTTTTCATAAGGTCCCTGACCAGGGGGTTCACTCGTGCGACGGATAATGAACGCCTCCCTCGGCACGCAGTTGTTCGTGTTGCAGATGGTCATCGTGTTCCTCGCGGTGGGCGGTACGGCCGGCGTCTGGGTGAAGCACACCCGCAGCCAGCTCGACTGGCAGTATCAGCAGCGCGCCCTTGCGATCGCCGAGTCCGTGGCCGGGCTGCCCCAGGTACGCGAGGCCTTCCGCCGGTCCCGGCCCGAACTGATCCTCCAGCCGATCGCGCTGGGGGTGCAGGCGGCAACCGGCGCCGACTACGTGGTTATCGCCAACCGGCAGCAGATCCGTTACGCCCACCCGAACAGCGTTGAGATCGGCAGGAAGCTGTCCACCGACGCCTCGGAGGTGCTGAACACCGGCCACACCTGGACCGGTGTCGAGACCGGCACCCTCGGCCGCTCGCTGCGCGGCAAGGCGCCGATCTTCGACTCCTCCGGCCGGGTCATCGGGCTGACCTCGGTCGGGGTGCTGCAGGACACCGTCGACGACCAGCTCGGCCAGACGCTTCCGCCGCTGCTCTGGACCGTGCTCGCCGTACTCGCCGCCGGATCCGCGGCCACCGGGCTGATCGCCCGCCGGGTCCGGCGCCAGACCTTCGGGCTGGAGCCCCGGGAGATCGCGGCCCTGCTCGAACAGCGCGAAGGAGTGCTGCACGGCGTCAAGGAGGGGGTGCTCGCCCTCGATCTCCAGGGCAAGGTGACGCTGGTCAACGACGCCGCCCGCGACCTGATCGGCCTGTCCTACCACGACGTCGGCCGCAACCTGCGGGAGATGCCGCTGTCGAGCCGGATGCGCGACGTGCTGAACGGGGTGGACTCCGGCGACGACCGGCTGGTGCTCCACCGTGACAGGGTGCTGGTGCTCAACCGGACCCCCGTGGCGGTCCGCGAGCGGCAGAGCGGCTGGGTGGTCACGCTGCGCGACCGGACCGAGCTGATCCGCCTGACCGAGGAACTCGACCAGGCGAGCAGCACGGCCGACGCGCTGCGCGCCCAGGCCCACGAGTTCGCCAACAGAATGCACACCGTGGTGGGTCTGCTGGAGCTCGGCGAGCACGAGACGGCGGTCGACTACATCACCCAGATCTCCGAGGACTACGGTCGGTACGCGTCGGGCATCCGCCAGAAGGTCGCCGACCCGACCCTGGCCGCGCTGCTACTGGCCAAGTCGGCCGAGGCGGCCGAGCGGGGCGCCTCCCTGGTGCTCGCGGAGGACTCCCGGGTGGAGGAGGGTATGATCGGCGACCCGCACGACGCCGTGCTGGTCGTCGGCAACCTGGTGGCCAACGCCCTCGACGCGCTGGACGAGATCGGGGGCACGGTCGAGGTCTCGGTCCGCACCGAGGCGGACGGCCTGCACGTCCGGGTCGGCGACTCCGGTCCGGGGATCATCCCCGACCTGGCAGAGGAGGTGTTCCGCGAGGGGTTCACCACCAAGATCGCCCACTCGGGCCCGCGCGGACTCGGTCTGGCCCTGACCCGCCAGACCTGCCTGCGCCGGGGCGGCTGGGTGCGGGTGCACAACGCCGGCGGTGCCGTCTTCACGGCCCTGCTGCCAAGACGTGAGGATGTGAGCGGAGCCGGTGACAGATGGGACGCCCGTAGCGCGAAGCGGGGCGGGTACGAGGGCGTGAACGGGATCGGTGGCAGATGGGACGCCCGCACCGCCAGGCCGGGCGGGCACGAGGATGTGGAGACGCCGAAGTGATCCGTGTGCTGGTCGTGGACGACGACTTCATGGTGGCCAGGATTCACAGCGGCTACGTGGCACGGGTACCGGGCTTCACCGCGATCGGCATGGTGCACACCGGGAGGGCGGCGGTCGCGGCGGTGACCGAGCACCGGCCCGACCTGGTGCTGCTCGACATCTACCTGCCGGACGTGTCCGGCCTCGACGTGCTCACCACGCTCAGGGGCGGGTCCCGCCCGGTGGACGTCTTGCTGATCACCGCCGCGCGCGATGTGGCCACGGTCCGCGCGGCCATGCGCGGCGGTGCGGTGAACTACCTGATCAAGCCGTTCACCGCGGGCGCGCTCACCGAGCGCCTCGAACAGTACGCCGAGACCCGCAGGCAGCTCGCCGCGATCGGCTCCGTGATCCGCCAGGAGGAGGTGGACCGGCTGTTCGGGGTGGTCAGGGGAGGGCCGCCGCCGCTGCCCAAGGGGCTGTCCACCACCACCTGCGCCCTGGTCGCCGACGCGCTCAGGGACACCGGCACCGACGTCTCGGCTGCGGAGGCGGCGGCGCTCACCGGGCTCTCCAGGGTCAGCGCGCGCCGCTACCTGGAGTATCTGTGCGCGACCGGCCAGGCCGAGCTCCGGCCCAGGTACGGCACCGCGGGCAGACCCGAGCACCGCTACCGCTGGACGGGTTGATTTGTTATTTCTTTGGAGGCTCTCGTTGAGGGTTGTGGATTAGGGTTGACTGAGGTGGACGCCGAGAAACAGCAGGAGACGGAGGCCGTGCGGAACGCCGGAGCGTCGGCAGACCCGCCGACGGACCCGTTCTCGGTCGTGCCTCTCCCCTCCAGGCCCGTCCGGCCGGGCGCCCGCGACCCCAGCCTCCCCCCGGGAGCGCGGCCCAGGGGCGGGTCCGGGCTTCCCCCGGGCGTCTCGCCCGACATCCTGGGCTCCCCGGTGTTCGGCCGCCCCACGGGCCCCGCCGTCGGGCCGGGCGCCCTGCCGCCCGCGGCCTCGCCGCCCCAGCCCTGGCAGATGCCCGCCTCCGAGCGTCCGGCGCGGCGTCGCCCTCCCGAGGAGGGGCCCGCCACGCCTGACGGTGACCCTCCGGGGCCGTACCGTTACGAGGAGCCCGCCCCCCGCCGGGGCCGTGCCCTCACCGTCGTCGTGCTGCTGCTGCTCGCGCTGCTGGCGGGCCTCGCCTACGCCGTTCCGGCGATCGTCATGTCCGGCAAGATGCTGCCCGGCACCCGGGTGCACGGCATCGACATCGGCGGGCTGACCGCGACCGAGGCGGCGGACAGGCTCAGGGACCGGCTGACGCCCGACGCCACCAAGGCGATGACCCTCAGGGCCGCGGGCGTGAAGCACACTTTCGACCCGGAGAAGGCCGGGCTGGAGTTCGACGTCGTCGCCACCATCGACCAGGCGCCCAGCGACTTCCCCGCCCCGCTGGAGGTCTGGCGGGCGCTGACCGGCACCACCGACCTGGCCCCCAAGGTCTCCGTCGACGCCGACCTCATGAAGACGGCCGTCGCGGCCCTGGCCAAGAAGATCGACCGCAAGGTCCGTGAGGGGGCGGTCGTCTTCGAGGGGGTCAAGCCGGTGGCCGTCCTGCCCAGGGACGGCCGCGAGCTGGAGCGCGACGCCGCGGCCCGCGTCATCGAGGCCGCCTTCCTCGGCCCGCAGGAGGAGGTCGGGCTGCCGGTCTCGGTGATCAAGCCCAAGGTGACGGCCGACGCGGTCGAGAAGGTCGCCGCCGAGGCCGGAAAGGTCCTGACCGGTCCGATCACCCTGACCTACCAGGGCAGACAGGTGCAGCTGCCGGTGGAGACCATCGCCACCCACCTGTCCTTCGAGCCCGGTGACTCCGGCGGCATGTACCCGGTGTTCGACGCCAGACGGGCGGTCGTGACGGTGGAGCGGAAACTCGTCGATCCGGCGCTGGCCCCCAGGGAACCCACCTTCCAGATCGTCGGGAACAGGCCGAGGCTGATCCCCGGCCGCCAGGGCAAGGGCATCGACGACGACAGGCTCGCCAAGGACGTGGTCCGAGTGATCACCGGGGGCGGCGGCCGTACGATCCCGGTCACCCTGACCACCGTCCGGCCTCGGATCTCCGAGGCCGAGGTGCGCGGGCTGGGCATCAAGGAGAAGATCAGCGAGTTCACCACGCCGTACGACTGCTGCCCGTCCCGGGTGACCAACATCCGCACGCTCGCCAGGCTCCTGGACGGCCATCTGGTCATGCCGGGCGAGACCTTCTCGCTCAACGGCCTCGTCGGCCGGAGGGACACGGCCCGGGGCTTCGTCCCGGCTCCCATGATCCAGGGTGGCCGGCTGGTCGACTCCGTGGGCGGCGGCATCTCCCAGTTCGTCACCACCATGTACAACGCGGTGTTCTTCGGCGGTCTGGAGGACGTCCAGCACGTGGCGCACGAGTTCTACATCTCCCGCTACCCGGCCGGCCGCGAGTCCACGGTCTCCTGGCCCGAGCCGGACTTCCGCTGGCGGAACGACTCCAAGTACGGCGTGCTGGTGAAGACCTCCTACACCGACAGGGGGATCACCGTCGCCTTCTGGAGCACCAAGCGCTACGACATCGAGTCGACGTCCTCGGAACGCTACGACGTCACGCCGTTCAAGCACGCGACCGAGAGCGGCCCCCGCTGCATCGCGATGACCGGCCAGCAGGGGTTCACGATCGATGTGACCCGGATCTTCAAGAAGGACGGCACGGAGGTCAGGCGGGAGACGAAGAAGACCGTCTACCGGCCGGAGACCGACCTCAAGTGCGTCTCCACCACCCCCGAGCGTCCCAACAAACCCGAGCGGCCGACCAAGCCCGCCGAGCCCGCCAAGCCCGAGCAGTCCGAGCAGATCGACTAGCCCGGGCCCGGTGGTCCGGGCCGCCGGACGCCCGGGGAGGTTACCGGACGATCGGTGATAATGCAGCCATGAAAATCTGGGTTCCCTTCAAGGCCGCCGTGGACGTCCTCCGCGATCTGCCCGATGTGGAGTGCGCCGTCTACGACGGTACGGAGCCGCTCCCCGACGGGGCGGACGAGGTCGAGGTCTGGGTGCCGCCGCTGATCCCGACGGAACGGATCCCCGAGCTGCTCGCCCGGATGTCCCGGCTCAGGCTGCTGCAGACGGTCACGGCGGGGGTGGACGCCTACCGGCCCCACCTGCCGGAGGGCGTGGTGCTGTGCAACGCGCGGGGCGTGCACGACGCGGGCACCGCGGAGTGGGCGGTCGGAGCCATGATCGCGGTCCTGCGGGAGTTCCCCGGGTTCACCGTCGCGCAGCGGGAGGGCGAGTGGACCTACCACCACACCGCCGCGCTGGCCGACTCCACGGTGCTGATCGTCGGCTACGGTTCGATCGGCCAGGCGCTGGAACGGCGGCTGGAGGGGTTCGAGGTCGACGTCGTCCGGGTGGCGCGGACCGCGCGGGACGGTGTGCACGGCCAGGACGAACTTCCCGGCCTGCTGCCCCGGGCGGACGTGGTCGTGCTGCTGGTGCCGTCCACCCCGTCAACCACCGGGCTGGTCGACGCCGGCTTCCTGGCGGCGATGAAGGACGGCGCCGTGCTGGTGAACGCGGCCAGAGGCGGGGTGGTGGACACCGGGGCGCTCCTCGCCGAGCTGCGCGGGGGCCGGATCCTGGCCGCGCTGGACGTCACCGACCCCGAACCGCTGCCCGCCGGCCATCCGCTGTGGACGGCGCCGGGGGTGTTCCTCACCCCGCACGTCGCGGGGAGCAGCCCGGCCTCCGCGCGGCGCATGCTGAAACTGCTCCGCTCGCAGCTGCTGCGCCACCTGGCGGGGGAGCCGCTTAAAAACGTGATCACCGGTCCGTACTGACCGGGAAAGGAATCCTGACCGTGGCTACCTCGTGACCTGGGGTGCGTACGGTGAATTACTGCGATCCTGATCGATCGCACGGTTATCAGATCGGTGACGACAACGGTGTTGTCACCTCTCGCGCCGGCCGGAGAGCACACACTGACCGTGTGTCGTCACGGACGCGCACGACGGAGAACGACGTGTTCGCGATGGCAACGTGAGCGCAGCGGTGAGGAAACGCTGCGGGAGCGAGACGAATCGACACCGATGGGCAGACGAATGATGCGCTGGCGTGACCCCAGGGTAGCGCTGACCGCCGCCGCCGTGATGGCCGCGGTGGGGCTCGTTGCCGCCCTCGCCGGAGGTTCTCCCCTCGTGCTCGTCGGGACCGTGGCGGGTGTCACCGCCGCCGCGGTCGCCGCGGTCTCGCTCTTCGCCGCGGCCCGCCGGCTCGCCGACCGGCGCCACGCGCTGGCCTGGCGCTGGCTGGCCGCCGGCTCGGTCACCTGGCTGGTCGGGGTCGGGGTGCGCCCGCTCGCCGACGGCACGCCGTTCGTGGTGACCTTCGCCGACCTGGTGCTGCTCGCCGGTACGGCGATGCTCGCCGTCGGCACCGGCCTGTCCGCCGTCCGGCCCGCTCACGGGCGGGCGTCGGCGAGGGACCTCGCCGACGCGCACGTCTGCGCCGCCTCGCTCTTCGTCATCGGCTGGGTTCTGCTGCTGGGCCCGGCCTACCGTGACGCCGGTGACGCCGGCACCTTCGCCGTCGCGCTCGCCTCACCGCTGTTCTGCCTGATCCTCACCTGCGCCGTGGGCTTCACCGTGCTGCCGCTCCGCAGGGCCGCCCGGCCCGTCGGCCCCGCGGCGCTGGCCGTGCTGGCGGTCGTCACGGCGGCCGAGACGGTCACCGCGCTGGCCCGGATGGCCGGCGACACGCCGCCGTCCGGCTGGATGTGGCCCGCGCCCGCGGCCTTCCTGCTGCTCGCCGTGGCCGCGTGGGGCGGCCGTACCGCGGAGGCCCGGAGCGCGCGGGAGAGCGTGGCGCCCGCCGGGAGGACCGCCTCGTCGCTGGTCGCGGCGGTACCGCTGCTCCTGGTCGTCGCCGCCACCGCCGTCGTGCTGCTGCGCGTGCTGGGCGGCAGGCTGGAGGGGCCGGTCGCCGTCCCGGCCCTGGTGTCGGCGTCGGTCGTCGCGGTGCTGGTGGTCCGCCTGTTCGCGACACTGATCGAGACCGGCCGGATGCGCCGCCTGGTGGACCTCGGCGAGCAGCAGCTGCACGACCTGGCCGAGAGCACCGGGGACGTGGTCCTGCTCTGCGACTACGACGGTGTGGTGCGGGAGGTCGGCAAGGGTGTGGAGATCACGTACGGCTACCGCCCCGACGAGCTGATCGGCGGCAGGATCTTCGACTACATCCACCCCGAGGACGTCCCCGGCATACAGGCGGCGCTGCGCGCCATGAGCCTGGACGACGAGCCCGTCGAGGGGCCGGGCATCTGCCGGGTCGCCTGCCGGGTCCGGGCGGCCGACGGCACCTGGCGCCCCACCGAGTCGGCGGCGACCCGGCAGATGCGCGGTGAGAACCTGCTGCTGGTGACCACCCGTGACGTCAGCGGTCAGGAGGCCCTGCGCAACCAGGTGGCCCACCTCACCTTCCACGACGGCGTCACCGGCCTGCCCAACCGCGCCTACTTCGAGGAGCGCACCCGGGAGGTGCTCGGCCGGCCCGGTGCGAGCAGCGCCGCCGTGGTCTTCCTGGATCTGGACGGGTTCACCGCGGTCAACGACTCGGTTGGCCACGCCAGCGGCGACTACCTGCTCGGCCAGGCGGCCCGCAGGCTCCGCGCCGCCGTACAGGCCGACGACACCCTGGCCCGGTGGGGCGGTGACGAGTTCGCGGTGCTGCTGGAGGCGGCGGCGGACGCCCAGACGGCGGTGGACCTGGCCGAGCGGCTGGTCCGCACGGTCTCCTCGGAGCCGTTCCGGGTGGCCGATCGGGACATCGCGCTGACCGCCAGCGTGGGGGTGGCCTTCGCCGACGACAACGTGTCCTCCGCGGACCTGATCCGTAACGCGGACGTGGCGATGGCACGGGCCAAAGAGCTCGGCGGACGGCGGGTCGAGGTGTTCGCCGCGCACATGCACGCCGACGTGGTGCGCCGTCTTGAGCTCGCCGCCGACCTGCAGCGGGCGCTGCTGGAGAACCAGTTCGTCATCGAGTACCAGCCGGTGGTGGACCTGGCCACCTCGCGGGTCACCGCCGTGGAGGCGCTGGTGCGCTGGTGGCGGGGGAGTGTGTTCGTGCCGCCCGAGCAGTTCCTCGGCCCGGCCGAGGACACGGGGCTGATCGTCCCGCTGAGTGAGTGGATCCTGCGTGAGGCGTGCCGGGAGGTGGCCGCCTGGCGTGCCTCCTCGTGGGAGATCGGGCTCTCGCTGAACCTCTCGGCCCGGCAGATCATGGCGCCGCGCTTCGTGGAGAGCGTCGAGTCGGCGCTGGCCGAGAGCGGCCTGCCGCCCAGCGCGCTGACCCTTGAGGTCATCGAGGAGATGCTGGTCGAGGACGCGGAGGAGACCGTCTCGCGCCTCTCGGAGCTGCGCGGGCTCGGCGTACGGCTGGCCATCGACGACTTCGGCACCGGCTACGCCTCGCTGGCCTTTCTGCGGCAGCTCCCGGTGGACATGATCAAGATTGATCCGTCGTTCGTGTCCGGCCTCGGCCGCGACGAGACGCTGACCCTGCTGACCCGCACCATCGTGCGACTCGGCCACGACCTGGGCCTGATCGTGGTGGCCGAGGGCATCGAGCGCCCCGAGCAGCTGGAGCTGCTGCGCGAGATGGGCTGCACCCGGGGCCAGGGCTTCCTGGTGGCCCGGCCGATGGCCGCGCCCGGGGTCGTCTCCCTCATGCGCACGAGCTGCTCCAGTCTGCCCAGCGGTGTCTGACCGCCGGCCCTCCCGCCCCCGGCGGTTCGGGCCCTGTCCGGCCCCTAACATCTGTTGTCTCGGGCTTTGAGACTCCCGTCCCACGAATTTGACGTGGGCCCGGTCGGTCGGCCATGGTGGATCCATGCATCATCGTGGGATCCTCGTAGTACTTCGCCGGCGCGCGGGCCGATAGCGAAGCACCTCGACCTGCGCGCCGCCCCAGCTCCGCCATCCCCGGCGGGATGGGGCATTTTTTATGCCGTCAAACATGCTCAGCCACACAAGGAACGAGCCGATGACCGAACAGATGACAGGAGCCCAGGCCCTCGTGAGGGCGCTGGAGAACGTCGGAGTCGACACCGTGTTCGGGATCCCGGGCGGCGCGATTCTTCCCGCCTACGATCCCCTCTACGACTCGGTCAAGGTCCGGCACGTGCTTGTCCGGCACGAGCAGGGGGCCGGGCACGCGGCCCAGGGCTACGCGCAGGCCACGGGCAAGGTCGGGGTCTGCATGGCCACCAGTGGCCCGGGGGCGACCAACCTGGTCACCCCGATCGCCGACGCGTACATGGACTCGGTCCCGATGGTCGCGATCACCGGCCAGGTGCCGAGTGACTCCATCGGCACCGACGCGTTCCAGGAAGCCGACATCTCCGGCATCACCATGCCGATCACCAAGCACAACTTCCTGGTCACCAACCCGGCCGACATCCCCAGGACGATCGCGGAGGCCTTCCACATCGCGTCGACGGGGCGTCCGGGGCCGGTGCTGGTGGACATCGCCAAGGACGCGCTCAGCGCCAGGACGACCTTCCAGTGGCCGCCGGTGATGCAGCTGCCGGGCTACCGCCCGGTCACCCGGCCGCACTCCAAGCAGATCCGTGAGGCGGTCAAACTGATCGTCGAGGCCAGGCGTCCGGTGCTCTACGTCGGGGGCGGCGTGCACAAGGCGAGGGCCGCGGCCGAGCTGCTGGAGTTCGCCGAGCTGACCGGCATCCCCGTCGTCACCACGCTGATGGCGCGCGGCACCTTCCCCGACAGCCACCGTCAGCACCTCGGCATGCCGGGCATGCACGGCTCGGTGCCCGCGGTCGGCGCACTGCAACGCGCCGACCTGCTCATCGGGCTCGGCGTCCGCTTCGACGACCGCGTCACCGGTCAGCTGTCCACCTTCGCGCCGCACGCCAAAATCGTCCACGCCGACATCGACCCGGCGGAGATCTCCAAGAACCGGCACGCGGACGTCCCGATCGTGGGCGACTGCAAGGAGGTCATCTCCGAGCTGATCGCGGTGATGCGCAACGAGCCGCACAAGGGCGACTACGCGGAGTGGTGGAGGCAGCTCGACGACTACCGGAAGACCTACCCGCTGGGCTACGCCGAGTTCGAGGACGGCTCCATCGCCCCGCAGTACGTCATGGAGCGGCTGAGCCGGATCGTCGGCCCGGACGCCATCTTCACCGCGGGCGTCGGGCAGCACCAGATGTGGGCCGCCCAGTTCATCGGCTACGAGAACCCCGGATCCTTCATCAACTCCGGCGGCGCCGGCACGATGGGCTTCGCGCTTCCGGCGGCGATGGGCGCCAAGATGGGCAGGCCCGACGCCACGGTCTGGGCCATCGACGGCGACGGCTGCTTCCAGATGACCAACCAGGAGCTGGCCACCTGTGCCATCGAGGGTGTGCCGATCAAGGTCGCGATCATCAACAACGGTAACCTCGGCATGGTCCGCCAGTGGCAGACGTTGTTCTACAACCAGCGTTACTCCAACACCAACCTGCAGACGGTCCGCCGGATCCCGGACTTCGTGAAGCTGGCCGAGGCGTACGGCTGCGTCGGCCTGCGCTGCGAGCGTCCCGAGGACGTGGACGCGGTCATCGAGAAGGCGATGGAGATCAACGACGTCCCGGTCGTGATCGACTTCGTGGTCCACGAGGACGCCATGGTCTGGCCGATGGTCGCTGCGGGGACCAGCAACGACGACATCAAGTTCGCGCGCGACATGGCGCCGGTCTGGAACAGCGAGGACTAGCGGTGGGCGGGCGAACGAACAGACAGCGAACGGACAGGCAGAGCGAGAGCCCGGCGGCCGGCCAGGCGAGGAGGAAGGCATGAGCAGGCATACGCTCTCCGTGCTGGTGGAGAACAAGCCCGGTGTGCTCGCGCGCGTCGCGGCGCTGTTCAGCCGCCGTGGGTTCAACATCGACTCGCTGGCGGTCGGCCCGACCGAGCACGGGGACATCTCGCGGATGACCATCGTGGTCAACGTCGAGGACCTGCCGCTTGAGCAGGTCACCAAGCAGCTCAACAAGCTGATCAACGTGCTGAAGATCGTGGAGCTCGACCCGGCGCAGGCCGTGCAGCGCGAGCTCACGCTGATCAAGGTGCGAGCCGACGCCGAGAGCCGTTCGAGTGTGCTGGAACTGGTGAACCTCTTCCGGGCGCGCTGCGTCGACGTCGCGCCGGACGCGGTCACCATAGAGGTCACCGGTACGCCGGACAAGCTGCAGGCGTTCATCAAGCTCCTGGAGCCGTTCGGCATCAAGGAGCTCGTCCAGTCGGGCATGGTGGCCATCGGCCGTGGCGCCCGTTCCATCACCGACCGTTCCCTCCGGGCCCTGGACCGGACCGCGTAACCCTACGAGAAACCCTGAAAGGTCAAGCAAGTGACTGAGATCTTCTACGACGACCAGGCCGACCTGTCGATCATCCAGGGCCGGCACGTGGCCGTCCTGGGGTACGGCAGCCAGGGCCATGCCCACGCGCTCTCCCTGCGTGACTCCGGGGTGGACGTCCGGGTCGGCCTGCCCGAGGGCTCCAAGAGCCGGGAGAAGGCCGAGGCCGACGGGCTGCGTGTGCTCGCCCCCGCGGAGGCCGTCGAAGAGGCGGACCTGACCATGATCCTCGCGCCGGACCACATCCAGCGCCACCTCTACGCCGAGCACGTGGCCCCGAACCTCGTCGAGGGCGACGCCCTCTTCTTCGGCCACGGCCTCAACGTCCGCTACGGCCTGATCGAGGCCCCCGAGGGGGTGGACGTGGCCATGGTCGCCCCCAAGGGGCCGGGCCACCTCGTCCGCCGCCAGTACACCGCGGGCCGGGGCGTGCCCTGCCTCGTCGCGGTGGAGAAGGACGCCAGCGGCAGCGCCTGGGACCTCGCCCTGTCCTACGCCAAGGGCATCGGCGGCACCCGCGCCGGCGCGCTGAAGACGACCTTCACCGAGGAGACCGAGACCGACCTCTTCGGCGAGCAGGCCGTCCTCTGCGGTGGCGTGTCAGAGCTGATCAAGGCCGGGTTCGAGACGCTGATCGAGGCCGGCTACCAGCCCGAGGTCGCCTACTTCGAGTGCCTGCACGAGATGAAGCTGATCGTCGACCTGATGTACGAGGGTGGCATCCACAAGATGTACTGGTCGGTCTCCGACACCGCCGAGTACGGTGGCTACTCCCGCGGCCCGCGCGTCGTGACGCAGGAGACCAAGAAGGAGATGCAGCGGATCCTCGCCGAGATCCAGTCCGGCGAGTTCGCCAGGGAACTGGTGGAGGAGTTCGACAGCGGCCAGAAGAGGTTCTCCGCCTACCGCGAGGAGCTGGCCGGGCACCCGATCGAGAAGACCGGCGCCAAGCTGCGCCCGATGATGAGCTGGCTCAAGTAGCCTCGGCTCCTCCCGGACGGCCCGTGCCCCGCGACGTCTCACGTCGCGAGGCACGGGCCGTTCTCGCGGATCCGGTTCTCGCGGATCCGGGGCGAGACCGGGGCGGGGTCAGTGCTTGCCGAAGTTCTGGGTCCAGTAGATGCCGCGGGAGCTGTTCGCCACGCCCACCCCGATGTGGGTGTAGGCGCAGTTCATGATGTTCTGCCGGTGACCGGTGCTGTTCATCCAGGCCTTGACCACCTCGGCCGGGGTCCGCTGGCCCATCGCGATGTTCTCCGCCCAGGCCGACATCGGGCTGAACCCGGAGGCCTTGATGCGGTCGGTCATGGTCCGGCCGTCCTGCGAGGTGTGGCTGAAGTAGTTCTTGGTCGCCATGTCGTCCGAGTGACCCTGGGCGGCCGAGCGCAGCTGCGGGTCGTTCTTGAGCGCGCCGCACCCTCCGGCCTGCCGCTCGACGTTGGTCAGCCGGACCACCTCCTCCTGGGAGGACGAGCCCTGGGACGGCGTGGGGGACGGGGTGGGAGGCGGCGTCGGGGTGGGGGTCGGCGTGCCGGGGGAGCAGGACAGCCGGACGGTCCCCGAGCGGCCGCCGCCGCCCCGCTGGTCGGTGGCGACGGTGTAGTAGACACCGGGGGCGCACCGCAGCGCCGCGGTGACCCGCCCGTTGGAGCCCGTCCTGGCCGCGCTCTTGACCACGGGGTCGGGGCCGGCCTCGACGCGCTTGATCTGGACGCGGACGCGGGCGACGTCGCCGCAGCCCAGGCGGGCGGCGGACGCCTGAATCCTGCCGTCAGAGGTGACATAGGGCTTTGTCGCGTACACACGGCACCCGGCCTGCGGGCTCGCCGCGGCCTGTGTGGCGGCCTGCGCGGTGGCCATCGGCGTGCCGAGCGCCACCAGGCTCCCGAGGCACGCAAGCATCCCTAGCGGTCTACGCATGGATTTCCTCCAGATTGTTAGGCGCTGGATGAATTCCGCATTCTGTCGGGATTGGATCACTCCTGTCACCAAAATCCGGATAATAATTGCGGGTTTTGGGTAAACCAGGGTGACTCCAGAGGCGTCTGGGACTCGCCGTCCGGTGGTGTCCCGTTCGCCGCCGCGACGGTGTGGGCCGGCTCGATGAGGCCGTGCCGGGGCATACCGTGCAGTACCGGAGCATGCCGTGGCGGGCCGTGGCGGGGCGTGCTGGGGGGTGCCGGTTCGGTTCGGGAAGCTCGGAGCCGAGGGGCTCAGGCGAGCTGAGGAGTGATCACCATGAAGGCGCAGTCACCGAAGGAGAGCACGTCTCCGGGGCGGACCTTCGCCGGTCCGACCAGACGCCAGTCGTTCAGCCGGGTGCCGTTGAGCGAGCCCAGGTCGATGACGAGCCAGCCCTCCGCGTCGCAGCGCAGCTCAGCGTGGATCCGCGACACCGTCAGGTCGGCCAGGACGAGGTCGCAGGCCGAGCCGCGGCCCACCACGTAGCGCGTACGGCTGTCGCCGGGCAGCGCCAGGCGGGGCAGCCTGGGGCGCCGCCAGGCCGACTCCAGGCGTTTGGTGAAGTCGGAGGCCGAGGAGACGACCTCGGTCACCACGCGGCGGAACCGGCCGCGCGGGGGCAGATCGGCGACCAGGTTGTCGAGCTCGCCCTGGTTGCGCGCGCGCAACGCCATGTCCACCCGGCCGAGGAACGTGTCGTGCGAGAGGCGGCCCTCGACGGCGCGGTCACGGAGCTCGTTGATCGCACGATCGCGGTCCCCATCGGACGCGCGGGACGGGGGATGCGTCGAGCTCATCTCCCGAGTATCGGCCCCAGAAGCGGAACCTGTCCACAATATGCGGATCACTTGCCGCAACCATACTGCGTATGCATACGGAGTATCCATGACGATCCGGCATGGACTTCTCGCTCTGCTGAGCCGGGGCCCCCGTTACGGCTATCAGTTGCGGACCGAGTTCGAGGCGCCGACAGGGGCGACCTGGCCGCTCGACATCGGCCAGGTCTACACGACGCTCTCCCGCCTGGAACGCGACGGCCTGGTGGCCCCCGGGGAACACGACGACCAGGGAGCGGGTCGTCTACACGATCACCGAGGCCGGTCGGATCGAGATGGAGCGACGGTTCGGCGCGCACACTCCAGGGCCTCGACCGCGCCGGACGAGGACGACGCCGACGCCGGTTCGCCGGATCGGATAGCGCCCGCGCCCGGTCGCTCGCCGGGGTGCGGCCCGGCCCCGCGAGGGCGTGGCCGTACCCCGGTCGTGCCCCGGTGCGCGCGGGGCGGCGGGTCAGTCGGTGACGTCGGCGCAGACCACGTGGACGCCCAGCTCGATCATGCGCTGCTCGCTGTGCGCGTCGGCGACCCGGGCCATCAGGATCGGCGCCTCGCTCGCCGCGAGCTGCGGCAGCCGGGCGCGCACCCCGCGGTGCAGGTCCCTGACGACCTCCTCGGCCGCGGACATGTGCGCCTTGACATGCAGCATGATCCCGGGGGCGCCGGAGCTGGTCCGGGCCTCGGAGATCCACACGTGGTGGACCAGCGGATAGTCGGTGAGCAATTCCGCGACCGCGACCCGCAGCGCGGGCAGGATGGGGTGGTCACACCGGCGGTAGCCGGGGTCCACCTGCTGCATGGGCCCCGACAGGTGGGGGCGGGGCGCGGGGATCCACGGCTGGGCGGGCGCCGCGGGCACGGGGATCCGCTGGCTCACCGTGGGGATGTGGGAGGAGACCGTGGCCATCGCTCCGGTCGCGTACGCCGTCGGGGTCGCGGCCGACAGCGCCGGCGCGGGACCACCGCGGGTCGAGAGGAGGTGACGCTGGAGGTCCTCGATCGGCACGGCGGCGGCGGCCGGCCCCGCCGCGTCGATCACGATCTCCCGCACGCCGGTGACGCGCTGGATGTCGAGGATGGTGTCGGCGTCGCAGGCCGACAGCGAGTGATTGCCACGGTGACGTGCGTAGGTGCTCGCGGAGGTGTATCCGAGCAGGACCCGATCACCGGCCTGGGTCGTGCCGAGCACGACGGAACGGTCGGGGCGCACGGCCACCAGAAGTCCCCATTCGGCCAGCGCCGCAAGCAGCCGGTGCGGATCGCCGTGCTGTGCGAGCACGTCGCCGAGAGCGGGGTTCCCGATGCTCATATAACGAACCATAGGTACTGAACCACGGCTTATCAGGGTAATCGCGAATATTTCTCGACATCAAGGCCAAGTTAAATTTTCTCCGCCCAGATCACACGGGAGGCGGGTAACGTCTCGGATCGCGGGACACTCGTGAACGCGTTCACAAGCGCCGATAGACTACGTGAGGTTCGTGCAGCCTCCACGTCTCTAAGGATCTTGCCTGTGAACAAGCCCGTCGTACTGGTCGCAGAGGAACTCTCCGAGGCCGGCCTCGCGGTTCTGGGCGCTGACTTCGAAGTCCGTCACACCGACGGCGCCGACCGTGCCCAGTTCCTGCCCGCCCTCGCCGACGTGGACGCGCTCATCGTGCGCAGCGCCACCCAGGTGGACGCCGAGGCGATCGCCGGCGCGCCCCGGCTCCGGGTCGTCGCCCGCGCCGGCGTCGGCCTCGACAACGTGGACGTGGAGGCCGCCACCAAGGCCGGTGTCATGGTCGTCAACGCGCCCACCTCCAACATCACCAGCGCCGCCGAGCACACCGTCGCGCTGATCCTCGCCTCCGCCCGCAACGTCGCCCAGGCGCACTCCGCGCTCAAGGGCGGCGAGTGGAAACGCTCGAAGTACACCGGCGTGGAGCTCGACGAGAAGGTCGTCGGCATCCTCGGCCTTGGCAAGATCGGCCAGCTGGTCGCCCAGCGCCTCCAGCCGTTCGGCGTCGAGCTGATCGCCTACGACCCCTACCTGCAGCCGGCCCGCGCCGCGCAGATGGGCGTCCGGCTGGTCTCGCTGGAGGAGGTCCTGCGCGAGGCCGACTTCATCACCGTCCACCTGCCCAAGTCCAAGGAGACCGTCGGGCTGATCGGCGACCGGGAGCTCCACCAGGTCAAGCCGTCCGTCCGCCTGATCAACGTCGCCCGGGGCGGCATCATCGACGAGAACGCCCTCTACTCCGCGATCAAGGAGGGGCGCGTCGCCGGAGCCGGCATCGACGTGTTCCCCAAGGAGCCCGTCACCGACAGCCCGCTCTTCGAGCTGGACCAGGTCGTCGTCACCCCGCATCTGGGCGCCTCCACCCACGAGGCCCAGGAGAAGGCCGGCACCCAGGTCGCGCGGAGCGTGAAGCTCGCCCTCGCCGGTGAGTTCGTGCCGGACGCGGTCAACGTCCAGGGCGGCGCGGTGGCCGAGGACGTCAAGCCGGGCCTGCCGCTGGCCGAGAAGCTCGGCCGGGTGTTCACCGCGCTCGCGGGCGAGGTCGCCACCAGGCTCGACGTCGAGGTGCGCGGCGAGATCGCCTCCAAGGACGTCCGCGTGCTGGAGCTGGCCGCCCTCAAGGGTGTCTTCACCGACGTGGTCGAGGACTCGGTCACCTATGTCAACGCCCCGCTCCTGGCCAAGGACCGAGGCGTGATCGTCGAGCTGCTCACCAGCTCCGACAGCCCCGACTGGCGCAACGTGGTGACCGTCCGCGGCGTCCTCGCCGACGGGCGCACGGTCTCGGTCTCCGGCACGCTCTCCGGACCGCGCCAGATCACGAAGATCGTCGAGGTCAACGGCTTCCAGATGGAGATCGAGCCGACCGACCACCTGTCGTTCTTCACCTACACCGACCGTCCCGGCGTCGTCGGCGTCGTCGGCCGCATTCTCGGCGACCACGGCATCAACATCGCCTCCATGCAGGTGGCGCGGGACGTCAAGGGCGGCAAGGCGCTCATCGCGCTGACCGTCGACACCGCCATCCCGTCCGAGGTGATCGACCAGATCGGCACCGAGATCGGCGCCGACAGCGGTCGCTCGGTCGACCTGGCCGAGTAGTACCTCCCGGACAATCCCTCCGTGACACGGCCGGCGCCCCGGATCGCCGGGGGCACCGGCCGTGTCCGTTCCTGGAACGCTCCCGAGCCGCCTGCGGCACTGTCTCAGCATGTGAGAAATCTGTACGGGGGGCGAGACGGTGTGGTAACCGCCGGATACCATGGCAGGGAATGCCGCAGGTTTTTGTAGTCATCACCTGCCGCGGCGGGGCCTGACAGAGGCGGGCCGGCAGCCCGCCGCGGTGCGACGGCGCCGGCCGGCTCACGCCCCCACCGCGATCCGTGATCCGGATTCGCGGCCTCGGGTCTGTTTCCGGCTCCACGACCGGAGCCCGGATCACCTTCCCCCGTTCCATGTGATCTGTTCCCCACGACCGAGACGAGAGTCACCATGTACGACATGTATCCCTGGAACCGTCCCGAGGAGACCGAGGACGAGGCCGCCCAGGCACTCCAGACCGCCCTGGACCGCCGTGACAACGGCGGGATCCCCACGCGTTCCTAGCCGGACCCCTCCCGGCGGGCCGGCTCTGCCGGAACCCGCCTGGGCGGGTGGTGGATCGCGACCTTAAAGAAACGGTTAAAAGGCGACAAAAAAGGCAAAATTCCCGTCTCCGACCTGTGGGACACCTGTCCGAGGGGTGAGATCGGTGGTTCGATCACCGAGACGGACCGGTAGGGTGCGTGCATGGACTCGCGCAACATTCGCCTGGCGGTCATTCCCGGGGACGGGATCGGAGCCGAGGTCGTCACCGAGGGCCTGAAGGTCCTGGAGGCGGTCGGCACGAAGGTGGAGACCACCACCTACGACCTGGGGGCCAAGCGGTACCACCGGACCGGTGAGACCCTTCCCGAAACGGTCCTGGACGAGTTGCGCGGATACGACGCGATCCTGCTCGGCGCGGTCGGCGACCCCAGCGTGCCGCCGGGCATCCTGGAGCGCGACCTGCTGCTCAAGCTCCGCTTCGAGCTCGACCACTACGTCAACCTGCGCCCGGTCAAGCTCTTCTCCGGCGTGGAGACCCCGCTGGGCAAGGCCCGCCCCGAGGACATCGACATGATCGTCGTCCGCGAGGGCACCGAGGGCCCCTACGCCGGCGCCGGCGGCGTGCTGCGCCGGGGCACCCCGTACGAGATCGCCACCCAGGAGTCGCTGAACACCGCCTTCGGCGTCGAGCGCGTCGTCCGCTACGCCTTCGACAGGGCGCTCACCCGGCCGCGCAGGAAGCTGACGCTGGTCCACAAGACCAACGTGCTCACCTACGCCGGTGACCTCTGGGCCCGCACCGTCGACCGGGTCAGCCTGGAGTATCCCGACGTGACCACCGACTACTGTCACGTCGACGCCGCCTCGATGTTCTTCGTCAACCAGCCGGAGCGGTTCGACGTGGTCGTCACCGACAACCTCTTCGGCGACATCATCACCGACATCGGCGCCGCCATCGCCGGTGGCATCGGCCTGGCCGCCAGCGGAAACATCAACCCCGACCGCACCGCGCCGAGCATGTTCGAGCCGGTCCACGGCAGCGCCCCCGACATCGCCGGGCAGGGCAAGGCCGACCCGACCGCGACGATCCTGTCGGTCGCCATGCTCCTGGACCACCTCGGCCTGGCCGAGCAGGCCGCCAGGGTCGAGCAGGCCGTGGCCGACGACCTGGTCGAGCGGCTGACCGGCTGGACCGGCCGGACCACCCATGAGATCGGCGACGACATCACCGCCCGAGTAGCCGGCTGAGAGGCCGCCCACCCGGCTCAGACGCGCCTGGCGGCTCACCCGAGCGGCCAGGCGCCTTCTTTTTGCCCCGCCCGCCCCCGGCACTGCCGGTTTTCCACAGGGTGCAGTAGTTTCCCGTTACCTGCTCCATCGCAGAATGGACTCAGGCGTAGTCCGCCACAAAGAGAAGGATCTCGGCCATGACCACCGCTCAGAAGCTCAGCTTCGACGTGCAGCTCTCCGACCACGCGCGCACCGCGGCCGAGCGTGAGCGGGTAATGGCGGATCCGGGATTCGGCCAGACCTTCACCGACCACATGATCTCGATCGACTACACGGAGGGGGAGGGCTGGCACGACGCGCGGCTCATGCCGTACGGGCCGCTCAGCCTCGACCCGGCGACCTCGGTCTTCCACTACGCCCAGGAGCTCTTCGAGGGTCTGAAGGCCTACCGTCAGGAGAACGGGACGATCGCCAGCTTCCGGCCCTACTCCAACGCGGCCCGCTTCAACCTGTCGGCGGCGCGGATGGCGATGCCGGCGCTGCCCGAGGAGACGTTCGTCGAGTCACTGGAACTCCTCGTCCAGACCGACCGTGACTGGGTGCCCACCATCCAGGGCCACAGCCTCTACCTGCGCCCCTTCATGATCGCCACACAGGCCGCGCTGGGGGTGAACTACCCGTCGAGGACCTACCGCTACATGGTGATCGCCTCTCCGGCCGCCGCCTACTTCGGCGCGGGCAGGCCCGTCTCGGTCTGGCTCTCCACCGAGTACACCCGGGCCGCCCCCGGCGGCACCGGCTTCGCCAAGTGCGGCGGCAACTACGCGGCGGCCTTCGTGGCTCAGCGCCAGGCCGTCGAGCAGGGCTGTGACCAGGTGGTCTGGCTCGACTCCCACGAGCACCGCCAGGTCGAGGAGATGGGCGGGATGAACCTGTTCTTCGTCTACGGCGACCGCCTGCTCACCCCGGCCCTGACCGGCACGCTTCTTCCCGGCATCACCCGCGACTCGATCCTCACCCTCGCCGCCGACCTCGGCCTGACCGCCGAGCAGGGGCGCCTGTCGATCGAGGAGTGGCAGAGCGGCTGCGAGTCCGGCGAACTCACCGAGGTCTTCGCCTGCGGCACCGCCGCGGTGGTCACCCCGGTCGGCTCGGTCAAGGGCGCCGACCGCGCCTGGACCGTCGGCGACGGCACCCAGGGCCCCGTCACCTCCAGGATCCGTGAGGCCCTGGTCGGCATCCAGTACGGCTCCCGCCCCGACACGCACGGCTGGATCCACAAGATCTGCTGACCGCCCCCTCGGGAGACTCGGCCGCCACACCCCGGCCGGGCTTCCGCCGGACGGCGCCTACGCCTCGACCAGCCTGCCCGTGTCGCTCGTCAGTGCTTTCGAATCATGGTGAGGCCGTCGGCGATCGGCAGCATCAGCGAGGTCACCCTGCTGTCGGACACGACCAGGTCGTTGAACTCGCGGATGGCCCGGGTCGCCTCGTCGTCCACCGTGGGGTCGGCCACGCGGCCCCTCCACAGGGTGTTGTCGACGAGGATCAGGCCGCCCGGGGCGAGACGCGACATGAGGATCTCGTAGTAGACGGGGTAGTTGGGCTTGTCGGCGTCGATCAACGCCAGGTCCACGGCCCGGTCGGCGGGAAGCTCCGCCAGCCGCTCGGCGGCCGGGCCGATCCTGAGCTCGACGCGGTCGGTGAGCCCGGCCTTCTCCCAGTAGCGCCGGGCGATCACCGTCCACTCCTCACTGACGTCGAAGCAGGTCAGCCTGCCGCCGGAACCGAGCCCCCTGGCCAGGCAGATGGAGGAGTAACCGGTGAAGGTCCCCACCTCCACCACGTTCCCCGCACGGCTGAGCTGAGTGATCATGGTGAGGAACCGCCCCTGGTCGGGGGAGATCTGCATGCCCGCCCGGTCGCCGGTGACCTCTCTGGTCTCCAGGGCGAGCGCGTCGAGGAGGTCGTCGGGCAGGGTGGTGTGCGCGAGCAGATACTGCCCGACGGCGGGGTCCAGATAGGTCGCCTTCATACAGACCATTGTCATCCGGACCGGGGCCGGCGGCCGTCCGATCGGTGTCCGGTACCGGAAAAATCTCCGCGCCATGTGAAGCGGGGCGCCGGGCTTCACGGAGGTTCGCAGTTTGTGTACGGGAATACGTCTGCGTGCCTCGGGGGTAAGGCACTACCGTTCTCGCGTGGCGCAGGGCGCTTCCCGCGGCCGGTGGCTCATCGGCGGATGGGTGCCTGGGAAAGGGCGGAGAAAAGGCCGTGCCCCGGGCGGCATGCGAAGCAGAGGCGGACCCGGGGCTTACCCGGCTAAGTGTATCCGGCCACCCGTTCCCCGACAACCGATCCTCCCCCGGAGTGCCGCTGTGAGCTTTGAGCTGCCCGAATGGTTCCATCGGATGTTCTCCTCGCCGCGTTTCGCTCCGTATCGGGATGCTACGGGCGGGGATGACAGGCGGGCATGGGATCTGTTCCGGTGGAACATCGAGGTGTCGGAGGCCTTCTACTGCCCTCTGCACTGCCTGGAGGTCAGCCTGCGCAACGCGCAGCACGCCGAGTTGAGTGCCAGGTTCGGCCGAGCCGACTGGTGGGTCGTGGCGCCGCTGCGAAAGCACGAGCTTGCCAAGGTCGCACAGGCTGAGCGCAGTCTGTGGAGGAAGGGGAGCGATGCTCCCACCACCGATGACGTGATCACCGAACTGTCCTTTCAGGGATGGGGCGGCCCCCTTCCCCCCTCCGGGAGGGGGCCGTGAGGTGCGACCCGGGACCCCTCCGGCCCGGGTCGCACGGCGGTGGGCGCGATGACGCGCTACGG
>NZ_JBEXUG010000010.1:0-171016 GCF_040614315.1 Streptosporangium sp. NPDC006007 | reverse complement strand
TGTCTGAATACCTCATCCTTCAAGGATGTCACCTGGGAAAACAGTGCCTGATAAGTGGTCAAACCTATGTCACGCCCGCACTTCTTGATCAGTACTGCCGAATTGTTCTCATGGGTATCAAGACGGCGGCGCGGCGCGCCGCCGCACGGCCCGCCGCCCGAACGCCACCCGAGCGTGCGGCGTGGGCGCCGGTCTCGGCCGGCGGCGGGACCACGGGCCGCCCACCGCACCGCCCGCACGCCGTACTCGCCCATCAACCGCCGCACCAGGACCGCACCGCCGCCTACTGGCTGATAAGCCGTTCTCAATGGTTAACGCCGCTGTTGCCACCATGGCCGCTCGGGCGAGGCATGCAGGTCCGGCGATGTCCGGGCGAGAAACCGCCTGTCGATAGGAAGGACCAAGGCGTACAGATACGGCCTGGCCCAGCGCGGTAAGGCGGTAAGCGCCTGTTCGAGCCGCTGGCGTGGCGCGTCTCCGCAGCACTCGGGACACATGCACCCGGGACCGATCCGGTCGGCACTCCCGGGAAGAGCCGCCTGCGTCCAGGCCAGCAGTGCCTCGGCCACCGTGCCCGGCCGCATCCGCGTGTGCTCCAGTGCGATCACCGCCGCCATGGGCCGACGCCCGAGGCCCGGAATCTGATGGATCGAAGCTCTGTGGGTTTCGCACACTGATCCCCGTGCGCGAACCTCCGAAGGGCGCCTACGCGGCATGGCCCTTTCTGATCAACGTCATGAGCCGATGATCGCACGCGGGAAAGTGGATCTCCAGACCCGGTCCGTTGAGCTACCGCCCTGACGATCGCCTGGCGGTGGCTGATCTCAGCACAGGGCTGGGGGCGATCGACGGTCCGGGGTCTCGTTCCTCAACCCCGGACCACCGAGCATCAGGGCGACGAAGGCGGAGACGCTCCCGTGCCCGTTGCGTGCCCGTCAGAAGAGTGATCAAAGGGGACTCACGGGGAACCACGGTCACCCACCCCGCTCCCCCGCAGGTCAGCGTCTTCCCAGCTCAGGGACCAGGTGCGATAGAGACTTCCCAAGCTGACAGCGCGGGTTCGATTCCCGTCACCCGCTCTCACCATGAAGGCCCAGGTCAGGGACGGTTTCCCGATCTGGGCCTTAGTCGTTTCCAGTGACCTTCGGTCTCCCAGTTCTCCTTCGGCGGTCCACAGCCCTGGAAACCCTCTGAAGATCAGCTTGCTTCGCGCAGTGGCTGGAACTGAACGCTCAGCCGCATCTCCAGAGCCTCCGCGAGCCGCTCCAGCATCGGGATGGTCGGCATCGTCCCGCCCGCTTCGAACCGTGCCACCGCCGGCTGCTTCAAGCCTGTCCGCTCGGCCAAGTCGCTCTGGGTCAGGCCAAGCTGCTCACGGCGCAGCCGTACCGCCTCACCCAGCTCAAACCGGATCCTGGTGGCCTCATACGCCGCTCCGGCCCCAGGACGGCTCATAATCTCGGCCCGCTTGGCGCCCCAGCTCTTGCGCTCACCCATACCGCTCACTCCTTGTCTGCCGTGTGAGCCTCGGCGATACACCGCTGCATGGCCCGCCACGCCCGCTCGATCTCAGCGGACTCGCGCATCCGCTGCTTGCGGAACACCGTCAGCATGATGATCCGCCGGCCCGGTGCGATCCAGTAGGTGATCCGTACCGCCTCCCGATCGAGGTGAAAACGCAGCTCACGTAACTTGCCGCGGAGCTGACGGGTGTAGGGCTCATCCAGCAGGACGCCACGCTCGGCCAGCAGGTCGACGTAGAACGCCGCCGTCTCCTGCCCCTCCTGATCAAGCGTGTCGAACCACTCATCAACCTCTGGCTCCAGTTCCACCTCTCCCCAGTTTATAACACGGACGTTATAGCGACGGCAAGTACCGCGTCCCGAAAATGCTCGGCTCTCCGCCAGGAAGGATCGATGACGGACGAGGCCGTCAGGCATGCGGACACATGCGCGGGTGCGCCATGTCCTGCCTGGTTTCGTCCAGGTCGTCCCGAGCGGCGCTGATCACGTGCCAGATCCGTGCCAGAACAGGCGGGGAATCCCGGTCACCCACGGGAACTCACGGGGAACCGCACCCCGTCTACCTGCATCCCCGTTTTCCCAGCTCAGCCCACCAACGCCAGCGGCCGTTTCCCAAGCTGACAGCGCGGGTTCGATTCCCGTCACCTGCTCTCACCATGAAGGCCCAGGTCAGGGATGGTTTCCCGATCTGGGCCTTGATTTTTTCCGGGG
The DNA here is from genome assembly GCF_040614315.1 of Streptosporangium sp. NPDC006007. Taxonomy (NCBI): domain Bacteria; kingdom Bacillati; phylum Actinomycetota; class Actinomycetes; order Streptosporangiales; family Streptosporangiaceae; genus Streptosporangium; species Streptosporangium sp. NPDC006007. Next base: position 168,782 of record NZ_JBEXUG010000010.1, on the reverse strand, counting down.
TCATTTCGATCTTCCGTGCCCGTTACGTGCCCGATCCCCCTCCGTTCAGGGCCTCCTCGGCGAGCCTGCCCATGCCGTCGGCGATCCTCCGATCCCGGTCCCCCTCGGTGTGCAGACAGATCAGCACGGGCCGCGTAGCCGAGGTGCTCGGCCTTGTGCACCTTGCCCCGGCACCAAATCGGGACCATGCCCGCTTTGGCCCCCCTGGGCTGAAGGCTCTTGACCCTCACGTGGCGTCAGGTTGCATAGTCGGTTCCGTGGAGGATCACTGGACCGTGGGACGCGTGGCCGAGCTGGCCGGCGTGAGCGTCCGCACGCTGCATCACATGACGAGATCAGGCTCGTTCGGCCGTCGGCGCGGACCGTGGCCGGGTACCGGACCTATCCGGCGGGCGACGTGGAGCGGCTGCGGGAGGTGCTGGCCTATCGGCGGTTGGGCCTCGGGCTGCGGGAGGTTGCGGAACTGGTCGGCGACCCGTCCACCCATGCGGTCACGCACCTGCGCCGACTGCGCGGCCTGTTGCTGGAGCGGCGTGATCGCGCTGACGCCATGGTGGCGGCCATCGACAGGGAACTTGAGGCACGGGCCAAGGGGCTGAAGGTGACACCGGAGGAGCAACTGGAGATGCTCGGTGCACGGCTGTACGACGCGATCGGCGGCGCCTACACCGCGACACGGCGTACCGAACCACGGATCGCCGCGCAGATCTGGGACGCGCTCGGGGACGCGCGGACGGTGCTGAACGTCGGGGCCAGCACCGGCTCCTACGAGCCTGCTGATCGCGACGTGACCGCGGTGGAGCCATCGGCGGTCATGCGGGGGCAGCGGCCTCCCGGCTCGGCGCCGTGCGTGGCCGCCACCGCGGAGAACCTGCCGTTCGCGGACCACTCCTTCGACGTCGCGATGGCCGTCTCCACCGTCCACCACTGGGGGAACCCGATAGCGGGGCTGCGCGAGATGCGGCGCGTGGCCCGCCGCGTGGTGGTGCTCACGTTCGACACCGACGAGCCCGGATGGCAGGACCGGTTCTGGCTTACCCGCGACTACCTGCCCGAGTTCGCCGCCGTCCTGGCGGATTTTCCCTCGCTTGCGGGGATGGCCGACGCGATCGGCGCCCGCGCTGAGCCGGTGCCCATCCCGTGGGACTGCGCCGACGGCCTGTTCGAGGCGTACTGGCGCCGACCGGCGGCGTATCTGGAGGATCACGTGCGCCGTGCGATGTCGGTATGGACGAGGGTCGGACCGGAGGCCGAGCAGCGGGCGGTGCGAGGCCTCGGCGACGACCTCGGCTTCGGCCGGTGGGCCGAGCGCAACAGCGACCTCGCCGACCTCGACGCGGCAGATCTCGGCCTCCGCCTGCTCATAGCTTGAAAGGCACGAGCGCGGATGCCGATGGATACCTCGCGCTTCTCGAAGTGCGCGAGGAAAGCGTCCCACTCCTTTTCGGTGGGGCTCCGGTACTCTTCACCGGGTCGGGTGACCCGGCGGCGGACGATGAAGGCGCGGTGAGCCTCGAAGGCCTCGGCCGGACAGAGCGGATCACGGTTGGGGTGAAGGCGCGGTGCTCGCCTACCCGCCCCCGGGCGGGTAGGCACGTCGTCACACGCTGACCCGCACGCCCCGCCCGCCGGCCCGAGCCGCCTCGACGACGGCCGCCGCCGCGGCCGCGTCCTGCACTCCGATTCCGACACTGTTGAAGTAAACGACGTCGTAGTCCTCACGCCGCCACGCGCGCACCCCGGCGACGATCTCTCCGAGCGACATCAGATCGGACTCCGAGATGACGGAATCGGAGATCGCCCGGACAATGGGCCCGGCGTCTTCCAGGGCGGTCGCCACGTCGTCGACAACCAGGGCTCCCGCCCGCGCCACGAGTTCGGCGGAGACCTCGTGACGGTCGGCGGCGAAGGAACCGATGCTGATCACGGTGGTGCCCGGGGCGAGCCAGTCGTACTCGACAACCGGATCCTTGCTGGTGGTGCAGCAGACCACGAGGTCGGTGCCGCGCACCGCGTCCTCGGCCGACTCGGCCGCGGAGACCGCGAAGGCGAACTCCGCGTCAAGCGTGCCGGCCAGCGTACGGCGTTGGCCGGCGTCCGGACTCCAGATTCGCACGTCACTCAGGTCGCGCACGCGGGCGATGGCCCGTACGTGCGCACCGGCCTGCACTCCCGAGCCCAGGATCGCCAGGGAGCGCGTTCCCTGGCCGGTCAGCGCGTCCACCGCGACGGCGCTGGCGGCGGAGGTGCGGATGGTGGTGACCGATGTCCCGTCCATGATGGCGACGGGGCGGCCGTCCTCCGGGTCCAGAACGGTCACCAGGGCGGAGACGACGGGCAGGCCCCGTCCGCCGTTCGCCGGATTGACGCTGCCGAACTTACACACCGCGCCCGCGTCGGGCGACAGCCGGGCCGCGTAGCAGAAGGACACCGAGTCGTCCTGCCCCGGAACGAGCAGACGCGCTGGCAGCACGGCACGGTTCAGGCCGAGTTCGGTGAACGCCCGGCGCTGCGACTCGATCGCCAGGTCGACGCCGAACAGGGCGTGCACGTCCGCGGCGGACAGGACGAGAAGAGAAGCGCTCTGGGACATGGGATGCCTTTCCGGGACCCAGACGGTCCCACCGTACGGCATCGCCCGGCGAGAGGACATATCCAACAGTCCGCCCATCCAAGGCGATTGCAGTATAAGAACGTCTTAAGCAGGTCTTTGACCAGGGAGAACCGTCTGGGTCGCCCGGCGCATACAGGCTCGCCGGGGTGTCCGGCAGCCGGTCCTTCTTCAGGAAATTCACGGTACGGCCGGTCATCGGATCTCCCTTGCCGAGCGTCGGGTCCGGACGGTCAGATGAGGTCGCCGGCGAGACCGAGGAACTTGGCGACGTGGCTGATCGAGTCACTCCGCTGCCGCTCATAGAGCGCGAACGGGTCGTGGATGTGCCGGTCGATCGCCCCTGCCATCCAGTCGGCGTCATAGTGGACGGCCTGCTGAGTGTTGTCCCGGCTGCCCTCGCCGCTGAGATTGGACTGGAAGATCCCGGCTGCGGAGCGGGGCAGGAAGTCCTCGTAGACGATGGGTTCGGCATCGACCCAGCCCCCGTCGAGGAGGGCGAGCACACTCGTCGGCCGCCGCGGGCCGCAGCGGGGCCGGTCCTCTCGCAGGCGGTAGGTGAAGAACGCCAGGCCCTGCTCGATGAGACCTCGCTCGGTGTCGGGCAGGCCTTCTTCCCATACTTCGCGGGTGATCTCGTCGCGGCTGCCGCCGGGGCGCTCGGCCAGGCGGCGATCGACGACGGCGAGCAGCCTGTCGTAGTGGGTGCGGCCTTCGCGGGTAAGCGCGATGCCCCGGGCCTCCACCTCGCCGAAACGCACTCGCGACACCCCGGCGGTGACACTGCCGTCGGGCTCTCGCAAAGCACGCGGCTCGGCGAGGGCACGAAACGACGTCTGCCTGAGCAGCACGTCGGGGCCGTCCCAGCGGGGTGGGCCCTGGATGGTGTCGATCATCTCGATACCGCGTTCTCCCATCCGCCGGTGCAACTCGTCGATGTCGAGGACCCGGGGCGTCAGATGGTTGATGTGAGTGCTGCGCACACCGCCGATGTCGGCGGCGACCGAGGAAATGGCCTCCAAGGTCGCGTACCAGGTGCGGTCGACCGGTTCCGCCGACAACTCGAACGAGCCCACCGCCAGCCGCAGGAAGCGCTCCGCGGCGTCCTCCGGCAGCTCGCCGTCACGCTCCGCGCGGTCGGCCAGCTCCAGCAGTTCCGGCGGAAACAGTTCCCGGCCGGAGAGGAAGATCTCCAACTGCCGGCGCACATCCTCGCTGAAGAAGCGCGGGTCGGCCGAGGTCAGCATGGAGGTGAAGACCCGGAACGGATTACGCTCGAGTTCGTCGGCGTCGAGGGGCCTGAAGGCCGTGGACACCACCGGCACGGCGCTGGCCGCCGCCTCACGCAGGTCGTAGAAGCCAACCGGGTGCATGCCGAGTGCCCCGAAGATCCGGGCGACCTGGTTCAGCTCGCTCGGTGTGCCGACCCGGATGGCGCCGTGCCGCTCGGCGGTGACCCGGCCGATCGAGCCGAGGCGCTCGGCGTCCGTGTGCTGCAACGCCTCGGCGTTGACCTCGCGGGAGACATCGACCAGGGTCGTATAGGCGGGTACCTCCCGGCCGTACATGTCCGACATCCGCCGGGCAAACACCGCACGGAGCTGCCACTGGCTGATCGTTTTCATGAAGGCGTCTCTTCGTTCGGATGCCGGTGACTAGACGATGTGGGTTTCCGGGCGGACCGTCGCTCCGTCGGAGAAACGCCGAACGGTCAGTGGGCCGACGTCGATGACGGGCGTCCGGCCGAGATGGAGATCACGGACAACCTCCCCGACGGCGGGGCTCTGCAGGAAGCCGTGCCCGGAGAAGCCCGTGGCGTACAGGAAGTTGGAAGGCGTCGAGGCCCGGCCGATGAGCGCGTTGTGGTCCGGCGTCACCTCGTACAGGCCGGCCCAGCCGTCACGCAGTCCGACGTCGAGCAGTCCGGGGGCGCGGGTGCCGATCGCCTCACTGAGCCTGGGCAGCCAGTCCTGGGAGTAGTCGAGGTGAAATCCGGGATCCTGGTCGGGGTCGGACATGCCGATCAGCAAACCGCGGCCTTCGCGGTGGAAGTAGAACGTCGTGGAGAAGTCGATGGTGAACGGCACCACCGGCGCGAGCTCGGGCAGGGGCTCGGTGAACATGACCTGACGACGTACCGGGGTCACGGGCAGGTCGACGCCGGCCATTTCACCGACCGCCCGGGACCAGGCACCGGCGGCGCAGATCACGGTGCCGGCCTCGATCTCGCCGCGGTCGGTCACCACGGTACGGACCTCGTCCCCCGCCGGCTCGATCCCGATGACCGTCGTCCTGGTCAGCAGCTTGGCGCCAAGCCGCCGGGCGGCCGCAGCGTAACCGAGAACCACCGACTCCGGGGTGCAGTGGCCGTCGTCGGGCGAGTAGGCGGCGGCGAGGAGGCCATTGGTGTCGATCAGCGGGGAGAGCCGCTTGGCCTCGGCGACGTCGATCAGCCGGCTGGAGACACCGAGGTCGTTTTGGAGCTTGATGTCGCGTTCGAAGGACTCGACGTCCTTACGGTCCGACAGCAGGAAGAGATATCCCACGCTGTGCAGGTCGATCTCCTGCCCGGGCCGCGCCCCGAAGCGGGAGAACGCCTCAAGACTTCGGGCACCGAGCTTTATGTTGACCTGGTCGGAGAACTGGGCGCGAACGCCACCCGCCGCCTTGGACGTCGACCCCCCACCCAACTCACCCCTCTCCAGGAGGACCACGTCGGTGACCCCGGCCTCGGCCAGGTGAAAGGCGATGCTCGTGCCGATCGCCCCACCTCCCACGATCACCACGTCGGCGCGGCCGGGCACGTTACGGGAGATTTGCGAGACAGGCAACAATGTTCTCCTTCAGGCAGCGCGGGTCAGCGCGGAGGAGGGGGGCGTTTCAGCCGCGGAGCGTCCCGCCGTCAGGAGGCGTGGCCGCAGTGGGCGACTGGCACCCATCATGAAGCTCCAGATCATTCACGTCTATTCACAATTTTTGTGGTTAATCTATAAGATTTCCTGAATGGATTGGTCGAGCGTGCAACTACGGTCGCTGGTGGAGTTGGCCCGCCGGGGCACCGTCACCGCTGCGGCACAGGCTCTTGGCTACACCCCCGGTGCCGTGTCGCAGCAACTCAGCGCCCTGGAGAGGGCGGCGGGGGTGCCTCTGCTGCGCAAAGTGGGACGGCGACTCGAACTGACGGACGCGGGCAGCGCACTCGTCCGGCACGCCGAGCGGATGCTTGAGATAGAGGCGGAGGCGGTGGCGACCCTCGAACGGAGTACCACCGAGATCGCCGGCTCCCTGGCGATCGGAATCTTCGCGACAGCGGCCGCCGAGATCCTTCCCCTGGCCCTCGGCCGGGTTGAGCAACGGTATCCGGACCTCGCCGTTCGAAGCAGGGAGATGGATGTCGACGAGGTCTACGACGCGGTGGCCTCCGGTGCGGTGGATCTGGCCCTGGGCATCGATTACCCCGACGTGCCCATCCGGCGCAATCCGAACCTGCGCGTGGTGCGCCTCTACCGCGAGCGGTTCTCACTGGCGACGCCGCTTGCGACCCTCGAAGGGGTGGAACTGATCGGCATCGCCGACACAGGATCGCTGGGGTGGATCCTGCCTCCGGCGAAAAGCCATTACGGACAGGCCGTCCGGACGGTCTGCCGGAGGTTCGGCGTCGAACCCGATGTGCGTCACGAGGTCACAGACACCGCGGCCTCGCTGGCCCTGGTGGAAACAGGACTGGGCGTCACCCCCGTCACAGATCTGATGCTGCGTCTGCGTCCCTCCCGGCTCAGCATCGTCCGGCTGGCCGAGACATTCGAGCGGCATATCGTGGCCATCGTGCGCACCTCCGCGGAGCGGCGTCCGTCCGTGGCCGCCCTGGTCAGCGTGCTGCGAGAGCTCGCGACCGATGACACATGGCTGGGGGAGGGTCCTGGTTCCTGACGCGGCTCACCGGCCCTCGGCCGGGGTGTCGCGGCCGGAAGCGGGCTGGAAGCGAGCCATGAGCGGCCCGGAATCCAGCCATGGCCGAGCGTGAGCCCGGCTTCACCGCACCCGGCGTCCGGCACCCGACCTCGCGGGCCCGCACCCGGATCACAAAGCGATCAGATGGTCCGCGTTCCGGGGGATCGCCTGGCGCAGAGCCGCCAGGAAGTCACCGAGCACCGGGTTCGCGTTACCCTCCCGATGGATCGCCAGCACCGTGCGATGGGCGGCGGCGTACGACAGCAGCGACACGGCGGATACGCGCTCGTCGGGCACGTGACCGAGCGCGGGCACGACCGCGACACCGCCCATGTAGGCGACCAGCTCGCGTACGACGTCATAGTCGTTGCTGCGGAAGGCGACCGTGGGGGTGAACCCGGCGAACGCGCACAGCCGAGCCAGGGAGAGGTCCCCGGCCGTACCCTTCCGGCTGGTGATCCACAGGCGGTCGGCCAGTCGCGACAGGTCCGGCGGTCCCGTCTCACCGGACGGGCGCAGCAAAAGCAGATCCTCCCTGACCAGGGGGAGCGTCCTGACCCCTGCGGGCCACTGCCGGGGAATCAGTCCGTACTCGTAGACCAGCGCGATGTCGAGCCCGCCGTCGATGAGCGAGTCGAGCAACTTTTCCGGCTCGCCGTCGTCCAGGGTGATCTCGGCACCGGGCCGGCGCTGCCGGAAACCGGACAGCGCCGCGGGCACCAGGCGGACACTCGCCGTTGTGAAGCCACCCACCCGGAGCCGCCCGCTCACCCCCTTCGCGAGCCGTCGCACCTGGGAGTCGAACTCGTCGACGCCGGCGAGTATCCCCCGGCTCAGCTCAGCCAGGTGGTGCGCGACCGTCGTCGCCCGGATACCGCGTGCCTCGCGCTCGAAAAGCGCCAGACCGGTCTCTTTTTCCAGAGCGGCGATCTGTTGCGACACCGCCGACGCGGTGTAACCGAGCTCCCGCGCGGCCATCGCGAACGAGCCTGTCCGGTGGACGGCCTGGAAGGTCAGCAGATGATGCAGCTTGTACATGTCCCTCTCCCGGCTCGCCTCACCCGGCCAGGGGCGCGAGGAACACCGCCGCAGGACGCCCGATCAGGCCCTCCACCGTGGCCACCGTCCTTCTCTGAGCCTCGGGCCAGGCTGATGACAGAGGAGGGGGTGTTCCGGTCAGTCCTGTCTGGTTCGGGTGAACCGGGCCGGTTCCGGGTGAGCGAGCAGCGCCCGCGCGGTCCGCTGCCCGTGGCTGAGTTCTTCGGACCATATGTTCTCCAGATAGGCCAGGTGCTCATCCATCTCTTTGACGACACATGCGAGGTCCTTGCTCCGGATGGCGTCGAGCAGCCGTCCCAGCGACCCCAGTGCCCACATCGACTCGTCCGGCGGCGCGTCGCGCAGTGCCAGGTCCTTGGCGAGCCGGACCTGCCGCAGCAGGTGCTGCACCTGAGTGAGCAGTACCTGGTTGTGGGCGGCCCGCGCCATGGCGATCTGGAACCGCTCGTCAAGCTGCATGAAGCGTTGCCGGTCCGCGACGCTCTCGCGCAGCAGGCTCAGTGTGGTGTCCATCGCCCGCACGTCTTCTTCGGTGGCTCGCATCCCGGCCAGCTGAGCGATGTTGATCTGGATGACCCGCCGCGCCTCAAGGACATCGGTGACCTCGCTGACCCGGAGCCGCCAGCCGTCGTCATTGAGTTGCACGGGCACCGTGTCAGAACGAACGAAGATGCCGCCGACCGCACCGGGGCGAACCTCCAGTACCCCTGTCTGGACAAGAACCTTTACCGCCTCTCGGAGGGTAGGTCGGCTGATGTCCATCTGGCGGGCGAGTACCCGCTCCGAGGGGAGCCGATCAGCCACGGACAGATCACCGGCGCGGATGGCGTCGGTGATCTGCTGAACGGCCTCTTGGAAGGGATGTCTTGTCCTTACAGGGGAAAACACGACTCCAGAGTAGCAACAGCGGACCTCGTGCGCACCGGCGCCGTATCGCATTTCCTCTGCCGGGGATACGCCTGGAGTGGTACGCGCCACGGGGATCAAGTGTTTCCTTGGAAGCCATGGCGTGGCAGGCTGTTTAACCATGAAGACTGCCTCCTTTGTCCTGGCGGACTTCGCGGTCGCGCTGCGGTCCGCCGAGATCCCCCATGACGTACGCCGCAGGGCGACGCTGCTCGTTCTCAATGCCGTCGGGCTGGGGATCGCGAACGCCGAGCACCCCTCGGTCGTCGCCGCCCGCTCGGTCGGGCGCACCGAGGGCCGCAGCACCACCTGGGGGGACGGCACGCCCCGCGGTGAGTCAACGGCCGCGCTGGCCAACGCCATCGCCGTCCACATCTCCGACTTCGACGACACACACCCGGAGGGGGGCCTGCACCCCGCCGGCGTCGTCGTCCCCGCCGTGCTGGCCGTCGCCGAGCAGGAGGGCTGGAGCGGAGATCAGGTCGTGCGGGCGACCGTAGTCGGCCTGGAGGTGATGGCACGCATCGCGTCGGCCGCCCCGCACCGGTTCACGCTGCACGCCCTGCACGCCTCCTCGGTCTGCGGCACGGTCGCAACCGCCGCGGCCGTGGCGATGGGCCTGGGGCTCGACAGCCGGCAGGTGGCCGACGCCATGGGCATCGCCGCGAGTCAGTCGAGCGGCATCCTGCAGACCGTCATCGAGGGCGGCGACCTGAAGTCGTTCCACCTCGGGTGGGCCGCGCTGGCGGGTATCTGGGCCGCCAGGCTGGCCGCTGCCGGGCTCACCGGCCCGCACGCGGTCCTGGAGGGCGAGCAGGGCCTGTTCGCGGCCTTCCTCGGGTCACAGGCGCTCGGCGAGGTTGACCTGCCGCGTCTGACCCGCGGACTGTTCGAGGAGTGGGAGACCACCCGGGTGGTCATCAAGCCGTACCCGTGCTGCCACTTCACGCATGCGCCGATCGACGCCGCTCGCCGGTACGTGCTTGAGCACGGGCCCGTCGACGCGGCCGCGCTCAAGAAGATCGCGTCGGTGGAGTGCCGCGTCCCCCGTGAGGCGGTGCACGTGGTCTGCGAGCCGGCTGCGGACAAGCTGATGCCCTCCTCGGGCTACGCCGCCAAGTTCAGCCTCTACTACTGCCTCGCCGTGGCGCTGCAGAACGCGACGGTGCAACCCGTCGACTTCCTGCCGCCGGCCGGGGAGCCGTTCCAGGTCACGGCGAGCACCGCCGCGCTGATGGGCCGGATCAACTACACGGTCGACCCGGATCCGACTCTCGCGCACAGTTACGGGGCCGAGGTCGTGGTGCGCCACGTCGACGGCGGCCAGTGGTCCGCTCGCGTGCTTTACCCGACCGGATCGCTGCGGAATCCCGTGCCGGACAGCCTGGTGATGGACAAGTTCACCGACCTCGTTCGGCCGTCACGTGGTGCGGAGCAGACGGCACTGCTGCTGCGGCGGTTGCTGGCGCTGTCGTCGGCGCCGGACGTCGCCGGCGTGCTGCGGGGGTAACGGGCTTCGACAGCGGCGACGGCATCGCGGCACGGCCTGTCCTTCGGCGAGACCCCTCACAAGCCCCAGGGGCGACGACGGTCCGGACGTGCCGGTGCCCGGCCTTCCCAGGCCGGGCACCATGACGATCTGACAGGGTCACCGCCGCGCGGGGTCTCCGCTCCGCCCGTACAGGCTCCCCCTGCGTCTACCCGTGACGAAGCACCCTCCCGGGCCGCTCCTCGGTGAGTATGCCGTCCCGCACCACGGCCCTGCCGTTCACGATGACGTCGCTGACACCCCGTGAATAGTCGCGGTAGCTCTCCGGCTTGCTCCGCAGGTGCGCGTAATCTTGCACGGTCGCCGGATCGAAGACCGCGATGTCCGCCTTGAACCCCTCCCGCAGCACGCCACGATCACTCAACCCGAGGAACTCCGCCGGCATGGAAGTCGACTTCATCACGGCCTCCTCCAGGCGCAGCGCCTGCTTGTCGCGCACGAAGTGCGCGAACAGCCGCGGGAACGTGCCATACAGCCGTGGGTTCGGCGGTCTCGGACTGCGGATGGGGCGCACCGGACTGCCATCCGTTCCCACCATGCTCACGGGGTGCGCGAGCACGTCGATGATGTCCCGGTCGTCGGTGCGTTCCAACATGGTGTCGGCATCGCCGTCGTTGAGCTGAATGAGATGGCACAGCGCCTCGTAGGAGTCACAGCCCAGCTCGGTGGCCAGGTCGTACACCATCAGACCTTCGAACTCCGGCCGCTGCGGGCTGTAGATGACCCGCATCATCTCGTCCCACATCGGCCAGTACGTCAGCGGGTTGAACCGCTCCTTGTACCAGCGGTTGCTCCCACCGGCCCGCATCCGGCGCGCCGCCGACTTCAGGGCGCCGGAGCCGGCGAAGTGTTCACCCCACCGCCCCTCGGCCTCGGTGGCGACCTCATCGGGGAAAAGCGTCTTGAGACCGCCGGACATATAGTTGCGAGGTTGCAGGGTCAGCAGCACGTCGCACCAGATCGGGATCCCGCGCAGCCGGGCCTTCTCGATCGCGTCCATCGCGACCCGGACCTTGCCCCAGTACTCCTTACCGTCACCCCACAGATGGGAGATGGTGGTGCGCACGCCGGTCTTGGCCGCCAGCTCGATGGCCTCGCGCACGGCCGTGAGCAGCCCGTCGGTGTAGGAGCGCAGGTGGAAGGCGAAGACACCGTCGAACTCGGCGACGACCGACGCCAGCTCCTGGAACTCCTCGACCGGCACGTCGAGTTCGGGGTCTGTGTGGTGGAAGGCGCATGAGATCCCTCGCGCGCCCTGCTCCATGGCCTCACGGACCAACGCCTTCATGACGTCGAGCTCGGCGCGGGTCGGCTGCCGCCACGGCTGGGTCTCCGCCTCCCCGTAGGCGGTGGCGCGCAGCACGTAGTGCCCGATCAGGCCGGTGTAGTTGAGCGCCGGACGGGCCGCCTCCAGCCGCCGGTAGAACCCGGCGAGGTCGGTCCAGTCCAGCTCCAGGCCGTGACCCGCGAGGATCTGCTTGCCCTCATCCATCGGCACCGAGAAGAAGTTCTTCGGGTTGTCGACCCACCAGTCGACGTACCACAGGTCACGGTACGGGCCCGGCGACAGGCCGCAGTTGCCGCCGACATCCGTCGTGATGCCTTGCGTGATCTTCGAGTCGCACTGGGGGTCCATGATGAGCAGCGAGTCGGAGTGGCCGTGGACGTCGATGAAGCCGGGGCACACCACCTTCCCCTGCGCGTCGATCTCCGTAACGGCCCGCATGTCGGCCGAGGCCCGGCCGACCGATACGATCTCGTCGCCCTGGACCGCGACGTCGCCGCGACGTCCGGGGCGACCCGAGCCGTCCACGACCAGACCGTTGCGGATGATGAGGTCTAGCACTCTGTTTCCTCTCAGGTGTGTCGATGTCTGCCCTGCACTCAGTCGAGGATCCGGATGGCCTCCTTGGGGATGCGGACGGTGACCTGGGCGCCCACGGATACGTCCTGGTCGCTCAGAGCGTTGTGCCGCGCCTCGACGAGGATCGGTTCGTTGTTCTCCGTCTCGACCGTGATCAGCGAGGCGGAGCCGAAGTAGTCCGTCGAGACCACCCGGCCGGTGATGACGTTCGGTCGCGAGGTGGCGCCCTCAACCGGCGGCTCGATGACCAGGTTCTCCGGCCGGATGAACGCCGTGACCTCTCTGGCGTGCGCCGGGATGGAATCGTCGGCGATCAGCGGCTGACCACACCACTCAAGCACCGGCATCGCGTCACGCTCTTTGACCAGGCAACGCAGCAGATTCGAGCGACCCAGCAACGCGGCCACCTCCACCTGCGACGGGCGGTTGTAGATCTCTTGCGGCGGGCCGTACTGCACCAGGCGACCGGAACGCATCACGGCCACGCGGTCCGCCAGCGCCATCGCCTCACGCTGGTCGTGGGTCACGAACAGCGCGGTGAAGCCCAGCCGCCGCTGCAACTGACGCAGGTCCCGGCGGAGACCGTCGCGCAGCATCGCGTCGAGGTTGCTGAACGGCTCGTCGAACAGCACGATGCTCGGTTCGAGCACAAGGGCCCGGGCCAGCGCGACACGCTGCTGCTGACCGCCCGACAACTGCGCCGGCTTACGATCGGCATACTTGGAAAGTTGCACACGCTCCAGCTCGCGATCGACCCGCTCGCGTACCTCGTCCTTGCGGATCCGGCGAACACGCAGCCCGTAGCCGACGTTCTGCCGTACGGTCATATGGGGGAACAGCGCGTAGTTCTGGAACACGATGCCGATGCCACGCCGGTTGATCGGCAGGTCCAGCAGGCTGTTTCCATTGACCCGCACGTCGCCCGACGTAGGCTCGATGAAGCCGGCGACGCTACGCAGCAGCGTGGTCTTGCCGGACCCCGAGTGGCCGAGCACCGTGACGAGTTCACCGTCGGACACTGTGAACGTGACATCGTCGAGCGCCGACTCGGTCCCGTACCTCTTGGTCAGGCCGGTGATTTCCAGATCAGACATCTTGCTTCCTACCTCGCGGTTTTCGCAGTCGAGGGGTCACGGACCGCGAAGGTCGCGACCACGACCGCCACCACGACCAGCAGCGAGGACACCGCTGAGATCTCCGGACTGACGTCGAAGGCCACCGACCGATAGATCCGGACGGGAAGGGTGGGAAAAGACGGTCCGGCCAGGAAGAGCGGGACGACCAGCTCGTCGAAGGCCAGGATGAAGGCGAGTGCCAACCCGGAGAAGTACGACTTGGACACGTTCGGCAGCACGATCTGGACCCAGGCCCGGACCCGCGAAGCACCCAGGCTCATCGCGGCCTCCTCAAGCCCGGGATCAAGCTGGGACAGCGCCGCGATCATCGTGCGAGCGATGTAGGGCGTGGTGAGCACGGCCAGCGCGAGCACCAGTCCCCACTGCGGCGCCGCCATATCGAACCTGTTGTAGCTCAGCATCACACCGAGGACGAACATGATGCCGGGCACCATGATGGGCGCCATGATGAGCGTCGTCACGGTGTTGGACGCTCGCACGCCGCGCCGCGAGAGCACGACGGCCGCCGGAATGGCCACCACGCTCGCGAGCAGCGAACCCGCCGCCGCGATGACCAGACTGTTCAGAGCCGCGTATCCCCACGTCGGATCCCGCAGCACCTGGGTGAACCAGGACAGCGTCCATCCCTTGGGTGGGAAGGTCAGGTAGCTCGTCGTGGTGAAAGCCGTACCGACCAGCACGACCAACGGGGACACGAGGAACACCATGATCGCGGCAACGACGACAGGGAAGATCAAACGGGTGGGCCGACGGAGGCTCAAGATCATCCTCCTCCGGGGATGCGGCGGGTCAGGCTTACGTAGACGAGATTGGTGAGTACGGCGATGAGCAGCAGCAACAGCGCCATGGCACTGGCCAGCGGCCAGTTCAGCAGTTGCACCGACTGCTCGTAGATCTCCGTTGCCAGTACTCGGTACTGCGTGCCGCCGATGAGCTTCGGCGTCACGAAGGTGCTGATGGCGGTCGCGAAGACGAGCAGCATGCCCGCGAAGACGCCTCCCAGCGTCAGCGGGAACGTCACGCGCAGGAACGTCTCGACACGGCCGGCCCCCATGTTCAGGGAGGCGTGCTCAAGCGTCGGGTCGAGCCGATCGATGATGCCGTACAACGTGAGGACCATGAACGGCAACAGCACGTGGGCCATCGCGATGAGCAGACCGGGCATCGTGTACATCAGTCCGGTGCGCTCGTCCGCCAGGGGTCCAAAGAGCTTCAAGATGGGACTCTCCGGGTCGAACAGCACCATCCAGCCGAAGGATCTGACCACCGAACTGGTCATGAGCGGAGTCATGACGACAACCAAGATCAAGGTTCGCAGCCAGGACCGGCTCCGAGCCAGGGCCCAGGCGATCGGGTAACCGAGCAGTACCGTCAGCACTGCCGTACCCAGGGCGAGGACGAACGAACGCCCCAGCATCTCGAGGTAGAACGAGTCGGTCAACACCTTGTGGAAGTTGCCGAGGGTCAGGTCGGAGGTGATCACGCCGGGGCCGGCGCTCGTCTGGAACGCGGTCACGGCCACGATGGCCAGCGGCAGCACGAACTGCACGAGGTAAAGCACCGTCACGGGAAGCAGCGGCAGCCACGGCCGCGGCCTCGACCGGCGGCGACCACCTGAACGGTCCCGGTTTCCATCGGAGGGCGCGGGAGCGGCGGTCCGCTCCCGCGTCTCCGGGCTCAGGGCTCTATCGCTTGCCAACGAGCTTGTTCCATCGCTCGGTCCACGCCGCCCGGTTCTCGGCCACCGCCTTCGCGTCGGAGGGCTCAAGACGGTCGATGGCGCTCGACAGCGGCAGGAGCTTCTTCAACTCGCCCTCGACCTTGGCCTTGCCGTTCGTGGGCGCGTAGCCGGCCCGCTCGGCGAAGGCGACCTGGATCTGCGGGTCGAGCTGGAAGTTCACCCATTCCCAGGCGAGCTTTTCCTGCGCACCGCCCTTGACCACCTGGGAGGTCAGGCCATAGAGCACGCCTCCCTTGTCGGGGATCGCGAATCGGACGGGTAGCCCCTTCTTAGCCAGCAGGTAGCCGTACCCACTGTCGAAGACGCTCAGCACGATCTGCTCTTGACCGAGCAACTGCGTCATGGTCGGACCGTCGCCGAACACTGAACGGGAGTTCTTCAGCAGGGCGGGAAGCGCGTCGAAGCCCGGGTCGATGCTCGATTCGCCACCGCCGTTGATCCGCGCCAGCGAGATGAGCAGGTTCTGCCCCGCGGTCACGGAGATATCGGGGATGCCGACCTTGCCTGCGTACTTGGGGTCGGACAGGACGTCCCACGAAGTGGGAGCCGGCCGCACCTTGTCGACGTTGTAGATGATGCCGGTCGTGTTGAAGGCGTAGGCCGGAGCGATCTTTCCGTCCGCACGCTTCGCGGCCGGGTTGGCATCAGCCGCGTTGGTGGCCACCTCGCCGTTGAGCGGAGAGATCAGGCCGAGCTCGAACGCCTCGGTCTCCTGTCCACCCGAGAACTGCACGACGTCGTAGCCGGCGCGAGCACCTTGGGCGCGCAGCTTGGCCATCACCTCGGAGGTCAGCACGGTGACGACCTCGACGTTGACGCCGTACTTCTTCTCGAACGGCTTGACGACCACCTCGTTGAGGGCCTCGTCAAAGGACCCGCCGAACGACGCCACGACGAGCGTCCCTGAGTACCCCCCGTCACCGGCGGAGCCGGACGGGCCGGAACCGCACGCCGCGGCAACGGCCACGGTAGCGAGCACGGACAGGGCGGCGACGAAACGTCTCCGCCCCACGGCTGGCTTCGCGCCGCCCGTGAGCACTGGCCAAACTCTCGACACCGTGAGACCTCCTTCTAAGCCGGACCGAAGCCTCCAACGGCTGACGCATCGGCGACATGGGGGAGACCCTACGGATACCGCGCCGAGTGGTCAATAGGCTATACCAAGCAACCTGGACCGCTCCTCTGCGTCTCACCCTGACTCGACAGGCACCGTTGATCCACGTTTATGGCTGATTACTTGGCATCTGGCCAGAGTAAGACAGGAGTCGCCGCAAGCCGCCGGGGCTCCCTCTGGAAGCCGGGTGCACGGCGCCGCCCTTCATTGGACAAGCTCCTTGATCAATGAAGGGCGGCACGAACAAGGGTCGTGTCCCGGGCTGCGGCTGGAGGGAGTACGCCTCTGCCGCGCCTCCGTGCCCCTACCGTTGGTCCGCTCGGTTCACCGCTGAACAACCGCCGCCGGGCGCGCTCGCCATGAGCGTCGGTTCCTCCGTCCTGAACCCGCACGAGGCCGGCACCGACGTACTGGGCCCGAGCGCTCACGTCGTCGATCACGCCGGGGCCGCCTTGGCGTAGAACGTCGGCCGAGCCGTGCGACTAGCCGAGTCGCGGGCCGCGTAGATGCCAGTCCGTGATCCGCTGGTAGGCGTCGGCGACCGCTAGAACCGTGCCTTCCGCGAATGGGCGGCCGACGATCTGCACCGACAGAGGCAGGCCGGAGGCACTGAAGCCCGCGGGAATCGCGACGGCCGGCAGCCCGGCGAGATTCCAGGGACTGGTGAAGCTGGGCGCCTCCAGACGCTCGCTGGCGGACAGCGTGCGCAGCGGCGGCGCCGCCGCCGCGGTGGTGGGCGTGACGAGGACGTCGTAGCGGTGCAGCAGCTCACCGACCCACTGCGCGTACACCGAACGGAAGCGTTGCGCGCGAACGAGATCAGGCGCCGACACAAGGGCACCACGCGCGATGGTCACCCGGGTATGGGAGCCGTAGAGGGCCCAGCTACGGGCGAGGTCGGCACGGTGCCGCGCGAGAGCCTCCGACACCACGATGACGTGGTTGCACGTGGCGGCCAGACCGCTGCCCCGTAGGTCGACCCGGTCGACCGCGGCGCCGAGGTCTGCCATCGCGTCGAGTGCCCGCTGGGTGGCGTCGAGCGACTCGGCGCTGCAATGCGGGTGGTCATAGAACCATGGGACGGGCACGCCGATCCTGGTGCCGGACAGGTTGCCCCGCGTCGCGTCCAACCGCGCCACGGCGCCCATCCCCCCGGCGACCGGCCCGTCACGGGCCGCCGACATCGCGTCGAGCAGGTACGCGCAGTCGCGTGCCGATCGGGCCATCGGTCCCACGACATCGAGGCTGGGCGCCAGCGCCACGACACCGCGGTTACTCAACGCGCCGTACGTGCACTTCAGACCCGTGTGGCCGGTCGCTGCCGCCGGTGCCCGAACCGACCCTCCGGTGTCGGTGCCGAGTCCGCCGAACGCCAGCCCGGCCACAATCGCGATGGACATGCCCGTACTGGAGCCCAAGGGACTGTGCTCGTCGTTCCACGGGTGTCGCGGGTGGGGGAAGCCCGCGTCCTCGTCGGGCAGCCCGGCGGCGAACTCGTAGGTCGTGGTCTTGCCGAGCACGACGGCGCCCGCCTCACGCAGCCGCCGTACCACGACCGCGTCGTGCGGCTCGGGTGGGCGGCCCAGCCGCAACCTGCTGTTGGCCACCGTCGGCAGGCCCTCGACGTCGATGACGTCCTTGATCGCGATCGGAACGCCGTGCAGCGCACCACGGCGGCGCCTTCGGCCGATATCTCGGTCGGCCTCCTCGGCCTGCCGCACGGCTCCGGCGGCGTCCACCGTCACGAAGGCGCCCAGGCGCCGGTCCAGACGGGCTATGCGCTCAAGCAGGCGCTCGGTCAGCTCCGTAGACGTGCACCGGCCCTCGGCGAGTGCCTCGCCGGCCTCGGTCAGCGTCACCGGCTCCCTCCCGGTGCCCCGCGCCGCATCGACGCGTTCGGTACGCCGCGGGGGGGAGGCCGTCGCCTCACCGATGCCGTCAGGATATGGGCGCATCACGTCGAACGTCGCGTCCGCCTGGGACAGGTCCACCTCGTCGAACCCTGCGAGTCCACTTCGGAACAGCTCGTCGTCACGACGAAGTGCCGCCAGTTCGTCGACGGGCACCTCAAGCCCGCTCCGCTCGACGCAGACTCTGACCGGGTCACCCTCGTGCGCTGCCACACCCCCAGGCTGTCAGACGGGATATTCCTTGGCAAGACACCTTGACCTTTGATACTCAGGCCTATCGTTTTCCAGGTGAAACATGCTGAACATGCGTGGTAAAAGAGCCTGCACCTCTTGGCGTCGCAGGGCCGATGCGTTCTCTGATCACGAGATGACGGACGACAAGATGACGCCGCAGGAGCGAACACCGGTCGCCCCCAGGCCCGCGGGGACGCATCGACCTGGCGTTGGGCCTCATGACCGCACTCCTGGCCGACACCCCGGGCGAAGACGATCCCCGCGCTCTTGGGCTCAGGCGCCAGATCGGCGGGCCGGAACGCGACGTCGGTCACCTCGACCGGGCAAGGCCGACGCTATCCGAGCTGCTTGCCGACCTTCGCCTGGCCTTTACCGTCGGCTGGGAGCGCGTGATGCGGCGAAACATCGAACTTAATCGCGGCCTGATACAGGTGACCACCGCTTCGTGTCGCGTCTGTACACGCCCTCGCCAATCGAAGCGGTGGCCATTTTATGATCTACCCGCAGAGGGCTACAAGCACCCTTGTCATGTGGGGCCGCCGCCGCGTTAGTCCTTGTCGTAATACCAGGCAGTGCAATAGGATTGCGGATAGTCGACCGGACGCCAGCATGCACGCATCGAGTTGCCGATGTTGCTCAGGGTGTTGGAGTAAGAGCGTGTGAACGGACCACACTGAGTCCACGTTCTTCCGCCGTTGTAGGAACGGTCGACCCATGTCTGGTCGCCCGACTTGTAGCCATAGCCGATCGATGCATAGGAATGATCGGATACCTGATCGTTGGTGAGATTCAGCTCCACCGCGCGCTCGTTGTGCTGGTTCTGGTTGACTATAATCACGTCGGTGCGAACATCGTAGGGGAACCAGCCGGTGTTGCTGGAGCCGCAGCCGGTGTCGGCGACGGCTGACGGCCCGGCAAAAACCACGAGGGGCAGAGCGAAGAGCCCGACCCCGAGCATGACCGTGCCGCGTCGTTTCAGGAGTGCCACGTACAACCTCCGTTTACTTAGATGCTGACGGTCGCATTGAACCAGCAATATTGACAGCGATCAATGCTCGGCCGTTACTAATTTTGTTTGAATGGCTGCACGCTTCCGTGACTTCCCGGCCGGCACCGCCAGCCTCGCTTCACACCATTTACGACACCCGGCCCCTCTTTGGCAGGGTCAGGTGAGACATCAGGAGGAAGTACCCTTCTGAGCTGCATGTAGGGCGAGAACAGGACCGTTGACGATCGTGACCTTGACTGCTGCCGACCTGAGTGTCGGCGTGCGTGATGATGTAACAGTGAGTTCGGAGCCAGAGCCGAAGGGGCCACGGGCCGAGCGGCCCAAACGGCGCAGGTTCAGCGCCGGGTACAAGCTGCGGATCGTGGCCGAGTACGACGCGCTGACCGAGCCGGGTGCCAAGGGAGCGCTGCTGCGCCGCGAGGGCCTGTACTCCACGCACATCCTGGACTGGCGGCTGGCCCGCGATCATGGAGCGTTGCAGGCGCTGGAACCCAAGCCGCCGGTGCGCAAAGACGCCAAGAGCCCGGCCGGCAAAGAGGCCGAGCGGCTGCGGCGGGAGAACGAGAAGCTCGCCGCGGAGCTGGCCAAGACCCAGAAGGCGCTGACGATCCTGGGAAAAGCACACGAGCTCTTGCAACTGTTGTCCGAGGAGGTGGACACCCCGGGCAGGCCGAGCAGGCCGACCGAGTGATCACCGAAGCATTCGAGCAGCTGGAACGGGTATTGACCATCAAGAGCGCCTGCGAGCTGACCGGGATCTCACGGGCCACCCTGTATTCGGCGGCGCAACCCCCGGCCCCGGAGCGCCGGCCCGCCCGCGCCGCGTCCGGCTCCGCCCAATGCGTTGTCGCGCGATGAGCGTCACCGGGTGCTGGAGACGCTCAACTCCTGCCGGTTCATCGATAAAGCTCCGCCGCAGGTGTGGGCGACGCTGCTGGACGAGGGCCGCTACCTGTGCAGCATCTGCACGATGTACCGGCTGTTGCGTGCCGAGGACGGTGTGCGCGAGCGCCGCGCTCAGGCCCGCCACCCGGCCAAATCGATCCCCGAGCTGGTCGCCGACGCCCCCGGCCAGGTGTTCTCCTGGGACATCACCAAGCTCAAGGGGCCCGTCCGGGTATCACCTACGACCTGTACGTGATGCTCGACATCTACAGCCGTTACGTGGTCGGCCGGCGGGTCGAGCACCGGGAAAGCGCCGAGTTGGCCGCTGACTTCATCGCCACCGCCGTGGCTCGCAACGGTGGCCGGCCGCGTGTGGTGCACTCCGGCCGCGGCACCTCGATGACATCGGGCGACGTGGCCGCGCTACTGGCCGACCTGCAGATCACCCGCTCGCATTCGCGGCCGAAGACCTCTAATGACAACCCCTACTCGGAGGCGGCGTTCAAGACGCTGAAGTACTGCCCGGCCTTTCCCGAGCGGTTCGGGAGCATCGATGACGCCCGCGCGTTCTGCGAGGCGTTCTTCACCTATTACAACCACGAGCACCGCCATTCGGGGATCGGGCTGCACACTCCGGCCTCGGTGCACTTCGGCGCCGCGGAGCAGATCCGCGCCCAGCGGGCCGAGACCCTGGAGGTCGCCTATCAGGCCAACCCCGGCCGGTTCCGCAGGAGACCGGTTCCACCCGCGATCCCCGCGAAAGCGTGGATCAACGACCCCGACAAACGGGAGAAGCAGGCAGAGAACGGCTAAGGCAATCATGTCTCACCGAGCTTGACAAGTTCCGAGGCCGTAAGTGGTTGGGGTGGAAGCCTGATCTTCCCGTCTGCCACGTCCCAGGCAAGCCCAACATCTCGACTCCTCCGGATCAAGGCCGTCTGTGACCGTTGGCATCCAATGACCGAGGAACGTCTACCGGCTGACGTACACGCGAAGACGGCCTTGACCCTCCGTCCCCGAGCTGTTGCCCCTCCGGGGTGAGACGAGGCAGACGGGAAGATCCGGTGGGAAGGGGTGCCTGCGTCCGCACGGGGTTCTCAGGCCGTGCCATTCGCGTGCCAGTAAGGCCGGGGAACAGGAGGAATCACGGGCAGGGCAAGATCATCTTCGACCTGGGCCCCAGCAGCTCACGGGGTCGCGCACCGGGATCTTCCAAACTGGTGGTCGCATTCCGGTCGCGCAGACGTTGCACTGCCGAAGGTCAACACTTTGGTGGATCTCCACCGACCGCATGGAGGGCATCGAGGTACCCGCCACCAACGTCGAACCGGGTGATGTCCGTTGTCTTGTTTGTGAAGTAGGTGAGTGCCCAGTCCGCAGCCGGCCCGATCTCCTGGAGACACAATCGTTTCTTCCGGGTGACCCCGTGAGCACGGCCGATGTAGCAGACATGTGGGTCGATCTTTTCGATGTAGACAGCCATGAGAGGAAACGCCTCGGTCAGCGTCTCGATCAGGCCCGCGGTGGAATCAAGGTCGACCCCGGTCAGAGGCTGGACGCACTCCCCACGTAAGGCGAGGGCACGATGGGTCATGGCTGCACCCTTCCAGCCCGAACGCGTCGCGTGCTTGATATCGCGGAGACGTATGGCCGAGTGGCCGTCGAGACGGAGTTCGTCGGAGATGGTGTGCAGCAGTACCCACTTTCGGCCGATGCCGACCACGTAGGCATCGAGCCGATCCGAACGGTCGATCTCCCGGCTGACCCTCACAGGTTCACCGGAACGTCTTGCTCTTTTCAAGTCCATGAGGGGCGTTCCTTTAGCCATGATCCGGATCGTCCCACTTCGTACATCTGGTGCTCATCTGGTTTTCGGGCTGTTCTGGATCGTCACGGAACATTGGTACTGCAACAGAGGCACACAGCAGCTCACGCCTACACTGAACCTTTTTCATCCTCGGGCGGCCTGCGCAACGCGGTGGTTTTGAAGGACGGCGATGGCTTTGACGAGGTGACCGGCCCTGCTGGGGCTGCAGCGTGGCTTCCGGAGGATCTTCCAGCTCTTTAGCTGGGCGTTCGCGCGTTCGCCGGGTCCGCGCAGCCGGGCGTGGGAGCGATTGGCCTGTTTCCGGGACTCCGGCTTGTTCTTGCCCTTGTACGGGGTGATGACCGGGCCTTCGGCGCCCTGATAGCCCTTGTCGGCCAGGACGATGACTCCGGCCCTCTCCAACTCACGCGGGATGCCCCAGATGCGGGGGGAAGCTCAGGTCGAGGGGGACCCGGCATGAGGCAGACCACAGGTGAAGTCGTGCAGCGAGGCGACAGTCCTGATCGCCTGGGAGAGGACCTCGGTCAAGGGGCCGGCGTTCTGGGGCACAGTGGCCAGCGGGAAATGACTCCCCCGCGTGCACCAATGCCAAGCCCACACCCGATACGACATGTTCGTCACCTCGCAGCGAGTAGGTCGACTCAGCCCCCTCGGCCCTCCCTGCCGACACCCCGGCCGGGTAGCGCCTCCTGGCGGGGACGCGCTGGCGGCCGTACTACCTCTGCACCGCGCTCGGCCAGCAGTTCGGTCAGTTCGGCGGCGTTGCGCTGGGAGTTGTCGGCACAGCAGTTGTTCGTCAGGACGTGTGTGGTACGGCTCTGCCGCGCGAGGCGCGCGATGCGGACGGCCCAGTGCTCCAGCTCGGCCGTGGAATACAGATAGCCGAAACGCTCCTCGATCCTCTTGCTGGTCCACTGCTCGGAATGGCCGTGCAGGCGCACCACGGCCAGGTCCGCGGTCGCCGCGATCACCGGCGGCACCGAGGAGGAGTGGTCTTGCGGCATGTCAACCACCACGTACGGCAGGTCGTTGGCGGCCAGGAAGCTCAGAGTCTCCTCACGCCGTTCCCCGGTCATCCACGACCCATGGCGGAACTCCACGCAGATCCGCATCGGTGAACACCGGTCACGACATCGCAGGATGTAGTCGCGGTTGGCGGGTCCGGCGGGAAACCACGGCGGGAACTGGAACAGCACCGCCCCCAGCTTGCCCGCCTCGTGCAACGGCCGCAGCGCCGACACGAACCGGCCCCAGACCTCCTCGGCGATCCCCGCTCCCACGTCACGCAGATAGACCCGGCTCTTGGCCGTACGCAGCCGACCCCGCAGATCCTTGTAGAGCGCCTGCACCCGCGTCGGATGCTGAGTGAGCAACGAGAACGCCTTGACGTTGAAGATGAAGCCGTCAGGCGTACGGTCGCGCCACAACTCGGCGGTGCGTATGGCAAGCGGGTGATAGTAGGTGGCGTCGACCTCGACCAGAGGAAAGGTCGACGCGTAGTAGTCGAGCCGTTCCTCCGGCGTGGTGGCCGTCGGCGGGTACCAGCCCGACTTCAGCAGCGACCGGTCCGTCCAGGACGCCGTACCGACGAGAACCTTGCCCATGACAGGTGAGCTGCCCCGGCGCGGCCGCCTGACACCAGTCAACGATCGGCAGATCAGCCGCTGGCGAGCGCCGACGGCGCCGAGGCGTTCAGAAACGAGACCGCCCGCGATGAGGGTCCACACCTCGTTGTAGATCCGGACACGAGCCGAGCGTCTGCAGCCGAGGTGGTCCTTTCCACCCCCATGATCAGTGTCGAGAGCACGGTAACGCCCCTGATATGAGCGGTCGGCATGCGACCGGCGCTCGGGGCTCGAACCGTGCGGCCCCACCTTTCACGAAGGCCCTGGTCAGGGAGAGTTTCCGAGCCTGAACCTTGATTGTTCTCAGTATTGTTCAACCCACCGCTCCCGCTTCGGCGAGCCACAGCCCTCAAAACGCCTTGAAAGATCAGCTCGCCTCGCGCAGCGGCTGGAACTGAACGCTCAACCGCATCTCCAGAGCCTCCGCGAGCCGCTCCAGCATCGGGATGGTCGGCATCGTCCCCCCCGCCTCGAACCGTGCCACCGCCGGCTGCTTCAACCCCGTACGCTCGGCCAGCTCGCTCTGGGTCAGGCCAAGCTGCTCACGGCGCAGCCGTACCGCCTCGCCCAGCTCAAACCGAATCCTGGCGGCCTCGTATGCCGCACCTGCCCCGGGACGGCTCGTGATCTCAGCGCGCTTGGCGCCCCAGCTCTCGCGCTCAACCATGCCTCTCACTCCTCGTCTGCCGTGCGCGCCTCAGCGATATACCGTTGCATAGCCCGCCACGCGCGCTCGACCTCGGCGGACTCGCGCATCCACTGCTTGCGGAACACCATCAGCATGGTGATCCGCCGGCCCGGTGCGATCCAGTAGGTGATCCGTACCGCTTCCCGATCGAGGTGAAAACGCAGCTCATGCAACTTGCCACGGAGTTGACGGCCGTTTGGCCGAGATCTTCCCGGCCGTGGCCGCGACCTTCTCGGTCACCAGGTCGGTGACCGCGTCGTAGTTGTGCTCACGGCGCTTGCGGCCCGGCGGCTTGTCGTCGGCCAGCGCCTTGTTGATGATGCGTTTGACGGTCTTGTGGGTGGTGCCGCACATGGCGGCGGCCCCGCGGTAGGTGCCTACCTCGCGGTAGGCGGCGATGATGTCCATGACTTCCCCCGAAGATTTCATGGCCGAACAGACCCCCTGGGCGGTGATCTCGTGACTGGCTGACACCGTCACGATCACCGCTCAGGGCACACACCCCTCGATGACACGCGAGCAGAGTGGGGACCTCTATCCGGCCACCAGCGGTGACCTGGAATTGGCCACCTGTGGCGACTTTGGCATGGCCACGGACACCGCCGAAACCTGGCCTCTCCCCCGTTTCACAGCTCGACACCGGCTTACCTCCGAGAACGACTAGGAGCGTGTCTCAGTAACGGCAATCGCCCTGCTGCCGGAGTGGCGTCAGGGCGGCGCAACGCGCATACGAGTTGTCATGGATTCCCTGACGACCTATGATGTCAGGGAAATCCTGACATCATAGGAGTGCGCCGTGACACCGCCCGACGCTCTGGCCGAACCCACCCGGTGTTCCTTCTGCGGCAAGCCGACCGCCGAGGTCGACAAGCTGATCGCCGGCCCCGGGGTGTACATCTGCAACGAGTGTGTGGCTCTGTCCGTGTCGATCATCGACGGGAGCCTCAACAGCCCCGAGGGATCGCGCGTGCCCATATGGGAGTCGCTGACCGACGAGGAGATGCTGAACCACATTCCGCGCGTCGCCGCGCACATCGACCGGGCCGAGGCCGACCTGCGCTCGTGGGTGCAGGAACTGCGCCGGCGCGGTGTCACCTGGGTCAGGATCGGGGAGGCTCTCGGGATCACCCGCCAGTCCGCGTGGGAGCGGTTCTCCGGCGAGGAGTGACGCGGTTCGGGGCAGCCCACCCGTGTCCGAGGCTCTCGTATGACGAGGGCGTTGAGATCGTCACCCGGCCGTTCGGGAAGGCGAAGCCGACGGCCACCGCCCCCTGGGCCATGTTCTCACCCACCCATTCGAGAAACTCCACAGCGCGCAGTCACCGCCCCTTCAGAGCGGCCGGTTCGCCGGGCGCACCGTCTCGCCACGCCGGCCGGAACCCTTCGCCCCAGTCCAATGGGACAGATCGGCATCGTGCCGGATGCGTGCCGGAACAGGCGGGGAAACTCGGTCACTCACGGGGACTCTGCCGACGCCGCCTGAAAACTGTCGTTGACAGACTCACAGTCACTCGCCCCCCCTGCCCCCCCTGACCCGCACCCCGTGTCCCCAGCCCAGAATGGTTCCCAAGCTGACAGCGCGGGTTCGATTCCCGTCACCGGCTCTGCCCGCAAAGGCCCAGGCCAGGGGGCGAATCCTCGCCCAAACCTTGATCATTTCA
Organism: Streptosporangium sp. NPDC006007; assembly: GCF_040614315.1. Taxonomy (NCBI): domain Bacteria; kingdom Bacillati; phylum Actinomycetota; class Actinomycetes; order Streptosporangiales; family Streptosporangiaceae; genus Streptosporangium; species Streptosporangium sp. NPDC006007. The sequence goes on along the minus strand of NZ_JBEXUG010000010.1, from coordinate 143,011 downwards.
GCATGCCTGCCGATCTCATGTCGCGAGCGTTCTCCAAGGCGGCACATACTGGGGGGGATGAAACCAGCTAGTGGCGCGCCCCGCCATCACCTGTCCACCAGTCCCTTCAAACCTCCGCCTCCCGCCCCGCCCGCCGAGCGGTTCAGCGTGAACGACCAGGTGACCCACGATCGGTACGGCCTTGGCGTCGTCATCGGCGTAGAAGACGAGGTCGCCGTGGTCATCGATTTCGGATCGCGGCAGGAACGCATCACAACACCATTCAACAAGCTGTACAAGCTCTGAGACCACTGCCCCGCAGGGAGGCACACAGCGCGAATTCGCCCCCGTCACCCGCTCCACTCCCCCACCCGCCTGACCGGGTGATCCCTTGCCCCATCCACGGCATGGGTGCACCCGGCGGCAAGCCGCCGACCGGTCACGCCGCCGAGGTGCCCCGGATCCTCCGGACAGCGCACCCGGTTGATGTATCGGATGCTGCTGCGGTGCGGCCGTCCCGGGGAGGTCAAGGGTTTTAGCCCGTGGCGGTTCGTGGCGCTGCTGGAGGCCGCCCATCAGCAGCTCGGTGGCCCGATTGTGCTGGTGTGGGACAACGACCGCCGCCACCTGTCGCGGGTGATGCGCGCGATGATCGAGGCTCGCCCGTGGCTGACGGTCTTCCACCTGCCGTCTTATGCGCCGGAGCTGAACCCGGCCGAGGGGGTGTGGTCAGCGCTCAAGCGGGCCCTGGCCAACCTCGGCCCGCGCGACATCAATGAACTGGCCGCGGTGGTCGCCACCAAGCTCAAACGGATGCAGTACCGGCCCGGACTGCTGGACGGCTTCATCGCTCAGACCGGCTTCACTCTCGAACCACCGTAACCTCAGCTCTTCAACCTCAGCAACGCCATGATCGAGGCGTTCTGGTCTCGTATGCAGGTCGAACTGCTCGACCGGCAACGTTGGCGCACCCGTATTGAGTTGGCCAACGCTATCTTCGAGTACCTGGAGATCCGGCATAACCGACGGCGGCGACACAGCAGCCTGGGCATGCTGACCCCGATAGCGTTCGAAAACGCGACCATCGTGGCATGAAAATCCAGAAACTCGCCTCCACGAGAGCCGGGGCATACCAAAGTCTCCACCGAAACTGGGGCGATTCACCGAGGTCGCGGCCGGTTTCGGGATCGGTGTGGCCACCGCTTGGCGCTACATCCGCGAGGCGATCACACTGCTCGCCCGTCGATCACCGAGCCCGGAGCAGACCCCGCGGGCCGCCAAGCGCGCCGGACACGCCTTCGTCGTCCTGGACGGCACCCTCGTCCCGATCGATCGAGTGGCCGCCGACCGGCCTCCTCCTGCGGCAGACGTGGAAGGAGCAGGTCCTCGGCGAGCATCCAGGGCTCGCGGAACCAGCCGGAATCATCCGCATGCGGCTCCAGACGACCGGCTCACCTGGGCACGAGCCCGTTGCCTGACATCTCTTTCCAGGTCAAAGCCAGAAAAGACATTATTGAATGAAATTCATTCAACATGTTAGGGTACCCTTATGACTCTTCAATCGGCGGAGACTCCGGGGCTGGCCGCCCCGGGAGCGTTACGGCGCCTGTTCGCGCCGATCCGGACCCATCTCGTGGCCTGCGCGGTTCTGTCGGCGCTGAGTGCGGCGGCGGGGATCGTGCCATACATAGCCGTCGCCGAGATCGCGCGGACGATGCTCGACAATCCCGACGGGGCGCACACGACCGTCTGGGCCTGGGTGGGCGCCGGCGCCGCGGGCGCGGGCCTGTGGCTGCTGCTGGCCGTGCAGTCCGCCCGCGTGGGCCACTACGCGGATGCGGCGATCCTGCACGACCTGCGCATGCGCATCGTGCGGCATCTCGGCTCGCTACCGCTGGGCTGGTTCCGCGCCGCGGGCTCGGGCAAGGTCAAGCGGGCCATGACCGGCGATCTGGAGGAGATGCACGAGGTCATCGCGCACGCCCTGGGACAGCTGACCGGCGCGGCCACGGTGATGGTCATCGGCACGGTCTACCTGTTCACAGTGGACGCCCGCATGGCGTTGATCACCCTCGGGGTGCTCGCTTTGATGGCGCTGTTCTACCGCATCGCGATGCGGTCCATGACCACCCACATGAACCGGCTGATCGCTGCGGAAGCGCGAATCAGCGCCGCCAGCGTCGAGTACGCCGACGGCATCCAGGTGGTCAAGACCTTCGGCACCGGAGGCCGGGTACTGCGCCGCTTCGACGAGGCCGTGGACGAGCACACCAACGCGTTCGCGGCGTGGGTGGCCGAGGTGCGCTACAGCTCGGCGGTGTCGCGGCTGTTCGGCTCCGAGATGGCCATCCTCGCCGTCGTCACGGCCGCCGGGCTCGCGTTCGTCGCCCATGGCACGCTCGGCGTCGCCGACCTGGTGGTGTTCCTGGTCATCGCGGTCGGGATGCCCACCTCGATCCTGCCCGCCGTGTCCGCCTCGCAGGGAGTGCGCAAGGGCCGGATGGGCGCGGCCAACATCGAGCGGCTGTTGTCGCGCGCGCCGCTGCCCGAGCCCGAGCAGGCATGCACGCCGTCTGGCCACGATGTGGAGTTCGACCGCGTCACCTTCTCCTATGACGGCGCGACCAACGCGGTCGAGAACATCAGCGCCGTCTGCCCGCCAGGGCAGGTGACCGCGATCGTGGGGCCGTCGGGGGCGGGCAAGACCACGCTGGCTAGCCTGCTGCCGCGCTTCTACGACGTGACCGACGGTGCGGTCCGGATCGGCGGAGTCGACGTCCGCTCGATCCCCTCTGCCGAGCTGCTGTCGTTGATGTCGCTGGTTTTCCAGGACGTCGCCCTGCTGCGCGACAGCGTCGCGGAGAACATCCGGATCGGCAGGCCGGGGGCCGGCGACGCCGAGGTGCGCGAGGCAGCGATCGCGGCGCACATCCACGAGGTGATCGAACGGCTGCCCAACGGCTACGACACGCTGCTCGACGGCGGCGGAGGCGGCCTGTCCGGCGGGGAGCGCCAACGGCTGACGATCGCGCGGGCGATCCTGTCCGGCGCGCCGATCGTCGTGCTGGACGAGGCGACAGCCGCCCTGGACCCCGACAGCGAGGCCGCCGTCCAGGACGCGCTGGCCAGCCTGGCCGCGGGCAAGACGGTCATCATCATCGCCCACCGGCTGCACACGATCGCCGGGGCCGAACAGATCCTGGTGCTCGACGGCGGACGCCTGGTCGAGCGGGGCAGCCACGACGAACTGCTGGCGCGCGACGGCCTCTACGCCAGGATGTGGGCCGCGCAGGAAGGGGTGCTCGCATGATCCGCCGCCTGTACCGGCTCTGGCCACAGCCGCGACTGCTCGCCCGCCTGTGGCTGCTCACCGCGCTGCAGGCCGTCCTGCAAGGTCTGCTGCTGGGCCTGCTCGTTCCGATCCTGGATGCCATCGTGCGGCCCGAGCCCGACTTCGCCGCGGCCACACCGTGGCTGGTGGCGGGCGCGGTCGCCGCGGTCCTGTACGCGGTGCTGAGCATCGTCGCCTCTCCGGTGGGCTTCGCGGCGGCGGGCACACTCGCCGCGCAGCTACGGCGGCGGCTGATGTGCCATGTGAGCACCCTGCCGCTGGGCTGGTTCACCGCGGACCACAAGGCCCGGTTCGCGCGGGCCGTGACCGCCGACGTCGGCAACGCCGCGCACCTGGCCGTGACCATCGGCGGACCGGCGATCACCTCGACGCTGCTGCCCGCGACCATCGTCGCCGTGACGTTCGCGGTCGACTGGCGGATGGCGCTGCTGTTCTGCGTGATCGCGGTGGTCGCCTACTGGGCGCTTCAGCGCGCCGCGCGGATCGCCTCGATCGCCGAGATCGAGCTGGAAGTGGCCGCGACCGCGGTCGCGGGCCGGGCGATCGAACTCGGCCAGGCCCAGCCGGTCCTGCGGGCCGCGGGCCACGCCGACGGCACGCCGCGGATGCGCGCCACGCTGGAGGACCACCGCGAGACCTACCGCGACGGCATGCGCCGGGCGCGGCGGCCGTTCTTCGTCTATGCTGTGGTGATCATGGCCGGGTTCGTGGCCATGCTGTCGATGGCCGCGTGGTTGCTGCTCAGCGGGCACGTCGAAGTCGCGACCACGGTCGCGCTGCTGGTGCTGGGCGCCCGGTTCCTGGAACCGCTGGGTAACCTGATCGACCTCATCGGGGCGCTACGCGCGCTGACCAACCAGGTCACCCGCATCGAGGAGTTGCTGGCCACCCCGCCCCTGCCCGCGCCCGCGAACCCGGCGCCCGGGATCATCGCGTCGGCCGATATCGAGCTTTCCAAGGTCGGCTTCACCTACCCCGGTGGCAACGCTCCCGCGCTGACCGACGTGTCGCTGCGCTTCCGGCCGGGCACCACCACCGCGTTGGTCGGGCCGTCCGGCTCGGGGAAGACGACTGTGACCCGGCTCATCGCCCGGTTCTTCGACGTCGACACCGGACACGTACGCGTCGGCGGCGTCGACGTCCGCGACCTCGACCCGGCCGTCCTGCTCGACGAGACCGCCATCGTCTTCCAGGACGTTTACCTGTTCGACGACACCATCGAGAACAACCTGCGCCTGGCCCACCCGGAGGCGACCTGGCAGGAGTTGGAGGCGGCCGCCGCGGCGGCCCGCCTCGACGAGGTGATCGCCCGCCTGCCCGACGGCTGGGGCACCCGCGTCGGGGAGGCGGGCGCCCAGCTCTCCGGCGGCGAACGTCAGCGCGTGGCAATCGCCAGGGCGATGCTCAAACGGGCGCGCATCGTGCTCGTCGACGAGGCCAGCTCCGCGCTGGACCCGGAGAACGAGGCCGCGGTCACCCAGGCCATCGCCAACCTCGGCGCCGCCCCCGACCGGACGGTGATCGTGATCGCCCACCGACCGGCCACCCTGGCCGCCGCCGACTACGTGGTCTCCCTCGATGACGGCCGGGTTGACGAGACCGGCACGCCCGCCGAGCTTCTGGCAACGGGCGGGGCGTTCGCGCGGCTGAGCGGGCAGTACGAGCGGGCACGGCACTGGCGCATCGCCGGCGCCGCAGGCTGACCTCTCAGCCGGTCATGGCTCGACGTGCAGGTACCGGTGGGCGAGGTCGGTGATGCTGGCGATCAGTTCGTCGGCCAGCCGGTCAATCTCGCCGGCCTGGTGGTGCAGCAGCACGTGGGTGGCCCCGTACCAGGCGCTGTAGATCAGGTTGGCGGCCATCGCCGGGTCCGGGGCGTCCGCGGGGGCGTCCCGGCGCTCGGCGATGAGCCGCCGGAACGCCTCCAGGTGGGCGTTCTCGGTCTCCAGGGCGACCTGGATCGTCGTCTTGGCGTTGATCGGGGTGTGGTCGTAGAGCACGTCGTGCAGTTCGGCGTGCTCCACGTACGCGCGCACCGCGTCGCTGAGCCACGCGTCCAGACGGCCGACCCAGTCGTCCGCCGGCAGGCTGCGCACCACCGCGTCCTGGCGTCGCACCAGCCGATCGATGAACCGGGCGCGCAGCGCAAGCATGAGGTCGTGTTTGGAGCCGAAGTAAAGGTAGAACGTGCCGATCGCGACGCCCGCGCGTTCGGTGACCTCGTCGAGGCGGGCGGCGTGGATACCGCGCTCGACGAACACTCGCTCAGCGGCGTCGAGGATATCGGCGTAGCGCTCCTCGGCGGGCTTGGTGCGAGGCCTGCCCGGCGTCAAACGGCGTCGGCTCATTCCGGTCAGCTTAGTCAGTCCGCCAGGACGGCGGTGGGACGAGCTGAGTGTCTCTCGCCGCCGTCACCCGCTCAGACCGGCACGTCCGTGTCCGGGACGGCGTCGATGAGCGAGGCATTGATCTCCGCTGCGAGCGGCGTGATCGCGGTGACGCGCAGACCTGCCCGCGCCAGCAGCGCTGTGTACTCCGCCCCCGTGCGCTCACGGCCCCCGAGGGTGACCAGCATGTGCAGGTCGGTCAGGTACGGGTTCTCGACGGCGGCGTGGTTGAGGGTGTCCACGTTGGCCAGGTCGGGCAGCACCGGCTCGACGATGAGCAGCCTGCCGTGACCGGGCATGGCCGCCCGGCACCGGCGCAGGATCGTCACCGCGGGCTCGTCGTTCCAGTTGAGCACGACGTTCTTGATGAAGTACAGGTCCGCGCCTTCTGGCACCTCGGTGAAGAAGTCGCCCGCGACCGCACGGCACCGGTCGGCCAGTCCAGACGCGGCGATGGTCTCGCGCGCCCGCGCCACCCCGGCCTCGGTCTCGAACACCGTGCCGCTCAGCTGCGGGTGCCGCGCCAGCAACGCCGCGAGCAGGGTGCCGTCGCCGCCGCCGACGTCGGTGACCGTACCGAACCGGCTGAAGTCGTAGGCCGCCGAGATCGCCTCGGCCGTCTCCGGTGGCCGGGTGCGCCTGCTCATGGCCGCGTGGAACAGCGCGGCCAGTTCCGGCCGGCCCGACATGTAGTTGTACACCGGCTGGCCGTGCTCGGCGTCGAACGCGGGCAGGCCAGTGCGCAGCGAATCGTCCACGTTCAGCCAGTTACGCTGGAACACCTTGTGCGTCATCAGCTTCACGAAGTCCAGCAGCGACGCCGGGTGGTCCCGGCGCAGCAGCGCTCCGGCCTCGGTCAGGACGAACCGGCCGCTCGCGCGCTCGGCGCACAGGCCGAGGGAGGCCATCGTGCGCAGCAGCCTGGTCAGCTGCTCGGCGGGCAAGCCGCAGGCCGCAGCCAGTTCGGCGGCACCCGCGTCGGTGTCGCCGATGCGCTCGGCCAGGTCCAGTCGCGTGGCGGCACCGATGGCCTGGGTGGCCAGCGTCCCGAAGATCGCCGAGATGACGACGCGGCGGGCGTCGGCCTCAGCGGTCATGCGCCGTGATACGGATGTCATATGTGTTCTCCTGAACGGCACTCGGTGGTCAGCCGGCGATGACGGCCTTGCTGCGCATGAGGAAGTCGCCGAGATAGCCCTCGTGCGGCATGCCGGGCCGCGTCCACGTGGTCGGGTGATTTCCGATCTGCACTTTGTCGATGGTTGGCTCGGCGACCAGCGCGTCGATGAGGTCCACGTCGTCGGTGAAGGCGGTGAGCGACAGAGTGTCCCGCAGTGGCGCCATCCAGTCGCCCTCGCGCCGCCATGGCGCGACCCACACGCAGGGAAAGCCCATCTCGATCCGGGCCTGCGGCGCGTCCGCGCGGTCGAGCAGGAACACGGCCGGGCGCAGCACTGCCGACCCGTCGCCGAGGTCGTCGACGACCGGCTCCGCGCCCAATGCCCGTGCTCTGCCCGCTTTCGCCGTCAGGTACTCCTGAACGGCGCGGGCGGTGGCGGCCTGGCGCACCGGAAGCCGGGCGCGCTCGTCACCCGGCGGCAGCGAGGGGATCTCGGCCAGCCGCGTGGCGATAGCCTCGGCGACGGGCTCGGGGTCGCCCTCGACGAACACCGCGGTCGCGTTGACGCAGCCGGTCCCGGCGTGACCCGCGACGGACTCCACGATCGTGTTCAGGTGCGCGGCGGTGTCCGCGCCTGCGGCGAGCAGGACCTTCGAGCGCCCCGGCCCGAACGGCATGACCCTGGCGCCGGCGCCGTACTTGCCGACCACCCTGTCGGAGCCGAAGGCGATGGCGAGGTCCGCCTCCGCGACCAGCCGGTCGGCCGTCTGGTGGTCGGTGGGCAGCAGGACGGCCTGGTCGTCGCCGTACCCGGCCTGGCGCAGCGCGGCTATCAGCCGGTAGGGGGTGAACGGCTCCCGCTGCGACGGACGGACAGCGACGCGGTAGCCCAGGGCCAGCGCGTCGATCCACGCGGTGTGCACGGCGGCGGAGTTGGCGGGCGCGTGGACGGCGAGCACCTCGCCGCGCCGCGTCCACACCCCGCAGCCGAGCCGGGCGCGGTGGTCGCGCCAGCTGTCCGCCGTACCGATCGGCCGGGCCTGGTGCACGCTCTGGTGCGCTGCGGCGGCGTGGTCGCCGACCGAGCGGGCCACCTCGCGCACGGTGAAGACCGGCGTGCCGGACGCGGTGGCCACGGTCCGGCAGTAGGTTTCGGCGCTCACCCCGTCGACCGTGCCGCCCGCGAACAGTCTGCCCGCCTCCGCGAGCAGCGCGGCCCGCTGTTCCGGCGGGGGCGGGACGGCCCGGCGCAGGGCCCGGACGGCGCGCTGCGCGAACAGCCAGGGGACCAGGCTCAGCTCGGCCACCGTGGCGCCGGTCACATCGGTGACGGTTTCGGCGCGCCTGCCCTGGTAGGGCCCGGCCGGACCGAGCGCGGGGAGCCTTGTCAGCGCGGTAGCCGTGGGCGCCACGTCAGTAGACCCCCTCGATCACGGCTGTGTCCCCGAACTCTTGGACCGGGGCGAATCCGGACACCGCGTCGCCTGCGTAGCCGAGCCGGTGCGGGTGGCGGACCCCGGTGTCCCGGTCGAGGTTGTTGGGCAGGAGCAGGTTGCGCGTGATGTGGTGGGTGACCACTTGGCCGCGTTCCCCGTACGGAACGTTCTCCCCCGTTTCCGGATTGATCACCGAGAACATGGCGAATGGGGAGGGCGGGTCGAAGACCGGGGGCTCGGTCGCGGGCGCCCCCGGGCGTTCCGGCATCGCGCAGAAGATCATCGTGCTGCCGAAGATGCTCACGAAGTCGACCCTGGGGAAGACCTCGGCGCGCAGCAGGCTCCTGGTGTCCTCGTCCATCGATGTGCCGCCGAAGATGATGGTGTTGATCTTCTCGTTTACCAGGTCAACCAGGTGGTCGCGCTGGCAGAGGGCCTCAATCAGCGGCGGCGTGATGACCATGACACCGACATCCTGGCTGCGCAGCACCCACTCGACCTGGTCGACGATGTGCGTGACGTAGCCCTTGAGCTCGTCGACTGCGCCGCGGGCCACGCACAGCTTCGCCCACCGGGGGTCGAGGTCCACGGTGAAGAAGACGCTGTTGAACCGTGCGGCCGTGTCTCTGGCCAAGATGCCCGCCATGTGCGGGCCTGCGGGCATGACCCCGAGCCAGCTGTCGCCGTCGGCGATCCCGTGCTCGGCCAGCCGGTTGTGGTACCAGGACCAGGACTGCTCCAGGACGTCGGGCAGCGCGAAGACCCGCTTCGGCGCACCCGTCGTGCCACCGCTCTCCCCCACGACCGGTGGCACGGCCAGATCGCCGATGTCACCGTACCCACGGGGCACCAGCTCCTCGATCCGGACGTCGCGCAGATCGTCGACGACGTTCGGGAACAGCGACAGGTCCTCGACTGTCCGGACGTCCGTGCGCGGATCGAACTCCAGAGTCTTCGCCCGCTCCAGCCAGAACGGCGAACCGGTGCGCTCACCGAAGTGCCAGTCCATGGCCTCCTGGATGAGGTCCCCCTCGTGCGGGGGGCTGTCCCACGACGTGTCGAGCGCGGACGCAGGTCCGGTCATAGTCTGGCTCCTCGGCTTCTGCTGGCGGTCGGCTGACTGTGCCCGGATCACATCCGGGCCGCATTGCCGGATTCTCATCCACAGTGGATAGTTCTCGCACTCGCTTTCCGAACCTACAAGTCCGGTATGCGCCCGGCCATATCCGAGCTGGTATCCGATCGTCTGAGTGGTGTAGAACCCTGGATCTAGTCTCGTTGCCCTGCCGTCTCGGCGGTGGTTAGCTTGCTTGGAGTGCTCGTCGCCCGATCGGGAGAGGAACATGCCTGGTACCGGATACGATGTGATCGTGGTGGGGGCGCGGTGCGCGGGGTCGCCGACCGCCATGCTGTTGGCCAGAGCGGGGTATCGGGTTCTGGTTGTGGACCGCGCGACCTTCCCCAGCGACACGCTCTCGACGCACCTGGTGCACCCACCCGGTGTGGGGGCGCTGCGCAGGTGGGGTCTGCTCGACCGGCTGAAGGCGACGGGATGCCCGCCCATCCACACCTACGCCTTCGACTTCGACGACCTGGTCATCGCGGGCAGCCCCGGGACGGCCGACGAACCGGTCGCCTACGGTCCCCGCCGGATCGTACTGGACAGACTGCTCGTGGACGCGGCTGCCGAGGCGGGAGCCGAGGTCCGGGAGAGGTTCGCGGTCTCCGAGATCGTCTTCGACGGCAGCGGCCGGGCCATCGGAATCCGCGGCCGCGAGTCCGACGGCCCGGCGGTGACAGAGCGCGCCCGGGTCGTGGTGGGCGCCGACGGCCTGCGCTCGGTGGTCGCGCGCGCGGTGGAGGCGCAGCGCTACAACGAGAAGCCGCGGCTGATGGTGGGGTATTACAGCTACTACAGCGGGCTGGACATGGAGGGCGTCTTTCGCGCACACTCCCGCCCCTACCGCGCTTTCGGTGCGTGGCCGACGAACGACGGCCTGACGCTGGTGGGCGGCTGCTGGCCGTTCGCGGAGTTCGCCGCCGTCAAGCACGATGTCGACGCCCACTACCTGGGCAACTTCGACCTGGCGCCTGCCTTCGCGGAACGCATCCGCGCCGCACGCCGTGAGGCGCGGCTGGTGGGCACGGCACTGCCGAACTTCTTCCGGACCCCCTTCGGCCCCGGCTGGGCTCTGGTCGGCGACGCCGGGTACTGCAAGGACTTCTTCACCGCCCAGGGAATCAGCGACGCGTTCCTCTCCGCGGAGTGGTGCGCCCAGGCTCTGGACGACGCACTGTCCGGACGGCGGCCCTACGCCGCCACCATGGCCGGTTACCAGGCCGTCCGCGACGCGCATGCCCTGCCCGTCTACGAGTTCACCGCCGACACCGCCACCCTGGACCCGCCTTCGGCGCAGTTCAAGCAACTGCTGGCGGACATCGACGGCAACGTCCGGGCCATGAATGCCTTCGCCCAGGTCAACTCCGGCGTGCTGCCGATGGGCGCCTTCATGGCCGAATGGGGAGCCCCGAGCACGGCGTAGTCGCGCACGGCGTCCCGAGCCCTGGAGCGAACCAGGATTCGAGGGTGCCGCACGAGGCACGGACGGGGCGGCGGGCACGGCCGCACCCGCATCGGCGCGGCGCCCCGATCACGGGGCGACAGCCTCGATCATGTGGAGGTTGGAATCCACCGGCCGCACGCCCCGTACGGTCAGGCCCGCCCGCTCGACAACCCTGAGCAGCCCGGCCTTGGTGTGCTTGCGCCCGCCGGTGACCAGCAACATCCGCAGGTCCATCGCGCTCGCCAGCCGCGTGCCCGGTCCGTCGTCGACGAAGTTCTCCACGATCACCATGCGCGCCCCGGGCGGGGCCGCGGCCAGCGCGTTGCGCAGGATCAGGACCGAGTTGTCCTCGTCCACACCGAGGATGTTCTTGAACAGGTAGACGTCCGCCCGTACGGGGATCTCCTTGAGACAGTCACCGCCCAGCAACCGGACGCGGTCGCCCAGCTCGCCACCGGGACGCAGCCGGGCGTCGGCGTTGGCGACCACGTCCGGCAGGTCGAGCAGGCATCCGCGCAGCCCGGGGTGGCGCTGCAGCAGGGTGACGAGCACGATGCCCTGTCCGCCGCCGACGTCGGCGATGGTGCCTGCGCCGGGCAGCGGAAGCAGGTCGGCCAGCGCCAGTGCCGCCACCCGGCTCTGCTGGGTCATGGCGCGGTCGAAGACCTTGGCCGATTCCGGCCACTCGCTGTGCAGGTGCTGATAGAACCGCCTGCCGTGCGCCGCGGTGAACATCTCGTCCCCGGTGCGCACCGCCTCGTCCAGGCTGCCCCACAGCGACCAGGTCCACGGCTCGGTGCACCACAGCACGACGTCCTTGACGCTGTCGGCGGCATCCGAGCGCAGAGCCAGCGACGTCGGCGTGTGGACGTAGTGCTCGGCGCCCTGTTCGGCGAAAACTCCGTGGGACGCCAGCGACCGTAGCAGCCTGCCGAGCGCGTCGGGATCCGCGCCGACCGCAGCAGCCAGGTTCGCCACGGGTGCGGGCGTGTCGCCGAGCGCGTCGGGCAGGCCCAGCGTCACGGCCGCCCGCACGGCGCCCGCGCGGGCGGCGCCGAGCGCCAGCTCCATCAGTTCCGGCACCGGGGAGCCGGCCGACATGTCGTTGCCCATTGCCGAACACACCTCATCTGCTAGTGGCGGAGATCCGCGGGGAGCGCAAGGCACGCGTTCAGGGGGCGAGCCGGTCGCCGTCCTGGTCGCGCAGGATGGCGCAGACGTCCCGCAGAGCGGTCTCGGTCTGCGTGATCTCCTCATCGGTCAGGTGGATGGACGGCTCGAACCGGACCGAGTTGCCCGTGGGACCGACCGGGAGCACACGCACCCGGTGCTCGCGCAGCACATAGCCCGCGATGACGTAGCCGAGCACGCCCGAGCGCGCCTTCTCCGCGATGGCGTCCGAGAGCGCCGCCGACTGGTCGGCGAACTCCATCGCGAGCATGAGGCCGAGGCCGTTGACCGCGGTGACCACACCCGGGAAGTCGGCGGCGACGGCGTCGAGCATCGCCCGCAGCCGGGCCCCGCGCTCGGCGGCTGCCCGGTACGCCCGCCCGCCGTCGGCCTCCAGCATCGCCAGGACCTTCAATGCGATCGCCGCGGAGAACCCGTCCTTGGCGAACGTCGAGCTGTGGATGACCTCGAACTCCGGGTGGAACCGGTCCTGCCGCAGGAGGACGACCGAGTTCTTCGCGATCCCCCCGCCGATGCTCTTGGCCAGCGTGTAGTAGTCGCCGCGCAGGCCTATGTGCGAACTGGCGAGGAAGGCCCCGGTCCGCCCCATGCCGCTGTGGATCTCGTCCACCACCAGCGGGCAGCCGAGCGCGTCACACACCGCCCTGATCTCGCGGGCGACCGGCCCGGCGAGCGGCCGCATGCCGTTGGCCCCCTGCACCGGCTCGACGAAGAACGCGCCCACCACCGGGAAGTCCCTGGCCACCACGCGCACCGCGTCGTCCACCACCGCGATGTCGAGCAGGCTCTTCCGCAGCTCGTCCACCGCCGGGCGGATCGTCTCCGGCCGCTCGACGTCCACGAAGCGGACCGCCGAGGCGAGCGCGGTGAACGGCATCCGCCACTGCGGGTTCTGGGTCAGCTGAATGCTGGCGACCAGCTTGCCGTGGAACGCGTTCGCCAGCGCCAGGAAGACGGGCCTGGCCACGGCGACCTCGCCGTTGTGGCGCTCGACCTCGGCGACGAGGGAGTCGAACTCCGACACGTCGCCGGCCGGCCCGTCGGCCGGGCCCGTGTGCTCGATCCGCGTGACGAGTCCGGCCCGCACAGCCGCCCGTGCCTTCCCGATGTTCGCCTCGATCTCGCCCGCCAGCTTCGCGATCCGGTCCTGGCGCTCCAGCTCGGCGTGCTTCATGCAGATCTCGACGGCCTCGGCCCCGGTGTTGGCGAAGATCGCCGAATAGGCTTGCCGGTCGTCCCCGGTCTCGCGGCGCAGAATCGCGTTCAGGGTGGCGGCGATCTCGCCGGCGTGCGATTGTACGGATAGTTGGGCGAACACCGGGATCTGCCGGTCTAGACACGCCTTCGCGTGGTCGATGATTTCCTGGTTGTTGTGGCCGAAGATCAGGGACCCGAAGCCGCAGACGTGGTCGACAATGGGCACCTCCGTGCCGTTCTCGGTCACATACAGAGTGTTTCCGACAGCCCTCGTGTATTCCACCCCGAGCCCCACGCCGACCAGCCATCCGTTCAACACGTAGTCCGCGTAAACGCGCTCATCAGCCGGGACAGCCATAATGTTCCTTATCATTCGACCACCAAGGCGACCCGCATCACGGGCACACCTGACGCGTTTACGCCGGACCCGACCATATCCGTGCCCTCTCCGCACAGGCAACGGGTTCTAAACCCCGCGATTTATTTTCGTTCCAACTTTTGTCGCGATTGCGCCTCCGGCAACAGCGCTGGGAAAGTTGGGCGACCGGACACCCACACCACGCGACAGGAGTGGCGAGCAGACTCATGGAATGCGACGAGAGCCAGCGCGACGTCAACGCTTTCCCGACTCCGGAGTTCACGCTCGTCACGCCCGGCGACATGCGCTACGAGGCCCTGTGCCACGCGTACAATTACCGGTTCGTCGCGAAACCGGACTACATCATGCTGGCCCGCTCCCCCCGCGACGTCGAAACGGCGGTCCGCGCCGCGGTGGTCGCGGGAAAACGCATTACCGTGCGGTCGGGCGGGCACTGCGGTGAGGATTTCGTCGCCGCGCCTGACGTCGATGTCATCGTGGACATGTCCCCCATGTCCAAGGTCTCGTTCGACCCCGAGCGGGGCGCGTTCGTTATCGAGGCGGGCGCGACAGTCGGGAAGATCATCCGCGAGCTGTTCCAGAACTGGGGGGTCACCATCCCGTGCGGGTTCTGCATGGGCGTGGGCGCGGGAGGGCACATCAGCGGCGGCGGCTACGGGCCGCTGTCGCGGCTGCTGGGGCTCAGCGTCGACTACCTCCACGCCGTCGAAGTGGTGGTCGTGGCCGGGGACGGCACCGTGTCGACGGTGCTGGCGACCCGCGAGGAGAACGACCCGAACCGAGACCTGTGGTGGGCGCACACCGGCGGTGGCGGCGGCAACTTCGGCGTGGTCACCCGCTACTTCATGCGCTTCCCCGACGCCGCCGGCTCCGCCCCTGGGGAGCTGCTGCCGCACCCGCCGAACGCCCTGCACATCGCCGAGGTGAGCTGGCCATGGGACGAGCTCACCGAGGCCGACTTCGTCCGGCTGGTCGGCAACTTCATCGGCTGGCAGCTGGCCAACAGCGCCCCGGACTCCCCCGACGTGGACATCTACGCCCTGCTGAACTGCCTGCACCGCTCAGCGGGCGACATCGCCATGCACGCCCACGTGCCCGAGGACGCGCCGAACGCGCACGCCCGCATGGCCGCCTTCCTCGCCGCGCTCGGCGACGGCGTCGGTGCGGCCCCGTCGGTGCGGCGGCGGTCGCTGCCGTGGCTGGCCGCCACCCGCTACCTGGCGGCCCCGGAGACCGGGCCGTTCGCGGTCACGCTGCGCTGCAAGGTGAAGTCGGCCGACCTGCGCGGCGCGCACACCGAGGAGCAGCGCGCCACCGCCTACCGCCACCTCACCGGGGACGACTACCAAACGATGTACTCCGCGCTGGAGTACATCGCGTACGGGGGCAGGGCGAACACCGTGCCGTCCTCGGCGACCGCCGCCCCGAGGGGTGCGCTGCTGAAGTCGTTCTACATGGTGGTGTGGCATGACGTGGCCGACGACGACCGGCATCTGCGGTGGATTCGCGAGCTGTACCGGGACGTCCACGCGACGACGGGCGGGGTTCCCGTGCCGGACGAGACGCACACCGGCGCCTACATCAACTATGCCGATGTGGACCTGGCCGATCCGCGATGGAACACCTCGGGCGTCCCGTGGCACACGCTGTACTACGGCGACAACTACCCCAGGCTGCAAGAGGTCAAGGCGAAGTGGGACCCGCGCGATGTCTTCCACCACGCCCTGTCGGTCACCCGCGCGCCGTGAGGCGGCGGATCACTCGACCGCGTTCGGCGGCTGCGGTCAACCGGTATCCACCGCGGATCCGTTCTGGCGCGTTCCGCCCTCCGGGAGACAGGAGCGCACGGGGACCACGATCGGGAGCCCGGTCCTCGGGTCGGCGATGACGTCGGCGTCGAGTCCGAAGGCGCCGGCGAGCAGCGTGGCGGTGAAGATCTCCGCGGGCGTGCCCTGCGCGGCGATCGTGCCCGCCGTCATGACGACGACCAGGTCGCTGAACCGGGCCGCCAGATTGAGGTCGTGGAGCACCATGACGACGGTGCGCCCACGCCGGCGGTTGAGGCGCAGCACCAGGTCGAGCACCTCGACCTGGTGGGCGAGGTCGAGGTAGGTCGTCGGCTCGTCGAGCAGCATGATCTCGGTGTCCTGGGCCAGGGTCACCGCGATCCAGGCGCGCTGGCGCTGGCCGCCGGAGAGCTGGTCGAGGCGGCGTCCCCCGAGGTCGGCGATGTCGGTCAGCTCCATGGCCAGATCGACGGCCGCCTCGTCCTCGGGCGACCACTGGCGGAACCACCGCTGGTGCGGGTGGCGGCCGCGGCGGACGAGGTCGCGCACGACGAGCCCTTCCGGCACGGAAGCGCTCTGCGGGAGCAGCGAGAGCAGGGTGGACACCTCGCGGGTCGCGGTCGTGTGCAGCGCGCGCCCGTCGAGGCGGACCCGTCCCGCCGCAGGAGTCAGGATGCGGGCCATCACACGCAGCAGGGTGGACTTCCCGCAACCGTTGGGGCCGATGATGGTGGTGATCTTCCCGTCGGGAATGTCCAGGGTGAGGTCGCGCACGACGGGGTCGCCGCCGTAGCCGACGGTGACGCCCTCCGCTCCGAACCGCGAGCATGGCTGGGTGGTCATACGCTGTTCCTCCGGTTGGCGCGGGCGAGGAGCCAGATCAGGCCCGGCGCCCCGACGCCCGCGGTGACGACACCCGCGGGCACACCCGGGGGAAGGACAATGCGGCACACCAGGTCGGCGGCGACGACCAGGCTCGCACCGCAGACCATCGATGCGACGAGCGGCGGCCTCGACCCCCCGGTCAGCCGCAGCGCGATCTGCGGGACGGCGAACGCCACGAAGTCCAGCGGCCCGACCGCGGAGACCGCAGCCGCCGCGAGCAGCACCGCGGCCAGCAAGGTGAGCAGCTGGATGCGCTGCAGCCGCACGCCGAGCCCGCGCGCGGCGTCGTCGCCGAGCTGGATCGTGTTGAGGTGGCGGATGAGCAGCAGCGCGGGCGGGAAAACTACGGCGAGGACGACAGCGACCGGGACGACGTGGTCCCAGCCGCGGCCGTTGAGGGTGCCGAACAGCCACACCTGGGCGCTGGCCACGTCTTCGATGCTGGCCACCACCAGGAGCCACTGGGTGATCGCGGTCAGCGCGGCGCCGGCCGCGATCCCGACCAGCACCAGCCTGCGCGGGTCCAGCCCGTGCCGCCAGGCCAGCAGCCAGAGCAGCGCGGCCGAGGCGAGACCGCCTGCCAGGGCGGCGGGCATGAGCCCCACCCGCTGCAGCGCGCCCTCGACCAGACCCGCGCCGTACCCGCCGGGGGTGGCGCCCACGATCACCACGACGGCGGCCAGCGACGCGCCGCGGGTGACGCCGAGGATGTCGGGACTGGCCAGCGGGTTGCGGGCGAACGTCTGGGTGAGCGCTCCGGACAGGCCGAGCGCGGCGCCGGACAGGACGGCCACGGCGGTCTGGGGCAGCCGGAACTCCCTGATGAGCAGGGCGTGCGTGGGGTTGTCCCCCACCACGAGGGCGCGGAACGCCGCGCCGAGACCGATGTCGACCTCGCCGGTGGCGAGGTCGCCGGTGACGAACACGACCAGCAGCACGACGCCTGCGACGGTGGTCGCAACGGCGCGTGCCCGCACCGGCAGGGAGACGGGGCCGACGCGGAGCGCGGGCGCGCGGGAGCTGCGCGGCAGGGCTTTCATATCCGGACCAGCTGTGTGCGGCGGACGATGAGCACGAACACCGGACTGCCGATGAGCGCCATGACGACGCCGACGTGCACTTCCGACGGCAGCGCGATGACCCGGCCGATGGTGTCGGCGAGGGTCAGCAGCATCCCGCCGAGGAGGCCGGAGCAGGCGACGACCCACCGGTAGTCGACGCCGTACAGGTAGCGGGCCACATGCGGGACGGTGAGGCCGATGAACCCGATCGGCCCGCAGGCCGCGGTCGCGGTCCCGGTGAGCACCAGGATGGCGCTGACGCCCAGGATCTTCTGCCGCAGCGGGTGCTGCCCGAGCGAGCGGGCGACGTCGTCGCCCAGTTGCAGCAGGTTGAGCCCCGGCGCGGTGGCGGCGGCCAGCAGCACGCCGAGGACGAGCAGCGGCAGGCACTGGTGGAAGATCTCGATGCCGCGGCCCAGGAGGGTGCCGGAGCCCCAGACCCGGAAGGCGGCGATCGTGTCGCCGTCGCGCACGACGAACGCCTGGGTGACGGCCATCAGCAACGCGGTGGTCGCGGCTCCGGCGAGCACCAGCGACAGCGGGTCGGGACCGCCGCGGCCGGACCCGACGGCCAGCACCCCGGCCGCGGCCACCCCGGCCCCGGCCAGCGCGAACCACAGGTAACCGCCGATCCCGCCGACGCCGAGCAGGGCGATGCTGAGCACCACCGCCAGCGAGGCGCCCGCCTCGATGCCCAGGAGCCCGGGATCGGCCAGCGGGTTGCGGGTCTGGCCCTGCATCAGCGCCCCCGCCAGGCCGAGCGCGGCTCCGACGGCCAGCGCGAGCACCGTGCGCGGGATGCGCAGGTTGTGGACGATGACCGCCGCGTCGCCGCCGTCGGGGTGCGCCAGAACGGAAAGCACCGTCCCCGGCGCGAGGCCGCCGGAGCCGACCGCGAGGCTGAGGACGGCGACGACGGGCAGGGCTGCGAGCAGCAGGCCCAGCCGAACCCGGCGGCGCCGCGCGCCCGGGGTGGTGCGCGGCGCCGCGGGCGTGCTGCGAAGGCTCACGCGAAGCCTGATCATGCCTGGCGCGCCCTGCGGGGAATCAGCGGCATGGCCAGCATCAAGCCGCGGCCTTCTTCAGCTCATCGAAGTACGCGGAGCCGCCCTTCCGGCCGGTGATTTCGCCGTCGCCGAGAAGGACCGCGCGGATATCGGCGAGAATCCACGGGACGTCGAAGGAGGAGGCGCCGTACCAGGCCCCGAAGTCGACCTTACCGACCTTGGCGTCCCCGACCTTGAACAGCGGATTGCCCAGCGGGTCGGGGGCGCCGTACTGGACCGAGCCGGTGAGCACGAACACGATCGGCGCGACCAGGTCGCCGAGCTTCTCCTCGCTGACCATGGTGTAGCCGTACTCGGTGCCGGACCTGTCCTGGCCGTGCGCGGCCGGTCGGGTGAAGCCCAGCTCGGCGAGGAGCGGGCCCGCGGAGCGGCCGGAGCCGTAAGCACAGAACGAGCCCGCGCCGCAGGCCGACATCAGCGACACGGTCTCCCCGGTGTACCCGGCCTTGTCCAAGTCTGCCCGGACAGCGGCGGTCCGCTGGCCGAGGTGCTTGATGATCGCCTCGGCCTGCTTGTCGTGCCCGGTGGCCCGGCCGAGCTGGCTCAGAGTCTCCTTCCATGTCACAGAGCCCTTGACCACGAACACGGGAGCGATCTTCTTCAGCTCCTCGACCAGCTCGTCGCTGCTGAGGCTCTGGGCGCCGATGATGAGCGCGGGCCGAGCCTGGACCACCAGTTCGAGCTTGCCGGGCTCGACCAGCGTCACGCCCTCCTTGGCGAGCAGGTCGTGCCGGGCCTCGAAGGCGGCGTCTCCCTGGTGGGTGAACCTGCCCGAGTGGGTCGGCCGGACACCGACTTGAAGCAGTTCGGTCGCCGTGCTCGGGTCGAGGGCCCAGATCTTCTGGTCGGTGACCGGGACGGTCACCTCCCCGTACGCGCCCGCGAGCGTGACTCGGCCCGACTGGCCGGCCGCGGTGTCGCCCGCGGAGCCGCAGGCGGTGAGGACGAGCGCGGACACGGCGACCGCGGCCACCACTCGGGCCAGGCGACGGCGGTGGGAAGTGGTGAGCATGGGCGGACGGTTCTCCTTGGTGGTCGTACGGCGGGCGCGTCGCCCTGCCAAAGGACGCTGCACTAAGGCATGCCTTACCTGAGGCAATCTTGAGACTTCAAGGCGACTTGATGTCAAATAGGGCTGTGCGCGCCCCCGTCGGAGTCTCAATCGGCCAAGCTGCCGCCCTGTACGGTCTCGTCCCGTCGACGCTGCGCTGGTGGGAGGCGCAAGGAGTGCTCCCCGAACCGCCGCGAGTCAACGGGCGCCGCGTCTACACCGAGACCGAGTTGCGCCGCATCGGGCTGGCGTACCTTTGCTGCGTGGTGGGCGGCATGCCGCTCGACCAAGCGGCGCTGGTGACCGCAGGCGGTCACCGCAACCGAGAGTGGCAGGCCGCGGTGCGGCGGCACGCCGAACTGGTGGAGGCGCAGATCGCCAGGCTGCGGAACGCGCTGGGGTACCTGTCGCACCTCTCCTTCTGCCCGGACGACGACGTGGTCCGGGAATGTCCGCACCTCGACGGGGAGCTGGCCACCCACACGCCGCGCGGGCTTGTCGCCGCGGACGCCCTCGTCACGGCGCGTTCGTTCCCGCACGCGCACGACCGGCTGCGGCGTAACGAAATCAGCCCATCGCGTGACGAAAACCTGGTGCCCCTTGGCCGGTGCGCCGTGTGCGCGGGCGAGTTCGCCCAGCCCGCCCACGGCCGGAAGCGAGTATATTGCTCACCCGCGTGCAGGCAGAGGCGATACCGAACGACCGCTCGCCGTCAATCGGCCCAGTAGTGCTTTTGGGAACTCTCCCGCCAGGTGACCGGCACCGCAGCAGCCCGCCCGGCGGCCTGGACATGAAACCCGGTTTCGTCGACGACCCACGCCACCGGCTACACGAGTTCGATAGGCGCGAATATCTCTGCGGCGAAGGTCCCAAGACGTTGCCGCACAGCCGAAAGCTCCTCAGGAGTCACCGCAGTGTGAAACTCCCCGCTCTTCCAGTGCAACCCCACGACACGCCACCCCAGAAAATCACCACTAGCGCCATACGCGTAACGCGTCGCTGGAAACACCGCACAAAAACAGTTGCCTTAAAGTTGGGTTCAACTGCCACACTCGAATGGCAGGCACAATGGCGCCGTCTAGCACCGAAACCGGCGGCGCCTGCGATTTCCCGGGAGCCCGGTGATTTATCGGCCTGGCATTCGGGCGACATTTCCGCAGTTCATCGTCCCACGACCGTTTGATCGTGTCCCGTTGCCGTCCGGGGGCCATGTTGTATCGAATTCATGCTGACCTGCTCATTCCCGGTCGGGGCGACCCCGTGCCCGACGCCGTCTTACTGCTCGTCGACGGGCGGATCGCCTACGCGGGCCCCGGGGTGGGCGCTCCGGCCGCAGCGCCCGGCGAGGACACCCTGTCCGTTCCCGTGGTGATGCCGGGGATGTGGGATTGTCACACGCATTTCAGCGGCCTGATCGACATGGTGAGCACCGAGCGGATGATGCTGACACGGTCGGAGGTCGCCACCGCGCGGTCGGTGGCCGACGCCGCAGTGGCCCTGCGCGCGGGCTTCACCAGCGTCCGCGAACTCGGCGGTTACGGCGTCTACCTGGCCCAAGTGGTCAACGAAGGCACGGTGCCGGGACCGTCGATCTACGCGGCAGGCCGGGTGATCAGCCAGACCGGCGGGCACTCAGACGCGCACTCGCTGCCATACCAGTGGGCCACCGACCCGCAGCGCGCCAGCGGCATGCTGCACCTCGCCGACGGCGTCCCGGAGTGCCTGCGCGCGGTCCGGCTGCAACTGCGGCTCGGCGCCGAGGTGATCAAGGTGTGCACGTCGGGCGGGGTCATCAGCGAGCTGGACCACCCGGCGCACCGGCAGTTCAGCCCGGACGAGCTGCGGGCGATCGTCGAGGAGGCGGACCGGGCGGACCGGGTGGTGGCCGCGCACTGCCACGGCCGAGCCGGCATCACCGCGGCGCTGGAGGCGGGTTGCCGGACCATCGAGCACGGCACGGAACTCGACGAGGAGACCGCGGCCGCGATGCGGGCGGCGGACGCGATTTTCGTCCCCACCCGGACCGTCTTCGAGGGTTTCCTCGGCCTGCGCGGCAAACTCCCGCCAGAAGCCCGCCGCAAGCTGGAGGAGCTGGAAGCGCGACACCGCGCGGCGATGTCCACAGCCGTCGCCTCCGGTGTGCGCATCGCCCTGGGCACCGACCTGGGCACCTGCGCGTCCGGCTCGCCGCTGGCCTGGGGGCGCAATGGCGAGGAGTTCGGCCACCTCGTCGCCGCGGGACTCAGTCCGCTGCAGGCCGTCGAGGCGGGCACCGCGACCGGTCCGCTCACCCTCGGCAGGCGGGGGCCGCGCTCGGGCAGGCTGACCGAGGGCTACGACGCCGACGTGCTCGCGCTGGCCGCCAACCCGCTGGACGACATCTCCATGCTGGCGCGGCCGGATGACATCACCCACGTGTGGAAGAACGGGGCCCTGGTCAAGAGCCCCGCTGGGGACCATAGCCCGCGCACGGCCTGACGAAGGAGTGGATCATGTCACACCCGCCGCACAAGGACGGGGACCTCGCGGCTGCCATGAGAAGCCTTGACGAGGTGCTGGCGCACTTCCAGATGATCGGCGAGCTGGCCCGCGACGCCCGCAACAGGCTGGTCGCCGCCTGCCAGGAGCCGCCGTTCGGCGAGCCGCGGCCAATCCGCGGTGAGCTCGCCCCGGCGGCCGTGCTCACCGTCCCCCGCCAGGGCGTCCAGCTGACCCGGCGCCAGCAGCAGGTGCTCGAACTCCTCACGCAGGGGGCGACGAACCGCCGGATCAGCCGGACGCTGCACATCACCGAGCAGACGGTGAAGGCCCACCTGCACATGATCTACCGCAAGCTCGGCGCGGCCGACCGCACCGAGGCGGTCGTCATCGCGATGCGCTCGGCGTTGGTGCCCGCGTACCCGCGTATCGACCACCCGGTGCCGTTACAGCGCCGGTAGCCCACCTCCTGACCGGGCGGGCCCGGACAGCTCCCCGGCCAGCGCCGCCAGCACAGGATCGGGGTCGGCCGTCAGGTAGAAGTGGTTGCCGGGGAACTGGGTGATCCGGCAGATCCCCGCTGTGTGCCGGTGCCAGAGGATCAGCTCGTCGCGGCCCACGGTCGGGTCCTCGGTGCCGCCGAAGACCGAAACCGGGCAGTCGAGCGTGGGGCGCTCCCGGTACCGGTAGGTCTCGGACACGGTGAGGTCGGCGCGCATGGCCGGAAGGAGCATCCGCAGGAACTCGGGGTTGTCCAGCACGATCTGCGGCATCCCGCCGAGGACGGCCAGCCGGGCGACGAACTCCTCGTCGGGCAGGTGGTGGGTGGGCTCCTCCCGGAGCGGCAGGTGCGGGGCGCGGTGTCCGGACACGATCAGCCGGACCGGCGGCCGCTCCCGCAGCCGGTGCGCGGCCTCGAAGGCGAGCAGCGCGCCCAGGCTGTGCCCGAACAAGGCGTACGGGCCACGGGTGTCCACGGCGTCGAGCACTTCGGCCAGGACCTCGGGCAACGTCCAGCGCGGCCGCTCCCCGACCCGGTCGCCGCGGCCGGGCAGCTGCACCGGGTACACCTGGACGTGCTCAGGCAGCCACGCCGACCACGGGGCGTACATCCGCGCGTCACCGCAGGCGTGGGCCAGGCAGTAGAGCCGGACCGTTCTCCGTCCGCCGGGGCCGCCGTTCCCGCCGCTCATGTCCGCTCCGCCGGAAGCGAGCCCGCGATCGCGCGCAGCAGAATGTTCGACGTGCCCTCATAGATCCGTCCCGCCTTGGCGTCCCGGTAGAACCGCTCGACCGGGTAGTCACGGGTGAAGCCGTTGCCGCCCAGCACTTCCACCGCGCGGGAGGCCGCCCGCTCGGCGACCTGGGAAGCGAAGTACTTCGCCATCGCCGACAGCCGCAGCCGCTCGGCGACATCGGCGCCGCAGGTCACCGCCCTGGTCACGTCGTAGAGCAGCGCCCGCGCCGCCGCCACCTCAGTCGCGGTCTCGGCGAGAACGAACTGGACGCCCTGGAATCCGCTGATGCGCCGGCCGAACTGCTCCCGCCGCCTGCTGTAGGCGACCGCCTCGTCCAGCGCGCCCTGGGCCAGCCCGACCAGCTGCGCGGCGATGCCGATCCGGCCGATGTCCAGCGCGGCGATGGCCACACCGTCGCCGCCGCCGAGTCCGCCGACGCAGCTCTGCGCGCGCACCGCGACGTCGGAGAGGACCAGGTCCGCGGTCGTGGCCGCGCGTACCCCCAACTGCTCGGTGCGCGGGTCGATCGACAGGCCCGGCGCGGTGCGCTCGACCAGGAAAGCCGAGGTACCGTGCCCCTCGGCCCGGGCGAACACAAGGAACAGATCGGCCTGGAGGGCGTTGCTCGTCCAGCGCTTACGCCCGTTGAGCACGAAGCCGCCGCCCTTGGCGTCGGCGGTCGTGCTGACCGCCAGCGCATCGCTGCCCGCCTGCTCCTCCGACAGCGAGAAGGCGCCGACGTGCCGGGTCGCCAGCAGCGGCAGGTGCCTGCGCCTCTGGTCCCCGGTGCCCAGCCGCAGCAGGGTGGCCACGATCAGCGCGTTCTGCACGTCGATAGCGACGGCGACGCCGGGATCGACCCTGGCGATCTCCTCGATCGCCAGCACCACCTGCATGAGCGATCCGTCGCCACCCCCGTAGCGCGCGGGCGCCTCGATCGCCATCAGCCCGGCGGCGAACAGCTTCGCGCGCAGTCCGGGGTGCAGGGTGGCGTCGCGGTCCATCTCGGCGGAGAGCGGGGCGATCTCCCGCCGGGCGAAGTCGCAGACCTTGGATCGCCACTGCTCATCGGTCAGCTCGCCCGCCCGGACTACGGTCGCGGTGTTCACCTCCGGACCGGTGGCAGTCATGCTCGCTCCCGTTCGACCAGCCGCGCCAGCGCCTCGACGGTCGGCGCGACATACAGCTCGTGCAGCGGCACCGACACGCCCCAGCCCGAGCGCAGCACGCTCATCAGCCGCATCAGGTGCGCCGAGTGCAGGCCGAGGGCGGCGAAGCGGTCGCGCACCCCGATCGCGCTCGCGCCGACCAGCCCGGCAACCAGGGTAGCGAGATCACGTTCCAGCTCCGTGGCGGGCTCGACGAGATCGCCACGGACCATGTCGAGGTCCGGCAGCGCCCGCACGTCGATCTTACCGCCGACCGTGGTGGGCAGCTCGTCGAGCCAGCCGACCGCCACCGGCACCATGTGCTCGGGCAGGCGCTGCGCGGCGAACTCCCGCAGCCCCGCCGGGGTGACCGCGGCGACGGCGTCACCGGAAGGGGTCACGTAGGCGACCAGGTCGGCCGGGCCTGCGGCGTTCCTGCGGGTGGTGGCGACCGCCGAGCGCACGGCCGGGTGGGCCCGCAGCACGGACTCGACCTCGCCGAGTTCGACCCGGTAGCCGCGGATCTTGACCTGGTTGTCGGCCCGGCCGAGGTACTGCAGCGTCCCGTCGGACAGGACGCGAGCGAGGTCGCCGGTGCGGTACATCCGCTCGCCGGGCGGGGCGGGCTCGACGTCGAACCGGCGGTGGGTGAGTTCGGCGCGGTCGTGGTAGCCCAGCGCCACCGCGAGGCCCGCGACGCACAGCTCGCCCCGCGCGCCCTGGGGCACCGGACGGTCCCGGTCGCCGAGCAGGTACGCCCGCTGGTTGGGCAGCGCCGTGCCGATCGGCACCGGCGCGTCGTCCCGCACGGCGTCGGCCGTGACCCGGTAGCAGGTGGACACCACGGCGGCCTCGGTGACCCCATACAGGTTATAGACCCGCGGCCGTTCGTCCCCGTGGCGGTCGATCCAGTCGCGCAGCACGGCCGTGTACAGCCGGTCGCCTCCGATGAAGACGCAGCGCAGCGCCGTCCCCGCAACGGATTCGGCGTCCGCGGCGGCATCGACGGCGGCGAAGTGCTCAAACAGCGTCGGTGTCTGGCTGGACACGGTGACCAGCTCCGCGCGCACCAGCCGATGGTAGTCCTCCGGCGACCACACGGTCCGCTGGGGAACGACGACCAGCCTGCCGCCGTTGCCCAGCGCGCCCCACATCTCCCACACCGAGTAGTCGAACGCGAAGGAGTGACTGAACGTCCACACGTCGCGCTCGTCGAAGGCGAACAGCTCACGCCCCGCGGACAGCAGGCTCTGCACGTTCCGGTGGGACACCACGACAGCCTTCGGCCGCCCGGTCGAGCCGGAGGTGTAGAGCACGTACGCCGGGTCGTCGGCGACCGTACCGGGCAGCCGCAGCCCGTCGGGCCGCGCGGGCCGCTCGTCGCCGAGCACGACGACCGCGCCCGCCGCTGCCGGGGTCCGGGCGGCCACGTCGGGCGTGGTCACCACCGCGGAGATGCCCGCGTCGGCGGCCATGTCGGCCGACCGCGCCGCGGGCAGCCCCGGGTCGAGCGGCACGTAAGCCGCCCCGGCCTTGAACACCCCGATCACGGCGGCCACCAGCAGGTGAGACCGTACGAGGCACAGACCGACCCGGTCGCCGGGGCGCACTCCGGCGGTGATCAGCCGGTGGGCGATCCAGTCGCTGTGCTCGTCCAGCTCGCGGTAGGTGCGGCGGATGTCGCCGAAGACGACCGCCTCGGCGTCCGGCGTCCGCCGCGCGTGCTCGGTGAAGGTGTCGTGCAGCGCCCGCCCGTCGATCTCGAGGCCGACGGCGCCGCTGACCGGCGCGGCGGGCACCGCCGCGGGCGACAGCTCGCCCAGAGTCAGGTCCGGCCGCTCGACCAGAGTGACCAGCAGCGTGCTGACCTGGTCGCAGAACCGCTGTGCGGCCTCGGCGGAGAAGCGGCCGCGGTCGTAGATCACCCGCAGCGGCATACCGTCGCCCGGCATGATGACCATGGTGATCGGGTAGTGCGGGCGGCCGTCGTAGCGCAGGTGGGTGAACCTCATGCCGGTCTCTTGGAGCGCGAAGTCCGGCATCGGCGTGTTCTCGTAGGACACGCTGCTCTCAAGCAGCGGCACGTCCAGTGGAAGGCCTAGCAGGCGCTGCACCTCGAACAGCGGCACCGTGGTGTGGTCGCGAACCGCGGCGATGTGCACCTGGAGGTCGCGCAGCCAGGACAGCGCGGCCCTGGTCATCTCCAGCTTCTCCCGCACCGGCATGGTGGCGATCAGCGGCCCGAGGATGATCTCGCTGCCGCGCAGCCGCGCGGGCCGGTGCGCCATGGTGAAGCCGCAGGCGACGTCGGTGGTGCCGTAGTGGTGCGCGAGCACGATCAGCCACGCGCCCTGCACGATCGTGTTCATGGTCAGCTGGTTGGTCCTGGCCAGCTCAATGAGCCCCGGTTCGATCGCGGCCAGCCCCAGCTCGGCGAAACCGTGACTGGGCGCGCCGGGCTCAGGCGGCGAGCCGCCCAGGAACAGCGGCTCCGGCGGATGGTATCCGTCCAGTTCGGACCGCCAGAACTCCGCGCTGTCGGCGCCGTCCTGCGCGCGCCACCACGCGGCGTAGTCCCGGTACGGGCGCATCGGGCCCCAGACCGGCTCCTCGCCGAGGCAACAGGACCGGTAGGCGGTGACGAAGTCGGTGATCGCGATGGCGAACGACCAGCCGTCCATCAACAGGTGCGAGAGCCGCCAGACGCACAGCCACGTGTCCTGCTCGCTGTGGATGGCGGTGATCCGCATCAGCGGAGCCTTGGCCGGCTCGAACCCCTCGACCCGCTCGCGGTCCAGCCAGACGTCGAGCCGCTCCTGCTGCTCGGCGACCGGGATGTGCCGCCAGTCGAGCACCTCGATGGGCAGCTCGACGCCGGAGCGGACCACCTGCAGCGGCTGCCCTTCGGCCCGCCAGTGGAAGGAGGTGCGCAGGATCGGGTGCCGGTCCACCACCCGCTGCCAGGCCCCGCCGAACGCGTCGGTGTTCATGGAGCCTGCGAAGGTGAGCACGAGCTGTTCGATGTAGACCCCGGCGCCGGGGCGCTTGAGCTGCTCGAACAGCAGGCCCTGCTGGATGGGGGTCAGCTCGTAGACGTCCTCGATGCCCTTGGCGGCCCGGTGGGCGCTCACGTCGCCTGCCTTTCGTCGTCGAGCGTACTGAGGAACGCGCTGAGATCGTCGGCGTCGAGCCCGGCGAGGGGGAAGTCAGACGGGGAGTAGGTGCCCGAGCCCGCCTTGCGGCAGTGCCCGGTGACAGCCGCGACGGCGTCCGGGAAGGCGGCGGCCACCCGGGTGGCCGCTCCGCGCCAGCGCATCCGCAGTTCGCCGTCCACCAGCGCGGCGCCGACCTCGGACACGGTGCCCGGCCGGAGGTTGGTCCCGTCGGGACCGGCGAATCCGGCCGGCGAGAAGACCCCGCCGCCCGTCTGCCAGTCGGCGCCGACCACTTCGTGCAGCAGGAGCAGCCCGCCGGGCGGGAGCGGCCCAGCCGGATCTCGGTACTCCCGCTTGACCGAGGACAGCACCTGCCCGGGATCAGCCGGGCCTGCCGCGGTGAGCGCGACCAGGTCGGTGAACCGGCCGGCCACACCCTCCACAGCGGGCTCCCGGCGGCTGCGCTCGACCGCGACGACCGGCGTGTCGTCCGACACCGACCGCATGGCCACGACCACAGCCGCGGCGACCGCCTCCGCGAAGTCCAGGTGGTAAGCGGCGAAGGCGGTCTCCCGGAGCGCGGTGACCTCGTCCGGGGCGAGCACGGTGATCGCGGTTTCGTCGAGGCGCACCGGAGCCGCCTGCACGGGCTCGGCCACCGTGGCGGGCGCGGGCTGCTCTCGTGCCCACTCCAGGAAGCACATGGGCCGGTCAGCCCAGTCGACCGAACCGTGTCCGGCCAGCTGACGGTAGGCGTGGGCGAACTCGCCGAGCAGCAGCCGCAGCGAGCTGTCGTCCAGCGCCGCCGCCGCGCTCAGCCAGACCAGCTGGCCATCGCCGTCGCCCGCGGCGATGTGCGCCACCTTGACGCCGTCTCCCGCGGTCAGGTCCAGCTCCTCGGCCATCTCGGCCACCAGTTCGGCGATCGCCTGTGTCCGGCCGTCCTCGGGCAGTCCGCTCAGGTCGATCTCGGCGATGTCGGGCCCGGCGCCCGTGTCGGACAGGCCGGTCGCCGCGGTGTTCGTGCCGTCGTCACGCGACCCGAGGCGCAGGCGCAGCGCCGTGTGCCGGGTAGCGACCTCTTGGAGCGCGCGGTCGGCGACGCGAGAGTCGAACCCGGCCGGGACCGCGACCTGGACCCACCTGACCGCCCCGACGGCGAGCAGCTCCGCCTGGCGCGCGGAGAGCGGGACCGCGGTGGTGTCGGCGACGTCGGCTCCCGCCACGACACACCGGGCGAGGTCGAGGAAGGTGTCGCTCTCGAACAGGTCCTGCGGGGCGATCGGCAGCCCTGCCGCGTTGGCCTGGCTGACCAGCTGGATGCCCATGATGGAGTCGCCGCCCAGGGTGAAGAAGTTGTCCCCGGCCCCGACCGCCTCCACGCCGAGCACCGACCGGGACAGCGCGGTCAACCGCTCCACGGTCTCGCGCAGCCGCTCCCCGACCACCGTCTCCCCCGCCGTGTCGCCGACGCGGCCCGGCGCGGGCAGCGCGGCCCGGTCGACTTTTCCGTTGGCGGACAGCGGAAGCGCGTCCAGCACCAGGATGTCGGCGGGGATCAGGTAGGCGGGCAGCGCGTCCGCCAGGTGCGCGCGCACCGACTCGACCAACTCGGCGTCCGCGCCGGGCTCCGCGGGGATCAGGTAGGCGACCAGCCGCTGCTGGGTGCGCGGCCCGATCGCGGTCGCCACCGTTTTCGCTACCCCGGGGTGCGCGGCGATGGCGTGCTCCACCTCGCCGAGTTCGACGCGGAATCCACCGATCTTGACCTGGAAGTCCTCCCTGCCGAGGAACTCGATGGAGCCGTCGGGCAGGTAGCGGCCGAGGTCGCCGGTGCGGTAGAGCCGTTCCCCGGTGTCCGGGTGGGTGATGAACGACTCCGCGGTGCGCTGCTCGTCGTTCCAGTAGCGGGCCGCCAGCCCGGCTCCGCCGATGTGCAGGTGCCCCACGGTCCACACCGGGGCGGGCTCCATCCGCTCGTTGAGCACGTGGAACGACTGGTTGCGCAGCGGGAAGCCGTACGGGATGGACGTCCAGTGCGCGGGGACCTCGCCCACCGGGTAGTAGATCGACCAGATCGCCGCCTCGGTCGCGCCGCCCAGGCTGATCACCGTCAGCTCGCCGGCGAGCGCACGGGCCCGGTCGGGCAGCCGGACCGGAATCCAGTCGCCGCTGAGCATCGCCAGCCGCAGCGGCAGCGCCGGGCCGCCCTGCGGCGTGGCCTCCAGGTGGGTCACCAGCATCTCCAGCAGCGCGGGCACCGTGTTCCACACCGTGACGCCGTGCGCGCGGACCAGCTCGATCCACCGGGCCGGGTCGCGCCGTGCGGCGGGTTCGGGCAGCACCAGCGCGCCGCCGGAGCCGAGCACCCCGAAGACGTCGAACACCGACAGGTCGAAGCTCAGCGAGGACAGGCCGAGCACCCGGTCCGCCGCGGTGATCCCGAACAGGTCCTTGACATCGTCCAAGGTGTTGCCCGCGCCGGTGTGGGTGACCGCCACGCCCTTCGGGGTGCCGGTCGACCCGGAGGTGTAGATGATGTAGGCGATGTCGTCGCGGCTTGCCGGGCACCGCCATCCGGTCACGTCGGCCGACCGCCAGTCGGGCTCTTCGGCGACCGCGACGGTGTCCACCAGCCAGGTGCTCCCGTCCGAGTCCGTGGTGACCACGCACTCGACACCCGCGTGCTCGACGAGCCACGCGCGCCTGCTCTCCGGCAGGCCGGGGTCGATCGGCACGTAGGTGCAGCCCGCGGCGGCGACCCCGACGACGGCCACGATCTGCCGCCAGCCCTTGGCGACGCCGATCCCGACCGGCGCGCCGGGGCCGAGCCCGCGCGCGGCCAGCGTCGCGGCCAGGTCGACGGCCCTGCCGCACAGCTCGGCGTGGCTGAGCGTGCGCTCCGCGGTGACCACCGCGTCCCGGCCCGCGGTCGCCGGGGCCACGCCCGCCGCCAGCACCGGCTCCACGATCAGCCCGTCGGGCAGTGGCCCGCGGGTGGTGTTCACCCGCTCCCGGAGCGTCAGCTGCCCGGCCGGCAGGTCGGCCGACGGCGGTCGCTCCCACCCGTCAGACGAGGCCAGCCCGGCGAGCAGGTCCTGGTACGCACCGAACATGTCGGCCATGAGGCCGTCCGGGAACAGCTCGTCCACCGCGTGCCACGCCAGTTCCAACGCGCCGTCGAACTCCAGCACGAAATGGTCGACGGTGACCTGCGGGGTCTGCGAGATGAACCGATTCTGCGTACCGAGCCAGGCCACCGGCGACGACGCCTGAGCCGGGTCCTGCCCGGTGGGCAGGGCACTGGTGAACACGACCGGCATGACGGCCCCGGTGGTGTCCTGCCGCGCCCGGTTCAGCTCGCGCAGGATGCGCACGCCGCTGACGTAGCGGTGCTCGAAGTCCTCCCAGCTCTGCCGCTGCACCTGGGTGGCCAGCCCGGCGAAGGTGCGCGGCGTGCGGGCGTCCACCTCAAGCAGCTCGAACGAGGCGAACTCGCCGACCATGTCGTCGACTTCCTCGTGGAAGGGCAGCCGGTTCACCGCGGTGAAGTTGAGCGTGAAGCGCTGGCTCTTGCTCCAGCGGGCCACGGTGGCCGCGTACGCGGCGACGAGCACGCTGGACGGGGTGACCCCGTGCTCGCCCGCCTTCTCCTTGATCCTGGCCCACACCTGGGCGTCCAGCCTCGCATGCCGCCGGACGAACATGGGCCTGCCCAGCTCGCCGGGGGCCAGCGCGGTGGGCAGCTCCGGAGCGGGGGGCAGCTGACGCACCCGGTCTCGCCAGTACGCCAGCGAGCGCTCGTAAAGCTCGGTCTCGCGCAGGGCCTCCTCGGCGAGCACGTAGTCGCGGAACGACAGCTCGGGCGGCTCGGCCGAAAGCCCGGCGTCCTGGTAGAAGTCCCGCCAGGCGGGCAGAACCTGGTAGAAGAAGCTCGCCACGTCGGCGCACAGCAGGTCGAAACCGATGTGCACGCGCAGTGTCCCGCTGGTGAGCCAGGTGGCCCTAATCTCCCACAGCGGCCAGGTGTCGGTGGGCCGGACGTCGGCCGCCATCCGGTCGGCCACCTCGGCGAGCCGGGCCTCCGCCGTCGGCTGGTCGACCCCGCGCAGGTCGAGAACCTCGAAGCGGTAGTCCGAGAGGTCGGTCAGCACTCGCTGGCGGCCGTCGGTCAGCACGACGATCCGCAGCATCTCGTGCCGCCGCACCACCTGCTGCCACGCCCGCTCCAGCCGGTGCAGGTCCAGCGCGTCGCTGTCGAACTCCAGGTAGAGGTGTGGGGCGACGCCGCCCATGTCGAAGCTGCCCAGCCTGCCGATCCACTGGGCCTGCTGCATCTCGGTAAGCGGGAACGGCTCGTACCGCCGCGCGGGCTCGGGCGTGATCGCGGGCAGCGGGGCCAAGACCACGCCGTCGGACTCCTGCCCGGCCAGCAGCTCGGCCAGCGCGGCGACGGTCGGCCGGGACAGCAGCTGCGCCGGGGTGGCCGAGCGGCCAAGTTCGGCCCGCACCCGGTTGAGCAGCTGGGTGGCCAGCAGCGAGTGGCCGCCCAGCTCGAAGAAGTTGTCGTGCACGCCGATCGGGTGGAAGCCGAAAAACTCCTCCCACAGCGCGGCGATGCCGCGTTCCAGCTCGTCGCGGGGCGCCGTGTAGGGGGTGAGCAGGTGTTCCGGCCTGCTGCCCGCGGTCACGGCGCCGCCCGTCTCCTCCGGCGCGGGGATGTCGACGACCAGCTCCGCACCGCCCGCGCCGACGGTGGCGCGCGGCTCGACCCAGTAACGCTTGCGCTGGAAGGGGTACCCGGGCAGGGCCACGCGGGCGCCGCGGCTCTGCAGCCGTGTCCAGTCCACGGGGAAGCCGGCGAGCCATAGTCCCGCGACCGAGGCCAGCAGTGCGTCCGGGTCGGAGCGGTCCTCGTCCGGCCGGGGCAGGGTGGCCAGCACCGTGGTCCTGGCGGCGGACTCGACCGCCTGGCGCGACAGGGTGCCAAGGGTGTTGCCCGGCCCGACTTCCAGCAGGACGGTCCGGTCCGGTCCGGTGGCCGTGCGCACGGCGTCGCCGAAGCGGACGGGCAAGCGCATGTGGGTGCCCCAGTACTCGGGGTCGGTGGCCCGCTCGTCCTCGATCCACCGGCCGGTCACCGTGGACACGATCGGCGTCGCCGGCCGGGCCGCGCCAACCTCGCGGACAAGGTCGGTGTACGCGGGCACCATGGGGTCGATCATGGCCGAGTGGAAGGCGTGCGAGGTGCGCAGACCGCGCGCGGGCACGTCCGCCGCGGCCAGCAACCGCCGCACCTCGGCAACGGCCGGGTGTGGACCGGACACCACGCACAGGCCCGGCCCGTTCACCGCGGCGACGGACACGGCGCCGGACGGCTCCCCTGCCAGCAGCTCGCGCACGCGCTCCTCCGGCGCGGCGACCGAGAGCATCGCCCCGGACGGCAGGTTCCGCATCATCACGCCCCGCATGGCGACCAGCCGCAGCACATCCGGCAGGTCGAACACGCCTGCCAGGCAGGCGGCGGCGAACTCACCGAGGCTGTGGCCGACCATCGCGTCCGGGGTCAGGCCCCAGGACGCGAGCTGGCGGGCGAGCGCGTACTCGGTGACGAACAGCGCGGGCTGGGCGAACCCGGTGTCCTCCAGCCGCTGGGCCGCCTCCTCGGGGTCGGCGCCCGCCGCCGGGTACATCACCTCGCGCAGGTCGGCGCCCAGCAGCGGGGCCAGCGCATCGGCACAGGCGTCGACTTCGGCCCGGAACACCGGTTCGCCGAGGTAGAGGCCGTGTCCCATACCCGGGTACTGGGTGCCCTGGCCGGGGAACAGGAACACCAGTCTGGGCGGGTCGGGCGGCGCGACCGCACTGAACACCCGCGCCGGGTCCGCGCCCGCGAGCAGGGCGGCAGCCTCGTCGACGTCCCCGGTCACCAGGGCCCGCCGGAACGGCTGCGCGCCGCGGCCGAGCTGGGTGGTGGTGGCGATGTCGGCGAGACTGCCCGTGCCCCGGCCGGAGCCGAGGTGCGCCGCGAGGTCCCGGGTGGCCTCCTCCAGCGCCCGCGGAGACCTCGCGGACAGCACGACGATCTGCGCCGGCCGGTCCGGCGGGGCCGCAGGCCGGGGCGCGGGGGCCTCCTCAAGGATGACGTGGGCGTTGGTGCCGCCGATACCGAACGAGCTGACCCCGATGCGCCGCGGGTGTGTGCCGTTGGTCCACTCGGTCAGCTCGGCGGTGACGCGAAAGGGCGAGTCGTCGAATCCGATGCGCGGGTTGGGAGTCTGGAAATGCACGGTGGGCGCGAGGCTGCGGTGGCGCAGCTGAAGCACGGCCTTGATCAGGCTCGCCACGCCCGCGGCCGACTCCAGGTGTCCGACGTTGCCCTTGACCGAGCTGACCGCGCAGAACCCGGTGTCGGAGGTGTGCGCTGCGAACGCCCGGCTCAGCGCCTTGATCTCGATCGGGTCGCCGACCGGGGTCGCGGTGCCGTGCGCCTCGACCGCGGTGATGGTGCGCGCGTCCAAGCCGCCCACCGCCAGCGCGGCGGCCACGAGCCGCTCCTGCCCGGCCACACTCGGCGCGGTGTAGCCGACCTTGTCCGAGCCGTCGTTGTTGACCGCCGACGCGCGGAGCACGGCGAGCACGCGGTCACCGTCGGCGACGGCGTCCTCCAGCCTGCGCAGCACCACGACGCCGACGCCGTTGCCGAACACAGTGCCCTGCCCGCCGGCGTCGAACGGGCGGCAGTGCCCGTCCGGGGAGTAGATCAGACCTTCCTCGAACAGATAGCCCACCCGGTGCGGTACCCGCACGCACACGCCGCCCGCAAGCGCGGTGCCGCACTCCCCCGCCAGCAGCGCCTGGCCGGCCTGGTGCACGGCGACGAGCGAGCTGGAGCAGGCGGTCTGCACGGTCACCGCGGGGCCGGTCAGCCCGAGCAGGAACGAGGTACGGCTGGCCAGGTAGTCCTTGTCGTTGTGGATCTGGAGCTCGAACATCGTCGAGTTCATCACGATCCGCCTGCCGCCGAGCAGGTTGGACATCAGGTAGGCGGGCATGTTCGCCCCGGCGAACACCGCGACGTCGGGGTCGGTGCCCGGTCCACGCCCGGCGTCCTCCAAGGCGTGCCACGCGGTCTCCAGGAACAGCCGCTGCTGCGGGTCCAGCAGCGCCGCCTCCCGCGCGGGGATGTTGAAGAACGCGGCGTCGAACAGGTCGACGCCGTCCAGCACCGACGCGGAGCGCACATAGTCGCCCCGGGAGAACAGCTCCTGCGGCACGCCCTCGGCCAGCAGCTCCTCGTCGGACAACGTGGTGATCGACTCGACGCCGTCGCGGAGGTTGCGCCAGAAGGTGTCCACGTCCGGCGCCCCGGGGAACCGGCAGGCCATGCCGACGACCGCGACATACCGGCCGGATATCTCGGTGTGGTCGCGCGGTGTCACCTGGCGGCCTCCTGGGTCGCGGTGGGGGCCAGCCGGGAGATGTCGTGCTCGGTGCTACCGTGGAGCGCGAGGTCGACGCACACTTCGCCGAGCAGCGGGACGAACTTGAACCCCCAGCCCGAGCTATAGAGCACGATATTCCCGCCGTCGGGCACCAGGTCGGTGGCCAGGCCGAGGTAAAACTGCCGCCGGAGGTCGCCGGGCAGCACGGCGAGGCAAGTCGAGGTGCGCACCGGCTCCGGGTCGAGCGCGGGCAGGTGGTTTCCCACCCATGTGGACAGCCGGGTCACGTGGCGGGGATCGGGCTCGCCGGTCGTGTGGTCGGCGCCGGCGATCGGGTCGACCTCGAACACCGGACCGAGGCGCACCAGTTCGCTGGGCGACCACGGGTTGCGGCCGAAGCCGTAGAACAGGTTCGTGTCCTCCTCGGTCGGCTGCTGGAAGACGAACCAGAACGGGAAGTCGACGGCCTGGTCACGGCGGCGCAGCGACACCAGGGCCATCTCGTACAGCTTGATGTCGAGACCGCGGCCGAGCGGGGTGAGCAGGCTGTTGACCTCGGCACCGTTGGCGAGCACGACCTTCGCGCAGCGGTAGGTCTGCCGGTCGGTCCGCACGGTGACGCCGTCGGCGTCAGGCTCCAGGCCCAGCACCCGCTCGCCGCCGCGCAACAGGCAGCCCTCCTGCTGGGCCAGGCCGTACAGCGCGGCCAGGGTGCCGCGCACATCGATGGTGCCGCCGCCGGGCTGGAGGAACCCCGCGTAGTGCCCGGGCAGGCGGGCGAACCCGAAGCGGCGCTCGATGTCCCGGGCGGTCAGCGCCTCGTAGCGCACGTCGAGCCGGTCCATCACCCGCATGGTCTCGGCGATCTGGCCTTCGTTGGTCTCCACATCGACATCGCCGAACCAGAGGCTGCCGATCTCGTGGATCAGGGTGCGCTCGGCGAGGCTCTCCAGCCGCCGCCACCTGGGCAGCGCCTCCAGGGTCAGCCGGAACAGGTCCTCCTGGGTGTACTGGAGCCGCCAGTGCCGCTCGGCCCCGCTGGTCCCGCAGCGCTCGTTGAAGAAGCCGTGCCGGTCGAGCACCAGGGTGCGCCGGCCCCGGGCCGCGGCCTGCCAGCCAGTGGACAGGCCGACCGGGCCGCCGCCCACGACGACGATGTCGAACAGGTCTGAGCCGGTCATCTATCGCACAGTCCTTTCCACCTCGGTGAGCGCCGTGTGCAGCGCCTCCAGCAGGTGGCTGACCTGCTGGTCGGACAGACTCGGCTGGCAGGGCACGTTCACCTGCCGCCGGAACCACACCTCCTCGGCGGCAGGGCACTCACCGAACCGGTGCCCGCGGGCGCGCCATTCCGGCAGCAGGTGCAGCGGGAAGTACCGCAGCTGCAGCTGCACCCCCAGCTGGCGCAGCCGTTCCACGACCGCGTCCCGGTCGACACCCGCGGCCGGGTCGACGAGGAACGTGTACAGGTGGTACGCGTTCACCACGTCCGCGGGCTCGGCGACCGGCTCGACGAACGGGAACCCGCGCAGCACCTCGGTGATCCGCGCCGAGTTCTCCCTGCGACGCTTGACCAGCCGGTCCAGCCGGTCAAGCTGGGCGATACCGACCGCGGCGGCGGGCTCGGACAGGGTGGCGTTGGTGCCCGAATAGCGCATCTCCACGCAGTCGTGGGTGTAGGAGTTGCCCGCGTGCAGCATCCAAGACGGCGCGTCCTCGCGGTTGCCGATGCGCAGTGGCGCGGGCACGAAGACGGCGTCGGAGTTGTTGGAGCGCATGCGGTCGAGCCGCTCGGCCCACTCGTGGCCACGCTCCTCGTTGTGCACCGTCACCATCCCGCCCTCGCCGAGGGTGGTGATGTTCTTGCTGGTGTGGAAGCTAAAGCAGCCGATATCGGCTAGCGCGCCGGGGCGCCGTCCGCGGTAGCGGCTGCCCAGCGCGTGCGCGCAGTCCTCCACGACCACGATGCCTTGCCGCCGGGCGATGCCCATGATCCGGTCCATGTCGGCGGGCAGCCCGCCATAGTGCACGAGCACGATCGCCTTGGTGCGCTCGGTCACCAGCGCCTCGACGCCGGCCGGGTCCACGTTGAGCGTCATCGGGTCGACGTCGCAGAACCGGACGGTGACCGGGAGGTCGAGCAGCGGCTGGATGGTGGCCTTGAACGTCTGCGGCGTCACGAGCACCTCGTCGCCCGGACGCAGCCCGAGCAGGTTGATCGCGAGCGACAGCGCCACCGTGCCGCTGGTCACCGACAGCGCGTGCCGCGCGCCGACCAGCTCACAGAACCGCCGCTCGAAGGCTTCCCGGTAAGGGCCGCCGGAAAGCGGCGCGCCGGATCTCAAGATCTCGGTGATCGTGTCTACTTCCGCGTCGGCGAGCACGCTTCCGCGTTGTGGATACGGGACGAGGTAGCTCGGTGATGTCGCCACGGTTCCGTAGTCTTGTCCGCGGGATCGCGCCCGAGGTATTGGCCGAATGGTTTAGCACCAAGGATGTATGCGGCGCAACGAATTCCGTCGTTATCCTTCGATTCATGGGCGAACTGCGGAAAATCCTCTTGGCGCTGGGCGTGAAGGACGACGAGATCACGGCGGATCGCAGGCTGCGCGCCCACTTGGCCCTGGACTCGACCGAGACCGTCGAGCTGGAGCAGGAACTCCACCGGCGGTTCGGTGTCGTAGTCGATCTGTGGGACAAGCACGACTTCACCGTGGCCGAGCTGGCCGGGCGGATCGAGCACGCGCGTGCACACGGCACAAAGGGAGCCACCGGTGCGGGAGCCACTGAGCAGGATTGACCAGCAGCGCGCACAGCGATACCGGGAAAGTGGGCTGTGGGGCGGCGCAAGAGTCGACCAGACCGTGCTCTCAGCGGCGCGGACCCGCCCGGACGCCGTCGCGTTGACTGCGGGCGAGCGAAGCCTGACTCACGGCGAGCTGGCCGCCGCGGTGGCGGCGGCAGCCGCCCGGTTGACCGCCCGCGGCGTCCGGCGCGGCGACGCGGTCATCGTGCAGCTGCCCAACGACCTCGAACTCGTCGTGCTGACGCTGGCGCTCTCGCGCATCGGTGCGCCGCCGGTCATGACCCCGACCGCGCTGCGCGACTATGAGCTGAACCACCTGGTCCGGATCACTCAGCCGGTTGCCGTCGCCGTCCCGGCGACCGTGGCCCGCTTCGACCACCTGGCGATGGCCGAGCGCCTGCGCGCGGCGCACTCATGCGTGCGCAGCCTGTTCGTGTCCGGTGTGGAGGAAGCGGACGAGGCGTCGGTCGTCGACCTGACCGACCTGTGCGCACCGCCGAAGGCCGACGGGCCGCCGTCGCCGGAGCCGGAGACCGCCGGGCTCGGCGATCCCGCGCTGTGCCTGCTGTCCAGCGGCACCACGGGTCCACCGAAGGTGATTCCCCGGCTCCACGAGGCATACGACTACCAGCTGCGGATCACCCCCGAACTGGCGGGCGTCGGCCCGGACTCGGTGTACCTGGCGGTCATGCCCGCCACGCACGGGTTCGTGCTCGGCTGCCCCGGCGTGCTGGGCACTCTCGGCGCGGGCGGCCGGGTCGTGCTGGGCCCTTCGGCCGAACCGTCGGTCGCCTTCGAGCTGATCGAACGGCACCGGGTCACCCACTGCGCGCTGGTTCCCGCTCTGGCCCAGCGCTGGGCCGCGGCAGCCGACACCGACCACGACCTTTCCAGCCTGCGCGTGCTCCAGGTCGGCGGGGCCCGGCCGAGCCGCGCCCAGGTCGAGCGGATTCCCGAGACGCTCGGCGCGCGGGTACAGCAGTGCTACGGGATGAGCGAGGGCCTGCTGAACTACACCGCGCTGGGCGACGGCGACGACGTCGCGTTCGACACCCAGGGCCGCCCGGCCTCGCCCGCCGACGAGATCCTCGTCGTCGACACGGACGGCCGCCCGGTGCCACCGGGCGAGGTGGGCGAGCTGCTGACCCGCGGCCCCTACACCGTCGCGGGCTACTACACCGACCCGGAGGCCAACGCCAGGAGCTTCACCGCGGACGGGTACTACCGCACCGGCGACCTGGTCCGGGTGCACCAGCCTTCCGGCTCGCTTGTCGTCGAGGGCCGGTGCCGGGACGTGGTCAACCGCGGCGGCGAGAAGATCCCGGCGGCCGAGCTGGAGTCGCTGGCCGCCGAGCACCCCTCGGTGGCCGGGGTCGCGGTCATCGGCGCCCCGCACGAGCGCTACGGCGAGGTCGTCTGCCTGTACGTGGTGTGCCACGCCGACCGGCCCGTCCCAGACCTGCGGGAAGTGCGCGGCTTCCTGGCCGGGCGGGGGCTGGCGCGGTTCAAGCTGCCTGAGCGGCTTGAGGTCGTCGACCGGCTGCCATACCTGGGCATCGGCAAGGTGGACAAGAAAGCCCTCCGTGCTTCCCTCAGATGAGGACTCCGTTCGGCGCGGGTCAGTCGATCACCACGGCCGTGGTGATCGCGGGGAAGTCGGTAAGATGTCCTTCGTGCAGCAGCCGGGGCGGGTCCACGTGGCCGGCCGAGCCGTCGCCGAGTTCCCACATGACGGTGTCGCCGCCGAGCAGCGGCCGGACGTCGCCCATGCGGGCGTGCAGGTCCGCATCGATCGTCCCGCGCCGGCCGGGGATGAGCGGACGGAAACTCGTTACCTTGCCACGGCAATCCATACATTCTCGCGACAAAGGCTTGGAACCCGGCCGGGTCACTCCGGCGGGTGCGGCGTCCGCCGGGAGGTGAACCCCTGGTAGTCACCCATGAGGATCCTGTTGGCCCGTTGTCTCAGAATGCTCTGGTAGTACGGGCACTCGTTGAGCTGCTGGTGGCCGCACTCCATGAGCTCGAACAGCAGCTTCTTGACTTGCTCGGCATGGCTGATGGTCTCGTCGAACTCGGCGACCCGCGCTGAAGCG
Source organism: Streptosporangium sp. NPDC006007 (assembly GCF_040614315.1). Lineage (NCBI taxonomy): Bacteria > Bacillati > Actinomycetota > Actinomycetes > Streptosporangiales > Streptosporangiaceae > Streptosporangium > Streptosporangium sp. NPDC006007. The sequence continues at coordinate 103,189 of NZ_JBEXUG010000010.1, read as the reverse complement.
ATCTTCTTGACGGCATCCATCGAGGTGTTCACGTCGTTGAGCAGTACGGCCATCTCCCTGATTGTGAAACCCGCCTCCCGCCAAAAGTCGATCGCCGCGAGCTGCACCAGCCCCTCGTCGCTGAACATCCGGCGCCCGTTCGACCGGCCCGCAGGCGTCAGCAGCCCTTCCCGCTCGTAGTACCGGAGCGCGGACGGCTGAACTCCTGCCCTTCGGGCCAGTTCGCTGATATCTAGCAGAATGTCCCGCTCCTCCCGTGCCCTCGTCGTGCGGGACCGGCCGGCTTCCGTCGTCCGACTCCACCAACACAAGGAAGGTTAGCCTAACCTAATCCATACCCCTGCGGACAGTGAGCAGGGGCAACAACGGCAGAACCGCGACACCCAGGACAGCGACACCACCGGGGCAGACATGGCGCCACCGACCGGCGGAACGAACTCTCCGACCTCGGCAATAGCGCATACACCAACAGAGTACCCCGCACTGGCCCCAACATCACGTCCCAGCAGGCGCTCCCCGCCAAGCGGTCCGCCATGATCATCAGAGTGGCCGATGTAATGTGGCGTCAACCCGCCGCTCGTCCTGGCGACGACCCCGGTAAGTCTCGCGGTCCCGGGGCACCCCCGGCGACGAGCCTCGCCGGCCATCTGAACCGACGGGCAGCGGCCGTTCCGGCCGCTGCCAATCACTCTGGGATCAAGCCGAGCAGATGGTGGGCGCCTCTCGCAGGAGGCGCAGGTGGAGTTCCCCGTCGCCGGCGAGTGCGAGTAGTTCGTCGTCGTGGCTGACGAGCAGCACGACGGGTGCCTCCTTGAGCAGGGCACGGGCGATGAAGACCCGCTGTTTCTCTCCACCGGAGAGGGCGGAGCCCGCTTCACCGACGCGCGTATCCCAGCCGCGAGGGAGACGGTGGACGACTTCGTCGAGCCGGGCGACGCGGGCGACGCGTTCGAGGTCGTCGTCGCTCGCGTTGGGGTTGGCCATGCGGAGGTTGTCGGCGACGTTGCCTTCGAGGAGATATACGTCCTGGAACACCTGCGCGGCGAGACGCGACACACCGGTGCTGCCGAGCTCTCGCACGTCACGGCCGCCGATGCGTACGGATCCCTCGTCGACGTCGAAGAAGCGGCCGACGAGCTTCAGTAGTGTGCTCTTGCCGGAACCGGACGGGCCGACGAGGGCGGTGACGGTGCCGCGTTCGAGTGCGAGATCGATACCGTCCAGGGCAACGGTGTCTCCGTAGGCGAAGCGCACGCCTCGTATACGCACGACCGGTTCGGGAGTCTCCGGATCGGGCACGACAGGCTGGTCCGGTACGGGCGGTTCCGGGCTGGAGAGCAGCTCCCGGATGCTGTGGGAAACACTCAGCGCGCTGACGAGCGGATGCACCGACATCATGACCGTCATGAATCCGGCGGTGGTGACCGTGCTGAACACGAGGAACCCGATGAAGCTCTCCAGCGGCAGTTCGCCGGTCGCGGTGAGGATGCCGCCGGCCGTCGCGACGACCACAAGCACGCTCGGCGGCGAGATGAGGATCTCGGCGATAACGCCCGCGATGCTCGTCAACTTGGCCCAGTGGCATGTACGAGCCCACCTCCTCGCTCAACCCGGCAGGCGTGACCAGCCCAAAGGGCAACCCTGCGTGCGAGAACCCTGTTACCTGTCCGGTTCGATTCCCGTCATCCGCCCTGCCCGCCAAGGCCCAGGTCAGGAGTCGAATCCTCGCCCGAATCTTGATCATTTCAACAAGCTGGCCGATCTTATGTCGCGAGCGTTCTCAAAGGCGGCACATACTGGAGAAGCTGAAACCAGCTAGTGTCCTGCGCCTGAAATTCGTCGGCAATATCGGGCGAGGGATTCGAGGATCTCCTCCGCGGTCTTCTTCCACACGAACGGCCGCGGGTTGTCATTCCATTGGCTGATCCAGGTGCGAATGTCTTTCTCCAGGGCCTGCACGCTCTTGTGGGCCCCGCGCCTGATCAGCTGGTCGGTCAGGAAGCCGAACCAGCGCTCGACCTGATTGATCCACGAGGAGCCCGCCGGGGTGAGGTGCATGTGGAACCGGGGGTGGCGCGTCGGCCACGCCTTGATCGCCAGGGTCTTGTGGGTGCCGTAGTTGTCGCAGATCAGATGGATGTCCAACTCCGCAGGGACCGTCTTGTCGATCGTGATCAGGAACTTCTTGAACTCGGCGGCGCGGTGCCGGCGGTGCAACTCGCCGATGACGGTTCCGTCTTCGACGTTGAAGGCCGCGAACAGGCTGGTGATGCCGTTGCGCACGTAGTCGCGGGTGCGGCGCTCAGGCATCCCCGGCATCATCGGTAACACCGGCTGAGAGCGATCCAAGGCCTGGATCTGGGACTTCTCATCCACACACAACACCACCGCCCGCTCGGGCGGATTGTGATAGAGCCCGACGACATCGACGACCTTCTCCACGAACAGCGGGTCACTCGACAGCTTGAAGGTGCCGGCCTGATGGGGTTTGAGCCCGAAGTCCCGCCAGATGCGCCCGATCGTCGACTTGGACAGCCCGCTGCGCTGCGCCATCGAGATCCGCGACCGGTGCGTGGCGCCTTTGGGCGTCTGCTCCAAGGTCGCCACCACGACCTGCTCCACCTGATCCAGTCTGATCGAGGGCGGTCGGCCCGGGCGCTGTTCATCGATCAGCCCGTCGAGTCTCAGGCGCAGGAACCGGGTGCGCCACTTGGACACCGTATCCGTCCGCCGACATGGCGATCAGCTGAGCACGCTCAGCGTCGGTCAGATGAATCTCCACCGCGGAGGAACCGGGAAGCGACATACAGATAAGCGCACAAACTTACGCGGTGAATTTCAGGCGCAGAATACTAGTGGCGCGCCCCGCCATCACCTGTCCACCAGTCCCTTCAAACCTCCGCCTCCCGCCCCGCCCGCCGAGCGGTTCAGCGTGAACGACCAGGTGACCCACGATCGGTACGGCCTTGGCGTCGTCATCGGCGTAGAAGACGAGGTCGCCGTGGTCATCGATTTCGGATCGCGGCAGGAACGCATCACAACACCATTCAACAAGCTGTACAAGCTCTGAGACCACTGCCCCGCAGGGAGGCACACAGCGCGAATTCGCCCCCGTCACCCGCTCCACTCCCCCACCCGCCTGACCGGGTGATCCCTTGCCCCATCCACGGCATGGGTGCACCCGGCTCCGGCCCGTGCCGCCGCGCCCCTGTCCGCCCCGTTCTACCCGTCGAAGAGGTGCCCGAGCAGCCTCGGAGGCGGGGGGACCGGACCGAGCCGGTACGTGGAGGGCGGTTCCCGGCGTAGCAGGTGGCGGACCAGGTAGTCCCATCGCTTGCGCAGGACGTAGTGCTGGTATCCGTGGAACGAGTGCTCGGCGCGCGGTACGACGAGCACGTCGAAGTCCTGGTCCGCGGTGATGAGCCGGTCGACGAGACGCAGGGTGTGGTCGGGCATGACGTTGTCGTCCATACCCCCGTGGATGAGGAGCAGCCGGGCGTGAAGCTCCATCTCCTCGTCGATGTTGGACGTGGCGGAGTACCGTTCCGGGTCGACCGGGCCGTCGAACGCCTCGGCCCACGAGGCGTTGTAGATGCGGTTGTCGTGGTTCCCCGCCTCGGCCACGGCCACGGAGAACGTCTCGGGGTAGCGCAGGACCGCCTTGGTGGCGGCGAAGCCACCGGCCGAGTGACCGACGATGCCCACGCGGGTGACGTCCATCCACGGACGCGTCGCGCCCAGCTGCCTGATGGCGGCGACGTGGTCGTGCAGGCCGCCCGCCGACGCGAGGTTGCCGTACGAGTGGTCGTGGAAGCCCTTGTCGCGGCCCGGCGTTCCCCTGCCGTCGATGGTGACGACGACGAACCCGAGGGCGGCCATCGCCGCGGTCTCACCGTCCCCGTAACCGCCGTAGAACGACGGCTCGGCCCGGTTGACCTGCGGCCCCGGGTAGATGTGGTCGACGACGGGGTAGGTCAGGGCGGGGTCGAAGTCCTTCGGCCGGTGCAGCACCCCGTAGATGGGGGTGATGCCGTCGGCGGCCAGGACACGCACCCGCTCGGGAGCGGACCAGCCGTGTTCGACCAGCCGGCCCGTGTCGGCTCTTCCCAGCTCGAAGACGGCGTGGCCGTCGGCGTCACGGAGCAGCCAGGTGGGAGGTGTGGCCGGCGTCGACCGGCAGTCGACGAACCATCTGCCGTCGGGCGAGCTGGACAGCCGGTGGTCCTGCTCGTCGTCCACCAGGACGCTCAGGGAATGGTCGTCGAGGTCGATCCTGGCCAGGGTCCTGGCGTACGGGTCGGCTCCCGAGGCCCCGGAGACGACGAGGTGAACGGCGGCGTCGCCGACATGGAGGATCTGCCGTACCTGCACGTCGCCGTCGGTGACCGCCCCCCGGCACTCTCCCGTACGGAGGTCGTGGAGATAGAGCCGGCTCTTGCCGTCACGCTGTGAGAACCACAGCACCTCGCCGCGCTCTCTCAGGACGACGACGACGGGCGGGTCGTAGAAGTACTGGTTCAGGTCGACCCGGGTGGGCCCGCACTCCCTGACGACGGTCCGGGTACGCCCGGTCCGCGGGTCGATCTCGACGAGCTCGGCGGAGAGCCGGTCTCGCGCGTGACGCACCCAGTAGACGGCCTCACCCGAGGGGTCCCACCAGATCTCACCCCAGGTGACCGGTGACAGGTACGCGACGTCGAACGTGGGACCCTCCACCTCGACGACGTGACCGGTGACGTCGGCGACGACCCATCGGCCCTGAGGCATCGGCTCGCCGGGCAGGGAGTACCTGTAGGAGCGCACCCGGGAGCGTCCCCCGCCGTCCGGCGCCCAGTCGAGGAGGTGGCTGGTGCCGACGCCCGACTGGTCGATCCGGTGCGTGAGGATCCGTCGCGAGTCCGGCGACCACAACGCGCGAGGCGGCCGTGGGCCGAGACGCAGCAGGTCCAAAAGGTGTCGCTCACCGGCGGCGTCGGGCTCCTCCGCGAAGGGCGTGACGTCGACGCCGCCCCGGGTCAGCGGCCGGCGTCGCCGGTCGGCGGCGTCCTGGGCCCAGAGGTCGTGCTCGTGGGTGAACGCGCGCCATCGGCCGTCCGGCGAGGTGCGGACGGAGCGCCGGTGCGGCACGTCGTCGAGGATCTCCCGCAGCTCGGCGGTTTCGAGATCGAGCCTCCACGTGCGCTCGAACGCGTCGAACGTGAGGGCGGACGGCGAGAGCGACACCTCGCTGATCGGAAGCCGGTCGGCGTCGACCGGCCTCCCGGCGACTCCCGCCAGCCTCTTCGCCAGGTCGGTGTGGTCGAAGGCGTCGCCTCGTGTCCGCCGCTCGGCGTCGACGACGGTGTACCGTGAGACGCCGTCGGCGTCGAATCGGTACCAGCACCGGGTGGCGTCGATCCAGGTGACGACGAGGCGCTCCCCCGGCACCAGGTCGGCACGGTTGTGGTCCAGCATCCGCTCGGCGAACGCGTACGTCGCCCGTGGCAAGGTGTCACTCATGCGGACCTCCCGATTCCGTGGCCGCGTAGTGGCAGGCGCTGAGGTGGTCGCCGCCCGGCCGCTCGACGAGTGCGGGCACCTCGACCTCGCATCGGGCGTCGGCCTTCCAGCAGCGCGGGTGGAAGGGACAGCCCGAGGGCGGGTTGGCGGGGCTCGGTACGTCGCCGGTGAGCAGCAGGGCCGGTCGGCGCCGCGACGGCACCTGCATGGTGGGAACGCTGGCGAGGAGTCCTTGCGTGTACGGGTGGGTCGGCCGTTCGTAGACGTCCGCGACGTCACCCGTCTCCACGATCTTGCCGAGGTACATGACGGCGATCCGCGAGGAGATGTGCCGCACGACGGACAGGTCGTGTGCCACGAAGACCACCGAGAGCCCGAGCTCACCCTGGAGCCTGGTGATGAGGTTGAGAACCTGCGCCTGAACCGAGACGTCGAGCGCGGACACGGGCTCGTCACAGATGAGGATGTCCGGTTGGAGGGCCAGGGCGCGGGCGATGCCGACGCGCTGCCGCTGACCTCCCGAGAACTCGTGGGGGTATCGGCCGCAGTGGTCGGCGTTGAGGCCGACCATGGCCATCAGCTCACGCACGCGTTCGTCACGGCGCCGCCGGGGCACGAGGTCACGGTGTATGTCGAGCGGTTCGCGGATGATCTGCCGCACGCTCATCCTGGGATCCAGCGCCGTGTACGGGTCCTGCAGCACGATCTGCACGCGCCGGCGAATCCGCCGTAGCTCCCCGCGTGACAGGGACTGCATGTCGACGCCGTGAACGAGGACCCGCCCGGACGTCGGCCGGTCGAGCGCCGTGAACATCCGCACCAGCGTGGACTTGCCGCAGCCGGACTCCCCGACGAGGCCCAGCGTCTCGCCGCGGCGCAGGCTCACGTCGACGCCGTCGACGGCCTTGATGGTTCCGCTCCGCCCCCCGAGAAACCCTCCACCCGTGGGGTAGTGGCGCACGAGGGCCTCGGCGCGGAGCACCACGTCGTCCGGTGGCGGTACGAGCTCATCGAGCATTGACGATCTCCTGAGACAGGTGGCAGGCCACCGCGTGTCCTTCGCTCACGTTCTCCAGCGTCGGCAACTGGGCCCTGCACCGGTCGACGGCCAGGGGGCAGCGAGGGTGGAACGGACAGCCCGGGGGGATCGCGACGAGGCTGGGGGGCGAGCCGGGAATGGGCCGCAGCTCCGTGCCGCCGCCGTTCATCTGGGGCACCGAACCGAACAGTCCAGTCGTGTACGGGTGGACCGGCCGGTTGAACAACTCGTCGGCGTCGGTGATCTCGACGATCCGTCCGGCGTACATCACGGCGACGCGGTCGGCGATCGTCGCGGCCACTCCGAGGTCGTGAGTGATCAGCACCAGGCCCATCCGGCTCTCCTCCTGCAACTCGGCCAGGAGGGAGAGGATCTGCGCCTGCACACTGACGTCCAGCGCGGTCGTCGGCTCGTCCGCGATGAGCAGCCTGGGCCGGAGCGCCAGCGCGATCGCGATGACGATGCGCTGCCGCATGCCGCCGGAGAACTGGTGGGGGAAGTCGTGATACCGCTGCTCGGCCGCGGGGATTCGCACCCGCGCCATGAGCTCGATCGTCCGCTCCCGCGCCTGCGCGCGCGACACACCGTCCCGCTGCCTGACCGCCTCGGCGATCTGGTCACCCACTCGCATCACCGGGTTGAGGGCGGAGATCGAGTCCTGGAAGACCATCGCCATGGTGCTGCCGATGTGGCGCCGCCGCGCCGCGGGCGTCAGGGACCGCAGGCTGCCGGACGCGATCTCGACCTGCCCTCCGGTGATCTCGACTCCGGTCGGCAGAAGGTCCATGAGCGCCAGGGCGGTCACGCTCTTTCCGGAGCCGGACTCGCCGAGCAGCACCAGCGTCTGCCCCTCCCGGAGCTGGAACGACACGCCGCGCACGACCGGGAGCGGCCGTTGCCGCCGGCGGACCGCGACCGACAGGTCCGAGACCGTGAGCAGGGGCGGGCCGGACGCCGAGTCAGCGGCCTCGGCGGAACCCCCGTCCACGGGGGCATCTCGGTCGACGTCTCGTGAATGCATCGCTGTCCTCCTCACCGTGACCGCGGGTCCAGTGCCTCGCGCAGGGAATCTCCGAGCAAGATGAAGCTGAGCACCGTGACGCTCAGGAAGAGCGACGGGTACACCAGCAGGTGGGGGTGGGACTGGAAGTCGTTCTGCGCCAGGGACAGCTGCAGCCCCCATGAGATGGCGGGCGCGTGCAGTCCGACACCGAGATAGGTGAGCGCCGACTCGGCGACGATCACGGTGCCCACCGTCAACGCGGCCAGCACGATGAGGGGGCTCACGGCGTTGGGGATGACGTGGCGCACCATGAGCCGCAGGTCCGTGGCCCCCAGCGCCCGGCCGGCCGTGACGTAGTCGAGTTCCCGGACGGACAGGACGGTCGAGCGCATCAGCCGGGTGAGTGTGGGCCAGCCGAACAGCGTGAGCGTCAGCGAGACGGACCAGATCGACCCCGAGGGGAACGCGATGAGCACCACGAGCGCGCCGAGCATGAAGGGAAAGCCCATGAAGACGTCGATGAGGCGTGACAGGATCCCGTCCAGCCAGCGGCCGTAGAAGCCGGCCAGCGTCCCGAGGACGATGGCGACGGCCGAGGACGCGACCGTGACGAGGACGCCCACGCTGATCGAGGCGCGGGCGCCGTGGATCACGTTCGCGTACAGGTCGCACCCCTGCATGTCGAACCCGAACGGATGGCCCGGAGCCGCGCCCATGCCGCTCAGGGCCAGGTCACACCGTCGGGGATCGCCGTTGCCGAACAGGCCGGCGAACAGCTCGGGCAGGAGCGCCACGGCCATCATGACCGTCACGAGCGACGCGGCCAAAAGGAAGGCCGGCGAGCGGCGCAGCCGCCCCCATCCGCCGGCGTCCGGCGACGTCTCCATCTCGCCGTCGACGGGGTCGGACGACGGGGTCAGCGCCTCACCTGCGGACATGGGAGATCCTCGGGTCCAGCACGCCGTAGAGCAGGTCGACGACGAGGTTCGCGACAAGGAAGGTGAGCACCAGCAGCGTCGCGACGCCGACGACGACGGGACCCTGCTGCTGCTGGATGCTGGCGAAGAGCAACTGTCCTATCCCCGGTAGGTTGAAGACCCCCTCCACGATCAGCGTGCCTCCCAGGAGGAAGCCGAGATCCGCGCCCAGGTAGGTGACCGCGGGGATCAGCGAGTTCCGGAGCGCGTGGCGCGTCACGATCCTCCGAGTCGGAAGGCCCTTGCCGCGGGCGGTACGGATGTAGTCGGCGTCGAGGTTCTCGATCAGGCTGGTGCGCACGAGGCGGGACACGGAGGCGATCCCGAACGTGGCCAGCACCACCGCGGGCAGCAGGTAGCTGCGAGGCCATCCCTCCGCGATACCCGAGATGGGCAGCCACCGCATGTGGACGCCGAAGAGCAGCTGCGCCGTGTAGGCGACGACGAAGATCGGCACTGAGATGGCCACGATCGTCATGATCATGACGATCCTGTCGAGGGTCCGGTTCTTGCGCAGCGCCGACAGGACGCCGAGCGCGAGGCCGGCGAGGAGCTCCAGAACCCAGGCGGTGAGCGCCAGGGTCAGGGTGACCGGCCAGCGGTCGGCCATGAGCTCCGCCACGGGACGTCCGTTGAAGTCGGTGCCGAGATCGCCTTGAAGGACGCCCCGCACGTAGTACCAGTACTGCACCGGAAAGGGTTCGTCCAGGTGGTAGCGGCGGCGCAGCTCGGCGATCACGTTCTCGGGCAGAGGGCGGTCACCGGCCATGGCCCGGATGGGGTCACCGGGCAGGGCGTACACCAGGATGTAGATGAGGAGGGTGACCCCGAGGAATGTCAGGATGAGGGCGATCAGCCTCATCGCGATGTACCGACGCATGGAGTCCCTTGCTGTGCGCGCTCGGGGCGGAGCCTGACGGGCTCCGCCCCGAGCATCTTCGATCGTCTGCCGGCCGAGCCGGCCCTACTGCTTCACCGTGACCTTGGTGATGTTGATCGGCGTCAGGTCGATCTCGACGTCCGCCACCTTCTCGCTCCAGGCGTACACGTAGCTGTCGTAGAACAGCGGCACGACCGGCGCGTCGGCCAGCGCGAGCTTCTCGGCCTCCACGTACTTCGCCGTCTGCTCGGCGTCGCCGTCGGCGGCGTTGCCCTGCTCGACCAGCTCCGCCATCTGCTTGTTGACGTAACCCGTCGAGAACTGGCCTCCACCGTCAGCCGTGAACAAGGCTGTCAGCAGCTCGGCCATGCTGGGGTAGAACGAACCCCACATGCCTCGGTAGGGCCCGTTGACCTGCTTCTTTCCGAGAGCCTCGAAGAAGGCCGTGAAACCGGGCAGCGTCTTGATCTGGACGTCCTGGATTCCAAGGTTCTGCCGGATCTGGTTGGCGATGGCCGTGAACAGCGGCTCGTAGCCCAGTCCTCCCGGCAGCCAGATCTGCATCGTGCCGCCACTCCAGCCGCCGGCCTCCGCGAGAAGCTGCTTGGCTCGTGCGGGGTCGAAGGCGCAGTAGTCGCAGAGGTTCGCCGGCGACCCCTTGTGCGTCGGGGACGTGATCGACTTGGCCGGGTCGTTCAGGCCGCCGAAGATGGACTTGTTGATGGCCTCCCGGTCGATGGCCAGTGAGATGGCCTTCCGGACACGGGGGTCGCTGAACCGCTTGTCCTTCAGCGGGATGCCGAGGAACTGCAGGGCCGGAGCCTTGAAGGCGCTGAACCGGTCACCGAAGTCCTTCTTGACGTGCGGCCACTTGTCCACCGGCACCCGGAAGATGTCCACACCGTTCCCCTGCGCGTCCGTGTACGCGGTGTGCAGGTCGCTGTAGAACTTGAAGACGACGCCGTCGGATCCCGGCTTGGGCCCCTTGTAGCCGTCGTACCGGTTGACCTCCATCGAGACGGTGAGGTTCGGCTTGCCGGTCAGCTTGAAGGGACCGTCGCCGATGGGCGCCTTGTCGAAGGCGTCGAAGTCGTCGAAGGCGACCTTGGGCAGCGGCATGAAGGCGGGCCCGGTGGCGACGGCGAGCGGGAACTGGCTGTCGGGACCGGTCAGGTCCACCTCGATGGTGTGCTCGTCCACGACCTTGAGCCCCGACATCGTCTTGGTCTTGGGCTCACCCTTCGACGGGTTGAGGTCCGCGTATCCCTTGACGTTGGCGAAGGAGCCGCTGTTGGCCCACGCGTTGGGCCCGTACGCCGTCGCGTTCCACGCGTCGACGTAGTTCTGGGCGGTGACCGGCTCCCCGTTGTGGAACGTCCAGCCATCCTTGATCTTGATAACCCAGTGGCGGTTGTCGCTAGACTCCATCGACTCCGCCTGCACCATGGTCAATGTGCCGTCGGCGCCCAGTCTCATGAGAGGGGCGAACAGGGCATTGTACTGGTTGTACGAGTACCCGCGACCAGGGGTTAGGTGGTCCGGGATGGAGTCCGCGATGGAGAACACGGCCGGCTTCGCCGCGGCCGGCTTCGTCTCGTCCGACTTCGCGGTACCACTGGAGCAGGCCGTGACCACCGCCAGTCCAAGGCTTGCCGCGATCGCGACGACCACTCGACGCTGGAACCTCATCTCCATAGCCTTTCTGCCTATGCGCACCTCGGCGCTCCGCCCGAACCCGGCGGCGCCCGTGGCGGCCGACATGCCCGGGGTCACCCGACCCGACGAGTCAGAGGTTGCCAGGCTTTGAAAGTTCAGTCAATACTAAGAATTCAGATTTCTCGAAGGGATGGGCATGGACGACAGTGGTCGGGGACGAAGCGCGCTCGAATTCTCCGAGCAGCTCGGGTACATCGTCGACAACACAGGATGGATGCCACGACTGAACGGCCGGGTCCTCGGACTCATCCTGGTCTCGGACGAGCCGCTGTCACAGGCAGATCTGGCAGAGCGTCTCCAGACAAGCAGCGGGGCCATCTCCACCGCCATACGCATACTCCTGGAGAAGGGCCTCCTCGAACACGTCAGCGGCCCCCTGTCCCGCCGCAAGTACTTCCGCGTGCCCAGCTCGGCCTGGTTCGCCATCCACGAGGACAGTCTGCGGACCGTGCACCGGTATCAGGAGATCGCCGAGCGGGCCCTTGAGTCACTTGAGGCCGGCGGCACGGTCGAGGGCAACCTCAACCGCATGCGGGACTACTTCGCCCGCGTGGAGCAGTGCTACCGCGACGCCTACCCGACCAGAGCCGCGTCAGGCAACGTCTACCCCGTCGACGGCGGCGTGTAGACGCCGGTCGCCGACATGACGGTCGGGCCGGACGACATACGGCGGATCACACCCCGCTTTCTGGGCCGGCGCGGTCGGGGCCGTCGAGGGTGAAGTGGCGCGGGGCGGCGAACCGGGCCCCGACGCGGTTGAGCCACGAGCCGCCGGCCGGGGTGCGGGCGGTCCCCACGGTTGCCGTCCGCGGCCCGGTCACCGGCCCGGAGGTCCTTCTCCATGCTCAGACGCGGGGAGAGGTCGTCTCCCCGATGACGATGCGCACCTCCGGCGGATACGTGCCGCGCGGGCACCGGCAGAGCTCCAGACTCCGCGCCCGAGCGGAGAAGGCCATGGCCATCGTGCCCCGTGCATACCGTTTCCGCCCGATCTCTAACCGAAGGGCCAGCCTGCTTGAGGCAGTGGATCATGGATGATCATGCATGGACGGACTCCGTCCACCCAGTCACCGGGCAGACGCACGCCGGTCGCGAGGTCCATGACCGCCATCATCTCCTCCAGGGTGAAACCTCGATTCTCCTTCCGGAGGATAGGGTTGATCAAATCGATCTGTTCTTCGACGGCGTGAATCGCTCGCGGGCGCGGAAATTCGGAAGACTGAAAGTTCAACCACTTCAGGTTGATCTCACCTGCCTCCGCACAGGCCAGGCGACTGTGATATCCCGCACTCCATGATATATTCCACAATCGGCCGTTCACACTGAGGTTCTCCAGGACGACGTTCTCGCTGATGTAACTCTCCTCCGGCTGGAACAAGAAGTAGCCGTCGGTGAACATTTCAAAGAACACGACAGATTCGGGGACCGATAGAGGCTCTTCGGCGACGGCCATCTCCTGGATGTCGACATCACCTGACACGGACAGCGCGTCAGCGATTTCACCGACCCCCGGAACCGCTCCATCAGTTTTGTAGACGGTCCAGCCAAAACCCCCCGCCTCCAGCCACTGATATGTGTCCAGGAACTGCCTATAGTGGGCCACTGTCTCGACAGGCACGTATCTCGCCCTTCCTCCGAACGGCGGCATGGGAGTCGGTCCCCGCCGATCCCATGCCATATCTCAACCTCATCGACCTACTGCGGGTTCGTCGGAATCCCGCATAGCCCCTCACGGGAGATAGGATCGTTTTGCATCGTGTCGAATCTATTCGTGAACTGATCCCCGATCAGGACTCTGTCAGCATTGTAGAACCGCGCCAGATAGAGACCGGCATCCCCATTGTGCTGAGCGATGATCGGACAGAGAGAGATCTCTTTGGAGCGGCGCTATGCTGCGCTCCATCGTTGACGCGAAGGGAAATTCATCGCACTGCTTCCAGTTTGCTGGATTCGGGTCATTGGAGTTCGCATATCCAGGCCACATGCGATTGCATCTGGCATTCGTATCGCCCTGATTAACGCCGGTACGCGGTCACCGCCTCCAGAATGAGCACCAGCACGACGGCCGTCTCGGCCACCGCGACCACCGAACCGGGCAGCGCCACCCCGGAGGCGAGCACGACCACGAGCGGCAGTTCCGCGGGGAGCACGGCGAACAGGGCGGGGCGGCGGTTCCGGTGGCGTGGGATGCTGGTCGGGTGACACCTGAGGACCTCGCCCACCTGCGCCGGGCCCGCGACCTCATGGACCGTGAGTACGCGAGGCCCCTCGACGTGCCGGCGCTCGCCCGCGCCGCGCTCATGTCGCCCTCGCACTTCGCCCGGCGGTTCCGCTCCGTCTACGGCGAGACGCCCTACGGCTATCTCATGACGCGCCGTATCGAGCGGGCCAAGGCGCTGCTGCGCCGTGGCGACCTCACGGTGACCGAGGTCTGCATGGAGGTCGGCTGTACCTCGCTGGGCTCCTTCAGCTCACGCTTCACCGAGATCGTCGGCGAGAGCCCGAGCTCCTACCGCGCACGCGACCACAGCGCGAGCGCCGCGGTACCGGCGTGCTACGCCAAAGCCGTCACCCGGCCGAGCAGGATTCGAGAAGCCCCGGCGGGGGACGACTGAGTAGCGTTTCAGTCATGGATCTCAAGCTTTCCCACACTTTCATTCAGGTTCACGACCAGGACGAGGCTCTGGCCTTCTACCGCGATGTTCTCGGCCTCGAACTCCGCGTCGACGTGCCGTTCGAGGAGTTCCGCTGGCTGAGCGTCGGCCCGCCCTCCCAGCCCGAGGTCGAGATCGTCCTGGAGGCGGCCGGGATGGGCCGGCCGGCGGACCAGGCGACGCTCCGGGGACTCCTGGCGAAGGGGTCGCTGAGCGGCGTCATCTTCCTGACCGACGACCTCGACGCCACGTTCGAGAAGATCCGCGCCTCGGGCGCCGAGGTGCTGCAGGAGCCGATCGAGCAGCCTTACGGCGTCCGCGACTGCGCCTTCCGCGACCCGTCGGGCAACATGCTGCGCTTCTCGCAGAAGATCAAGGACTGACCTTCGCCCAGGCCGGTGACGCGGCGCGGGCTCCGGCCGCCGGAGCGCCGCCCCAGATCCGGATGACGGCGCCACCGGGCACCCCCCGGTGGCGCCGTCATCCGGATCTCACGTGTCAGGCGCGGGGGACGACATCGGCCCCGGCCCGGCCGCCCCGGCCGCGTGGGGACGGGCGGCGGGCCGTACGGGGGCCGGTCATGCCCGGCACCACGATGAGGCAGGATGAGCACCCGGGCGGGCCCGCCGTACAACGGGTGGGTCAAATGCGTTGAAATTATGTCAATCCGCCCTGAATCCCCACCAGTAGGGGCCATCAGATCGGCATACCTGGTAGGACGGAGGGAACGCCCGCCCTGTGAACTGCGGGTCGAAGGAGTCTCCCAATGTCAACCGAAGGTGCGAACGCACTCTTCATAACGTCGGGATCGCGTGGGAACGCCATCGTGATCCGCGCGGTCGGCGAGCTCGACTACGACTACGCCCCCCTGTTCCGGCGGGAGCTCACCGAGCTGTGGAGGACCGGCACGGACACCGGTCCCGCGCCCTCGCTCGTCCTCGACCTCACCGGGCTCACCTTCTGCGACTCCACCGGGCTCGCCGAACTGCTGTGGATGCTGCACCGGAGCAAGGAGACCGGGACCCGCCTGACCCTGGCCGGGGCGAACCGTACCCTGCGCCACATGCTGGCCACCACGGGACTCCTGCCGTTCTTCGAGCTGACCGCCTCCGTGGAGGACGCGCTGAAGGAGCGGTGAGGCCGTCCGGGCGCGCACGGGGCGGCGCCGCGGGTCAGGACGGGGCTGGGCGCCGTGGGTCAGGACGGGGTGGGAAGCGCGATGTGCAGGCGGATGACCGTGCCGCTCTCCGGGGTGGAGCGGACGTGGACCAGGTCACAGAGCTGGTGGACCAGCCACATGCCCCGGCCGTGCAGCGAGCTGGAGGCGGGGAGCCTCCGGCCGACCATGGGATCGGTCATCACCCCGTCATCGCGGAACTCGCAGACCAGCGTGCCCCGCCGCACCCAGGTGCGCAGGGTGCCGTGCCCGCCGCCGTGGACGATGCTGTTGCCGGCCACCTCGGTGACCGCGACCAGGGTCTCCCTCAGCCGGTCCCCCCGCAGGCCGTACGGCGCGGCGCAGGCGGTCACCTTCTCCCGGACCGCCGCGAGATCACCCCGGCTGTAGAAGAGCTCCTCGAACGGGTCACAGGCCGGCTCCAGCTCATCCCAGACATAGGGCTCCTGGGCGAAGTCCGGATATTCCTGATGGGCACCCTTTTCCAGCACGAACGGGTGGCATCGGCTGATCGCCCGCATGGTCTCGGGAGCGATCGTGTCGATGTCGTAGGGGCAGAGCAGCCACCAGGCCGGAGAGCCGGTGAAGGCGAGGTTCAGCAGCCATTCGTGGTAGCGCAGCTCCGCGATCTCCGCGACACCCCGCCCGTTCCAGTCCGTCTCGCCGATGCCGCGCACCGGCCGCCCCTCCCCCGCCCGCTCGCTGATCCAGCGCTGCCAGGCGGGAATGAGCCGGGCGGGGTTGCGGCCCAGCGCCGAGGTGTCCATGAACACCACGCGGGGGTCGGAGCCGGTCAGCTCCCCTCGCAGGACCTGCTCCCGCTGCTCGGGCACGGACACCAGGACGATCTCGTCGGCCGCCAGCGCGTCGTCGATGAAGGACATGACCCCGGTGAGGAACTGCGCCTCACCCGAGTAGGAGTAGAGCTCGTGGCGGAGGCCCGCTGCCTCCGCCACGCCGGTGGCTTCGGTGGTCATGGCATCAGCTCCACGGATACCTCGCAGGTGCTGTAGCCGAGCATCTCCCAGCACGACCTCACTGTCGGGTTCGCGCCCTCGACCGTGATCCGGTGAACCCCGGTGTCGGCGGCGGCCTCCACGAGCGCGCGCATCCCGGCGGCGTCCATCAGCTCCAGCTCGTCGAGACGGAGCCGTAACGCCGGAGAGAGCGCCGTCGCGGCGGCCAGCGCCGCGCCGAACGCCGCGGCGCCGTCGGAGTCGACCACTCCGCACACACTCCAGCTGTCCGGCCCCGAGTTGAACATCCGGAACGACAGCCCAGTACGTCCGTTACCCAGTTCGCGAGGATGCACGCACGCCACATGGTCCAACGTCGCCGCGCCGAAGCGGTCACGCCCGTAGGCGCAGAGCATGATGGCCTCGATGTCGGCCACGGCCTCGTCCAGCCGCAGCTCGTGGTCGATCAGCACGTCCGCGCCGACATCGGGCGGCACGAGCTGGTCCATCACGGCCAGCACGCGCAGGGCGCGATACCCCTGGCGTCCCGCCCGGTCCGCCTCGCGCCGGACCAGGCCCAGCATAGAGCTCATGTCGGGTCCGGGGCCGTCACCGCAGACCGATCGAGGATCGACGATCATCGCGCCCCGCAGGGCGCCCACGGAGGCGGAGGGGTCGATCAGCGAGCCGACGATGACCACCTTGTCGCCGAAGAGCTCGCCGTCCGCCAGGAACGCGGAGGTGGCGGCCGTGTATCCCTGAAGCGGGTCGACGATCCAGCACACGTGCTCGCCGACCTCGACCAGATCGAGCGTCGGCATGACGCCTGACTTCCGCACCGCGAACCCACCTCGCCCTCGCTGCGACACCCCCTGCGACACCCTACTGCGCCCCACGGGTGCACCGCCGGGCACTGATCAGGACCCGGCGGAAACAGGCTTTCCATGATGTTTCCACCGCCTCGCGCCCCGTCCCGCGTCTCCCCGCCGCGTCCGTTCGCCCTCACACCGCCCCACGGTCCTCACACGGCGGGCGGACGTTCCGGGCGGGGACGGCCGGGGATCCTCTGCCGGAAGGCACAGGCGCAGGGGTGCGCCTTCCGGCAGAGGAGTGGGAGCGCGCTTCTCAGCGGAGGGTCATCCCGGGAGGCGTCTGACTCGTTCGGCGGCCGGGTCGTAGAGAGGTTCGGCTGCGACGGTGGCGCCGACCAGGGTACCGGTGACGCCGATCTCCACGCGGTCGCCGGGGGCGGTCCCGGCGGGCAGGTAGGCGTAGGCGATCGAGTGGTCAACCCGGTGGCCGTACCCGCCGCTGGTCACCCGGGAGGCGGGCTCACCCCCGAAACGGACCGGCTCACCCCCGAGGCAGATCTGCTCGGAATCGTCCAGCACGAGGCAGCGCAGCCGCCGGGCGGGGGCCTTGTCGCCCCGCTCTCCGGCGGACCCGTTCGACGCGCCCCGGTCTCCGCTGGAACCGTTCGACGCGGATCGGCCTCCGGCGGCGCCGTTCGAACCGGTCCGGCCGAGGAAATCCTTGTCGTGGGCGACCGCGAACCCCAGGCCCGCCTCGGCGGGGGTGGTCTCCGGGGTGATGTCCAGGCCCCAGACGCGATAGCCCTTCTCCAGTCGCATCGAGTCGATCGCGCGGTAGCCCCCGGGACGCATGCCGTACGGCCTGCCCGCCTCCATGAGCGTGTCCCACAGCGTGAGCGCGTACTCCGACGGGCAGTACAGCTCCCAGCCGAACTCGCCCACGAACGTCACCCGCTGGGCCAGCACCGGGACGCCGCCGACGGCGATCTCCCTGGCCTTCATGTATCCGAAGGTCAGGTCGTCGTCCGAGAGCGATCCGAGGATGGCCAGCGCCTGCGGCCCCCACAGGCAGTAGCAGGCGTGGGCCGAGGTGACGTCCTGGACGTCGAGGCCGTGGCCGCGGAGCCAGGCCGCGTCGTGGACACCGGAGGCGGTGCCGGTGACCAGGCGGAACCGGTCCTCGGCGAGGCGGGTGACGGTCAGGCCGGCCTCGATGCCGCCGCGCTCGTTGAGGAGCTGGGTGTAGACGACCGAGCCGGTAGGCCGGTCGAGCCGCCCGGCGCACACCCGCTGGAGATCCTCCAGGGCCCGGTGACCGGACACCTCCAGCTTCGAGAACGAGGTCCGGTCGAACAGCCCGGCGGCGTCCCGGGTGGCCAGGCACTCCTGGCGGATCGCCGGGGACCAGACCCGGCCCGCCCAGCCCGCCGGGCGACCTCGCCGCGACGAGCCCTCGTCGGCCGGGCGCGGATCCAGGCGGCCGATGACGGAGGGGCCTCCGCCGAAGAGGCCGGCCTTGGACCAGATCGAAATGGAGGGGTCCGGAAACGACAGCCCGGTTCCGGTGGAGTCCGCGTCCACCAGGTCCACACCGAACAGATCCGGGGTGAAGGTGCCGGTGCCGGGCGGCCCCGGAAGGCCCGCCCCCACCGGATCCAGGGGAGACAGGGAAGACAGGCCGGCGCCGGACGCCGCGAGGTCAGGCAGGCCCATGGCCGTCGGGTCGGCGCCGGACAGGTCGGCGGCCGGCAGGCCCGGGTCAGGCAGACCCGTGGCCGCCGGGTCGAACATACCGGACAGCTCGGGGTCCGGCAGGCTCCCCCCACCCGGGACGACGGTGAACGGGCCCGGGATGGACAGGCCGGCAAACGGGTCCAGCGGGGAGGGGTCGGTGTTGGCCTCGAACCAGTTGACCCGCTCCCAGCCCGACTTCTCGCCGAACACCGCCCCCATCTCCGCGTGCCGTACCCAGGCGGGAGAGCGGCGCAGCGGCCGGGCCGTGGTGCGCTCCTCACCCGGATGGACGATGTCGCAGTAGGTGGAGTAGGAGTCCAGCGCCCTGGCCCGCGCCCATCGGGTGGACCGGGCGTGGGCCCCGAACCTGCGAAGGTCCATGCCGAACACGTCGTACTCCGGCGTGCCGCCCACGATCCACTCGGCCATGACCTTGCCCACGCCGCCCGCCGAGGCCGCCCCGTGGACGCAGAGTCCGGTCGCCGCCCACAGCCCCCGGACGGCGGTCTCCCCCAGCAGGAACTCCCCGTCGGGGGTGAACGCCTCGGGGCCGTGGACGGTCTTCGCGATCGAGGTACGGCTCAGCGCGGGTAACCTCCGCCCCGCCGATTCCCATAATTCCTGAAATTTCGGCGTATCGGGGGCGAAAAGCGTCCGGGGCTCCGCCAACGGGCGTTCGGTCTCCCAGACCCCCGTCGCCCGGATGTAGCCCCCCACCAGGATCCCGCCGTCCTCCTCCCGGAAGTAGACGAGGTTGTCGGGGTCCTGAACCGTGGGCGTGGTGGAGGAGACCCCGAAGGGCTCGGTGACGACGTACTGGTGCCTGATCGGCACGACCGGGATGTCCACCCCGGCCAGCCTCCCGACCCGCCCGCTGGCGGCACCCGCCGCGATGATCACGACGTCGGCCCGCACCGACCACTCCTCCGCTCCCGGCACCGCTCCCGGCGTGGCCCTTGACGCCGGACCCGAGGTCGCACCGGACGCCGGATACCGGTCACGCTCCGACGCAGGCGAGGCGTCGGCTCCCCATGCCGTGTCGGACGTGGCGTCGGACTCCGGGCCGGACGCCAGGCGGACCCCGCGGACCTCACCGCCCACCACGTCGATCCCCGTCACCCGGGTGCCGGTGAGGATCCGCACCCCCAGCTTCTCCGCCCCGGCCGCCAGAGCCCTGGCCAGCAGCACCGGGTCGAGCCAGCCGTCCCCGGGCAGCCAGAGCGCGGCGCGGACGTCGCTCACGTCGAGGAGCGGCAGCATCTCCCCCGTCTCGGCCCCGGAGAGAACCGACAGGTCCAGCCCGTAGGTCTCTCCGGCCCCCGCCAGCCGTAGCGACTCCTCCACCCGCTCGGGTGTGGTCGCCAGGCGGAGCCCTCCGACCCCTCGCCAGCCGGGATCCATTCCGGTCAGCTCGGCCAGCTCGGGGTAGAGACCGGCCGAATACATGATCATCTTGCTCTGGGGGGCGGTCGAGCGGAGCCGGCCCACGAATCCGGCCGAATGCCAGGTGGTCCCCTCGGTCAGCGCGTGTCGCTCCACCAGAATCACCTCGGTCCAGCCCAGCCTGGCCAGATGGTAGGCCACGCTGCACCCGGCCACCCCACCGCCGATCACGACGGCCCGCGCGGAGTCGGGAAGGTTCAAAGTCGGCAACCCCTCTGTGACAGCTCGTCCGCAGAATCGGATCAATGGTATGAAGGTAGGCCAAAGGAGTTCGGCATGCCAGATGCTCCGGCAGACGTCCGGAAATGCGCCGGACAGCCCGTTGGCCAGATGCCGATCAAGGGCAGGTCCGGGCACCCGATCACCCGGCCGGGCTCGGCCACCGGATTACCCGCCTGACCGTGGAAGACGGGCGGCGCCGACTCTCCCGGACGCCCACGGATCCTCTCATCCGGGCGCGCCGCCCCCTTCACATCCGGCGTATCCGGGCTGGGAGACCCGGACTGCCCGAGTGGAACGCGAGAGGGCTCAGTCGGCCGAGCCGACCCCGGCGACGGCCCGATCAGCGTGCCTCGAACGCCTCGGCCACCGCGGCCCGGACCCGGTCCATCACACCGGCGGCGGCGGACTCCCGGCTCAGCGAGGTCATGTCGACCTCGGGCATGCCGCAGGCCACCGCCCAGTTCCACGGCGTCAGGTCGCCGTCGACGTTGAGGGCGAACCCGTGGCTGGTGACCCCCCGGCTCTGCCGCATGCCGATCGAGACGATCTTACGGCCCGTCTCCGTGGTCCACACGCCGGTGAGCAGCTCGGAGCCGGGCGGGGTGTCGCGGCGCTCGGCCGAGACGCCGAGGGCGCCGAGCGCGCGGACCAGACGGAGCTCGACCTCCCGGACGTAGTCGACGATCCCCTCGGTCTCACCGAGCTTGACGATCAGATAGCCGACCAGCTGGCCGGGGCCGTGATAGGTGAGCTGCCCCCCCCGGCCCGTGGTCACGACGGGGATGCCCCGGGAGGGGTCGGGCAGGTGCCGCTCGGGCGTGCGCCTGCCGATGGTGTAGACCTGCGGGTGGCTGAGCAGCCAGAGCGTGTCGGGGCGCTCGTCGCGCTGCCGCCGACCGACCAGGTCGGTCATCCGCTCCATGGCCTTCTCGTAGTCCACCAGATCGTCTCGCAGCAGTGCCAGCGGCCGTTCCCTCATACCCCCAGCCTAATTTCAGCGAAGGCACGCCCGCGCCCCGGCGGCACCGGCCCGCGGCTCAGTAGCGGGCCCGCGGAGCCTTCGGGACGAGAACCCACATGACGAGGTAGAGGACCCACATCGGTCCCGGCAGGAGCGAGAGCAGCAGCCACAACACCCGGACGACCGTGGGCGACCAGCCGATGCTCTCCGCGATCCCACCGCAGACCCCGGCGATTATCTTGTGGTTCGTCGAACGATGCACTTTTCCTCCCTGGTCATGGTCTCTTCATCTGATCCAACGAAGCGCGAAGACGTCCCCGTTCCCGGTGTACCCCTGAGAAAACCCTGACAGGGTCGGTTCCCGCCCGGCCGGCCGATCCGGCGGTCCCCGTCGTGATCGCTCGGCCGGGCGCGCTCCTCCCCGGTCCGGCCGGCGCGTCACGGGAGGTCCCGGGCTCCGCTAGCCTCGCGTACGTCACGCACGCGCTGGGACGGAAGGTGCCCAAGTTGATCGGCTGGTTCGAAGCGGTGGTCCTCGGGCTCATTCAGGGATTGACGGAGTTTCTGCCCATCTCGTCCAGCGCCCACGTCAGGGTCGTGTCGGCCCTGTTCGGCTGGGAGGATCCGGGGGCCGCGTTCACCGCGGTGATCCAGATCGGCACCGAGGCCGCGGTGGTCATCTACTTCCGTCAGGAGATCTGGGAGATCATCTCCACCTGGGTCCGCGCGCTCTGGACGCCCGCCCTGCGCACGCACCACGCCGCCCGGATGGGCTGGTACATCATCGTCGGCACCCTGCCGATCGTCGTCCTCGGCCTGCTGTTCAAGGACAGCATCGAGACCGTCTTCCGCGACCTGCGCCTGATCGGCACCACGCTGATCGTCTTCGGCCTGATCCTCTGGCTGGCCGACCGCACCGCCCGCAACAAGCTCACACTGAAGAAGCACCTCAGCTTCCCGCACGCCCTGGTCTACGGCTTCGCCCAGGCGCTCGCCCTGATCCCCGGCGTCTCCCGCTCCGGCGGCACGGTCAGCGCCGGCCTGCTGCTGGACTACCGCCGGGAGGAGGCCGCCAAGTACTCCTTCCTGCTGGCCATCCCCGCCGTGCTGGGCGCCGGCCTGCTGGAGCTTTTCAAGATCGGCGACGGTACGGCCCCCGACTGGGGCCCGACGATCCTGGCCACCGTGATCTCGTTCATCGTCGGCTACGCCGCGGTGGCGTGGTTCCTGAAGTACATCAGCACCCACCGCTTCACCGGCTTCGTGATCTACCGGATCATCCTCGGCGTCCTCATCATCACCCTGGTCGGCCTCGGATACCTCGACCCCTCCGCCTGACCGGGCGACCCGAGCCCCCTCACCGGACCGCGCACGTTCAGTACGTCGGCCGCCCCGTCCGGCGCGGGAGGGCGGCCGGCGGAGGAGACTGACAGGGTGCGTTCCGACTGGTCCGGCCTTCCCGTCCGTCACGTTCTGCCCGAGCTGTTCACCGCCCTGGACGAGCGTGGCGTCGCCGTGCTCACCGCGCCGCCCGGCACCGGCAAGACCACCCTCGTCCCACTCGCGCTGGCCGGGCTGCTCGGCGGCTCGCCATCGAGGCGGGTGGTCGTGGCCGAGCCCCGCCGCCTGGCGGTGCGGGCCGCGGCCCGGCGGATGGCGTGGCTGCTGGAGTCGGAGGTCGGGGCGGAGGTCGGGTTCTCGGTCCGCGGCGAACGCCGGGCCGGCGCGGAGACGGTGGTCGAGGTCGTCACCACGGGAGTCCTTCTCCAGCGGCTCCAGCGTGACGCCGAACTCGCCGGGGTGGATGTGGTCCTGCTGGACGAGTGCCACGAACGTCACCTGGACGCGGACACCGCCCTGGCCTTCCTTCTCGACGTCCGCGCCACCCTCCGGCCCGATCTGCGGCTCGTCGCGGCCTCCGCCACCGCCGACGCCGGCCCCTGGGCCCGGCTGCTGGGCTCCGGCGCCCCCGGCGCCCCCTCGGGCGGCCTTCCGGGCGTCGCCGTACCCGGGTCCGAGGCCGCCGGGGCGGCCCCGGTGGTGCACGCCTCCGGAACCGCGCACCCGGTCGCCCCCGTCTGGGTGCCCCCGCCCAGGACGGTGACCCCACCGCGCGGGCTGCGGGTGGACCCCGCGTTCCTGTCCCATGTCGCCGGCGTCGTACGGCGGGCACTGGCCGAGCACCAAGGGGACGTGCTCTGTTTCCTGCCGGGGGTCGGCGAGATCGGCCGGGTGGCCGCGATGCTCCAGAACGGCGAGGCGCTCCAGGAGGGTGACGGCCTCCAAGACGGCAGGCGGCTCCGGGAGACCGAGGCGCTCCGGGACGGTGGGGCGCTCCGGAGGGTGGAGGTGCTTCAGGTGCACGGCCAGGCCCCCGCCCATGTCCAGGACGCCGTACTCTCACCCGGCGCGAACCGGCGGGTCGTGCTGGCCACCTCGGTCGCCGAGTCGAGCCTCACGGTGCCGGGTGTCCGGATCGTGGTCGACTCCGGCCTGGCCCGTGAACCCCGGACCGACCACGCCCGCGGGCTCGGCTCGCTGACCACCGTCCGCGCCTCCAGGGCCTCGGCCGTCCAGCGGGCCGGCCGGGCCGGGCGCGAGGCCCCCGGCGTGGTGTACCGATGCTGGTCGGCGGCGGAGCACGACCGGCTCCCCGACCACGCCCAGCCCGAGATCGCCCTCGCGGACCTGACCGGCTTCGCGCTCCAGGCCGCCTGCTGGGGCGACCCCGCCGCCACCGGTCTGGCCCTGCTCGATCCGCCCCCGCCCGCCGCGATGGACGCCGCCCGGCGGACCCTGCGCGCCCTCGACGCGCTGGACTCCCCAGACGGCCGGGTCACGGCCAGGGGCCGCCGGATGGCCGGGGCCGGAGTCCATCCCCGGCTGGCCAGGGCGCTGCTCGACGCCGGGCCCGGGGCGGCCGAGGTGGTGGCGCTGCTGTCGGAGCAACTTCCCAGGGACGCGGGCGACGACCTGGTGGCGATCTGGCGGGCCGCCCGGCGGGGCGGCGACGGCTTCTCGGCCCGCTGGCGCCGGGAGACGCGGCGTCTCGTCCGGGCCGCCCCCTCACCCGACCGGACCTCAGGGACCGGCCGGGACCGGGCACCGGAGCCGGGCGACGACACCGTGGCCGGGCTGGTCGTGGCGCTGGCCTACCCGGAGCGGGTGGCCAGGCGGCGTGGCGGCTCCTATCTGATGGCGTCGGGGACGGCGGCGGACCTTCCGCAGGGCTCCCGGCTGAGCAGCGCGGAGTGGCTGGCGATCGCGGTCGCCGACCGGCCCTCGGGGTCGGCGACGGCCCGCGTCAGGCAGGCCGTCGTGATCGACGAGGAGATCGCCAGACTCGCCGCGGCCCCGCTGTACGGCTCCGGCGAGGAGATCGTGTGGCGGGTCCCGCCGGGCGAGCGGCGCGGCGACGTCTCGGCGCGCCGGGTGGAGCGCCTGGGCGCCGTCGAGCTGTCCTCGGTACGGCTCAGCGGCGCCGACGTCAGGCCCGCCGTCCTGGACGGCCTGCGCACCGAGGGCCTGTCGATCCTGCGGTGGACCCCCGAGGCCGTCGCCCTGCGGGAGCGCCTGGCCTTCTGTCACCGCGCGCTCGGCGATCCGTGGCCGGCGACGGACGACGACGCCCTGGTGGAGGCGGCCGGCCGGTGGCTGGAACCGGAACTGTCCCGTGTCCGCCGCCGGTCCGACCTGGAGCGCCTCGACGTGGTCTCGGCGCTGCACCGCCTGGTTCCGTGGAGCGCGCGCCTGGAGGAGACCGCCCCGGAGCGGATCGAGGTGCCGAGCGGCTCGCGGATCAGGGTGGACTACTCGGGTGACCGGCCGGTCCTGGCCGCCAGGGTGCAGGAGCTGTTCGGGTGGGACGAGGCGCCGCGCGTGGCCGGGGTGCCGCTGGTGGTCCATCTGCTCTCCCCGGCGGGACGGCCGGCGGCGGTCACCGCCGACCTGGCCGCCTTCTGGCGCGGCGACGGCTACCGCTCGGTCCGCGCCGAGCTCCGGGGGCGCTACCCCAGGCATCCGTGGCCCGAGGATCCGCTGTCCGCGGTGGCCACCCGCCGCGCCAACCCCCGCCGCTGAGCCGGCGGACGCCCTCACCTCATCGAGGCCGGCCCCCACCCCCGTCTGCGGACACCCATTTCCGGGACAAGCGGTAAGAGAAACATGCGGTTATATGTCCGATGATGATGCGCTATCTTGGTGATATCACTTCGATAGCAAAGGTGGAGTACATGGAGCGACGTGCCTTCCGGGTCAACGGCTTCGCCGTTCTGGTCGGGCTGCTGGTTCTCGGCGTCGTCATGGCAGGAGCGGGCTGGGCCGCCGGAGTCCCGGCTCTCATCGGCGCCGCCGTCGCGTGGGTGATCGTGGCGGCCGTCGCGGCCAGCGGGTTCGTGGTGATCAATCCGAACGAGGCGAAGGTCGTGCAGTTCCTCGGCCGCTACGTCGGCTCCGTGAGCGACGCGGGATTCCAGTGGGTGTTGCCGTTCACCACCAAACGGCGGATCACCCTCCGGGTGCGCAACTTCGAGACGGCCAAGCTCAAGGTGAACGACGCCGACGGCAACCCCGTGGAGATCGGGGCCGTCGTCGTCTACCGGGTGACCGACAGCGCCAAGGCCGCGTTCTCCGTGGACGACTACGAGGAGTACGTGGCGATCCAGTCCGAGGCCGCCGTGCGGCACCTGGCCACCAGCCACCCCTACGACGCCCACGACGAGGGCCGCACCAGCCTGCGTGACGGCGCCGAGGTGGCCGCCGAGCTCACCACCGAGCTGAGCGACCGCACCGAGCTGGCGGGCGTGGAGGTGCTGGAGGCGCGGATCACCCACCTGGCCTACGCGCCCGAGATAGCCCAGGCGATGCTGGTCCGCCAGCAGGCGGCCCAGGTGGTCGCGGCGCGCACCCAGATCGTGGCCGGCGCTGTTGGTATGGTCCAGCTGGCACTGAACCGGCTGGCCGAGGAGGGCGTCGTGGAGCTCGACGAGGAGCGCAAGGCTCAGATGGTGTCCAACCTCCTGGTCGTCCTGTGCGGAGACCGGGCGATCCAGCCGGTGGTCAACGCCGGCAGCCTGTATGCCTGAGCGGAAAAAGGTCCTTCTCAGGCTCGATCCGGCCGTCTACGAGGCGATCGCCAGATGGGCGGCCGACGACCTGCGGAGCGTCAACGCCCAGCTGGAGTACGCCCTCCGCCTGGCGCTCAAGGGAGCGGGCCGCGGCCTCAGGCCGCCCGAGCGGGACAACGCCAACGAGCCGGACCAGACCTCCGGCTGAGGTGACGCGCCTCCCCGGCGCGTCTCCCCCCGCGGGTCAGACGCCGGGGGGTAGGCGCCGGGGGGGTAGGCGCCGAGGGTCAGATCCCGGTGGGATGCCAGACGGTCTTGGTCTCCAGGAAGGCCGTCAGCCGCCTGGTGCCGGGGTCGGCGAACCAGTCGGTCCCCGAGGCCGCCGGGGGCGCCGAGGTCGCGGGGGCTCCCGCGCGCCCCGGGCGTGCCGCCTCCCCAGCCCCCTTGGCCCCCTGCGGCCCCTCGGCAACCCCCTCGGCAACCCCGTCGGAACCCCCGAAGGCTCCCGGAGCCCTGGAAGTCCTGCCGCCCCCGGCCGGCCGGAAGACACGTTTGAGGTTCTCCGCCGCGGCCTCCTCGCACGCGATCGCCAGGTCCCCGTCGGCGACGCCGGTCAGGTCGACGGCGTTGACGTCCATGTGCGAGGCCAGCCAGGGGGCGATCTCCCCGACCGAGCCGGTGAGGATGTTGACCACACCGCCCGGCAGGTCGGAGGTGGCGAGCACCTCGGCCAGGGTGATCGACGGCAGCGGTGCCCGCTCGCTGGCGACCACGACGCAGGTGTTGCCCGTGACGATCACCGGGGCGATCACGGAGACGAGCCCGAGCAGCGGATCGTCCGGGGCGATCACCGCGACCACGCCGGTCGGCTCCGGCGAGGAGACGTTGAAGTACGGCCCGGCGACCGGGTTGGCGGACCCGGCCACCGCGGCGATCTTGTCGGACCAGCCCGCGTACCAGACCAGCCGGTCGACGGCCGCGTCCACGACGTCCCGGGCGTCCCCGGCCCTCCTGGTGCCCGCCTCGGTCAGTTCGGCGACGAACTGCGCCCGGCGGCCCTCCAGCATCTCGGCCACCCGGTAGAGGATCTGCCCCCGGTTGTACGGGGTCGCGCCCGACCAGCCCGCGAAGGCCCCGCGCGCGGCGGACACCGCGTCACGGGCGTCCTTGCGGGACGCCTTGGACGCGTTGGCCAGGAAGTCACCCTTGGAGGAGGTCACCACGTAGGACCTTCCGCTCTCCGAACGAGAAAACGCCCCGCCGATGTACAGCTTGTACGTCTTGCGCACGGCCAGCCGCACGGATTCGGCCCTACTCATCTCCCTGCCCTCTCCACGTGCTCTCCTGTTGCGCCAGCCGCGCCGGCACGAAGATCTGACCGCAGCGGCTCACCCCGCACCGGTGGGCGAACCAGCCCCGCGGCACGGGACGGCCCACACGGGCGAGGTCGTGGCCCTGGGTGGCCCGGACCCGGCGGGAACGGCGCCGCCTCCTGGGATGGTCACACATCGAGATACGCCTCCAGCCCGTGACGGCCGCCCTCTCTGCCGTATCCGGACTCCTTGTACCCCCCGAACGGGGAGGCGGGGTCGAATCGGTTGAAGGTGTTGGCCCACACGACCCCCGCGCGCAGCCGGTCCGCCATCCACAGGATGCGCGACCCCTTCTCGGTCCACACCCCCGCCGACAGGCCGAACGGGGTGTTGTTGGCCTTCTCCACGGCCTCGGCCGGGGTCCGGAAGGTCAGCACGGACAGCACCGGCCCGAAGACCTCCTCCCGGGCGATCCGGTGCGACTGGGCGACACCGGTGAAGATCGTCGGCGGGAACCAGAAGCCCTTGTCGGGCAGCGGGCAGACCGGAGACCAGCGCTCGGCGCCCTCCACCTCTCCGAGGTCGGAGAGTTCGCGGATCTTCGCGAGCTGGGCCGCGGAGTTGATCGCGCCGATGTCGGTGTTCTTGTCCAGCGGATCACCCAGGCGGAGCGTGGTGATCCGCCGCTTCAGCGCGTCGAGCAGTTCGGTGGCGACGGACTCCTGGACCAGCAGCCGCGAGCCCGCGCAGCAGACGTGCCCCTGGTTGAAGAAGATCCCGTTGACGACGCCCTCGACCGCCTGGTCGAGCGCGGCGTCGTCGAACACGATGTTGGCGGCCTTGCCGCCGAGCTCCAGGGTGACCTTCTTACCGGACCCGGCGACGGACCGGGCGATCAGGCGGCCCACCTCGGTGGAGCCGGTGAAGGCGACCTTGTCGACGCCCGGGTGGTTGACCAGGGCGGCGCCGGTCTCACCGGCACCGGTCACGATGTTGACCACGCCCGGCGGGAGGTCGGCCTGCAGGCAGATCTCCGCGAACAGCAGCGCGGTCAGCGGGGTGGTCTCGGCCGGCTTGAGAACGACCGTGTTGCCGCAGGCCAGCGCGGGAGCGATCTTCCAGGCCAGCATGAGCAGCGGGAAGTTCCACGGGATGACCTGACCCGCCACGCCGAGTGGCCTGGGGTCCGGGCCGTACCCGGCGTGGCCGAGTTTGTCGGCCCAGCCGGCGTAGTAGAAGAAGTGCGCCGCGACCAGCGGCAGGTCCACGTCGCGGGACTCGCGGATCGGCTTGCCGTTGTCCAGGGACTCCAGCACGGCCAGCTCGCGGGAGCGCTCCTGGATGATGCGGGCGATCCGGAACAGATACTTGGCCCGCTCGGAGCCCGGCATCGCCGACCAGGTTGCGAAGGCCCTCCCCGCGGCCCGAACGGCCCGGTCGACGTCCGCCTCGGTGGCCCAGGCGACCTCCGCCAGGACCTCCTCGGACGCGGGGTTGACGGTCTTGTGCGGCTCCTCGCCCTGGGAGTCGACCCACTCGCCGCCGATGAACAACCGGTGGGACGGCCTGATGTCGACGACGTCACGCGCCTCGGGCGCCGGTGCATATTCAAACATGTGGACGCCTTAGTCGAGGGTGAAGTAGTCGGGGCCCGCGTACCGGCCGGTGGCCATCTTCTGGCGCTGCATCAGCAGGTCGTTGAGGAGACTGGAGGCGCCGAGGCGGAACCAGCCGGGGTCCAGCCAGCCCTCACCGACGGTCTCGTTGACCAGGACGAGCATCTTGACGGCGTCCTTGGTGGTCTTGATGCCGCCCGCGGGCTTCACCCCGACCTTGCGGCCGGTCGCCGCCAGGAAGTCGCGGACCGCCTCCAGCATGACCAGCGTCACCGGGAGGGTCGCGGCGGGCTGCACCTTTCCGGTCGAGGTCTTGATGAAGTCGCCCCCGGCCAGCATGGCCAGCCAGGACGCCCGCCGTACGTTGTCGTAGGTCGACAGCTCACCGGTCTCCAGGATCACCTTCAGGTGCGCGCCGTGCCCGCCTCCCGGCTCTCCCCGCGCTCCGGTTCGGCCGCAGGCCGCCTTGACCGCGGCGATCTCCTCGAAGACCTTGAGGTAGTCACCGGAGAGGAAGGCTCCCCGGTCGATCACCATGTCGATCTCGTCGGCTCCCGCGGCCACCGCGAACGCGGTCTCGGCGACCTTGACGTCCAGCGGCGAGCGGCCGCTGGGGAACGCGGTCGCGACGCCGGCCACCTTCACCCCGGAGCCGCCGAGCGCGCTCACCGCCTCGGCGATCAGGTCGGGGTAGACGCACACGGCGGCCACCTTGGGCACGGAGGGGTCGCCCGGGTCGGGACGGACCGCCTTGGCGCACATCGCGCGGACCTTACCCGGCGTGTCGGCGCCTTCGAGGGTGGTCAGGTCCACCATGCGGATGGCCAGGTCGATGGCCTCGGCCTTGGCGGTCGTCTTGATCGATCGGGTACCGAGCATCGCGGCTCGCTGGTCGGCGCCCACACGGTCGACACCCGGCAGGCCGTGGAGGAGGTTTCGCAGCGCGACGTTGGACGTGGCCAGGTCGGCGAGCGACGTCGTAGTTGACACCTCTCCAGCATGCCGACTGGTGTGATTAGTTCCAAACTGGACACCACCCAGTCCCTCCACTCGTTTTCGTCAACATTCGCCGAGTTCAGCGCGGGGCACGGCGGGACACCTCTCCCGCCCTCCCCCTCTCCCGCCCGCCGTCCCGGGTGCCCCTTCTCCCCCGCTGTTCCCGCTGTGCGCCCCTTCCGGCCGGGCCCGCGCACCCTTCTCCGCGGCGTGTCTAAGTCGGACCGCCCCGCCCTAGGTAGTCCCGGCGCGACGGCCGCGCGGAGATAGGGCATCCGTCCGATGTGGCGAGGGGGACCTTAGGACGAATCTTGAGTGTGTAAGGAATTCGCACCACCCGGCACCGACTCCCAAGGAGAGAGCAGAGATGCTTCCCGAGTTCCACCGTCAGATGATGTCCCAGCGCACCGCCGAGCTCCGCAGGGCGGCGGACGAGCACCGTCTCGCCCGCGAGGCGCGGAAGGCCGAGGAGAAGGCCGCGAAGAACGGCTCCGGCGGTGAGCGCCGCCGGGGTCTCTTCAGCAGGATCCTTCCCGCATGACCGTGTCACGAGAGCCCGGCCGCACCCCGAGGCCCGGCCGGGCCTCTCAACCCCCATGAGAGCCTTCCCGTCTTCCGCTGAGCGATAAATAAGAAGATGTCGCTATATAAGGCATGAAATGCTGGAAGACATGATGGGTCGGGCGGTAAGTCCCGTTTTTGTAGGGCGAGAGGCCGAGCTCGCGGGCCTGGGGGAGGCTCTTGAGCAGGCACGGAACCACACGGCCGCGGCCGTTCTGCTCGGCGGCGAGGCCGGGGTCGGCAAGACACGGCTGACCGGCTGCTTCGCCGAACGCGCCGCCAAGGACGGCGCCCACGTGCTCGTCGGGGGCTGCGTGGAACTGTCCACCGAAGGTCTCGCCTACGCCCCGTTCACCGCGGTGATCCGCCAGCTCGTGCGCGAGTCAGGCGCGGAGGAGGTCGCCGCCCTGCTGCCCGAGGGCGCGGCACGCGACCTGGCCAGGCTGCTGCCCGAGTTCGGGGAGCCGAGCGGAGACGTGAAGAGCGACACCGCCAGGGCCCGGCTCTTCGAGCAGATCCTCACCCTGCTGGAACGGCTGGCGGAACGCCGGCCGGTGGTCCTGATCATCGAGGACATCCACTGGGCCGACCGGTCCAGCAGAGACCTGATCGCCTTCCTCAGCCGGAACCTGCGCGCCGCACCGGTCCTGATGGTCCTCACCTACCGCTCCGACGAACTGCACCGCCAGCACCCGCTCCGGCCGGTGCTCGCCGAACTCGGCCGCCTGGACGGGGTTCTCAGACTGGACCTGCCCCGGCTCACCCGGGACGAGGTGGCCGCCCAGATGGCCGGCATCCTCGGCAGGCCCCCGGAGTTCGCACGGGTCGGCAAGGTCTTCGAGCGCAGTGAGGGCATCCCGCTGTTCGTCGAGGCGCTGGTCGAGTGCGGGGGCGACTCCTCCTTCCCCGACTCACTCCACGACCTGATGATCGGCACCATCGAGCAGCTCCCCGACGAGACCCAGCGCATGCTGCGCACGGCCGCCGCCGGTGGGATCCGGGTCGGCCACGACCTGCTCGCCGCGGTCAGCGGGCTCTCCGACACGGACCTGGAGGACGCGCTGCGGCCCGCCGTCGCGGCCAACGTGCTACAGGTCGCCGACGGCCGGGCCTACGCCTTCCGGCACGCCCTGATCCGCGAGGCCGTACACGACGAACTCCTGCCCGGCGAGCACGTACGGCTGCACGCCCGCTTCGCCGAGGAGATCGGCAGGGACCGCACCCTGGTCCCGCACGGCCGGGCCCCCATCGAGATCGCCCACCACTGGTACGCCGCCCGCGACGACCTCTGGGCCCTCGTCTCCGCCTGGGAGGCGGCGGGCAAGGCCGCGAAGACCTTCGCCTACAACGAGAAGATGCAGCTGCTGGAGCGGGTGCTCACACTGTGGAGCAAGGTTCCCGACGCCTCGGCCCGGATCGGCGTGGACCACACCACGGTGCTGGAGCAGGCGTCGGAGGCCGCCCACGCCTGCGGTGAGAGCGACCGGGGCATGAAGTTCGTCAAGGGCGCGCTGGCCGAGCTGGACGAGAAGGCCGAACCCGAGCGGGTGGCCGGGCTGGTCGTACGGCTGTCGCAGTTCAAGCTGGCCAAGCGCAAGCCCGGAGCCCTCGACGACCTGCGCTACGCCGAACGGCTGGTCCCCCACCCCGGGCTGGACCGGGCGCACGTGCTGTCCAGGCTGGGCTCCTACCTCATGTTCAACGGCGAGGTGGCCGAGGGCACCGCGCTCACCGAGGAGGCGCTGCGGATCGTCCGCGAGCACGGTGACGAGCGCCTGGAGGCCGATCTGCTGCTCAACCTCGCCCTGGGCCACTCGATCGAGGGATGCCACGACGCCACGATCGCCGTCAACTCGGCCGCCCAGGCGATCGGCGAGCGCAGGGGCTCCGACAGCGTCGTCCTGCGGGCCCTGGCCAACAACGTGGACGCGCTCAACAGCATGGGCCGATCGGCCGAGGCGGTCGAGCTGGCGCTCGAAGGCGAGCGGCTGGCCAGGAAGTACGGCCGCTACCGCGTCTCGGGGACGTTCATCGCCAACAACCGGGCCGAGGCGCTGGAGGCGCTGGGCCGCCTCGACGAGGCGGCCCAGCTGGCCGAACAGGCGCTCACCATGGATCCGCCCCTGCGCACCCGGCATCACCTGCGCCGGGTTCGCGCCAGCGTGGCGATCGCGCGCGGGCAGACCGATGTGGTCAGGTCGGTGCTGAACGAGGTGGACGCCTTCACGGCGCAGGAGGAGTTCACCCAGGAGTGGACGACCAACGCCCGGCTCAGGGTGGGCCTGCACATGCTCGACGGCGAGCCCCTGGCCGCGCTGGAGGCGGTCGAGCAGACCCTCCTGGAGGCCAGGAACACCCGCAGGACCGTGCTCGGCTGGCGGACGCTCGCCCTGCTGGCCGGGGTCTGCGAGGTCACCGAGGCGTTCGCGCCCAGACGCGCGGCGGCGCTGCGCCGCCGGGTGGAGGAGACGGCGGCCACGATGAAGGCGCACAACCCGGTCGCCGCGGCGTACCGGCTCTGCGTCGACCGTGACCACGACGGCGCGGCCACCGCCTGGGAGCGGTTGAGCCGTCCCCTGCCGCGCGCCGCGTCGCTGCTTCACTCGGGGCGGGCCGCGGCCGGCGCGGGTGACCGTGAGAGCGCCTCCGAACGGCTGCGCGCGGCTTATCCGATCGCCCTCGGCCTGTCGGCCCGGCCGCTGGTCACGGAGATCGAGGCTCTGGCCCGCCGGGTCGGCGTCTCCCTGACGGAGAAGGAGGCCGCCTGCGCCGAACCCCTGCTCACGCCGCGCGAGCACGAGGTGCTCCGGCTGGTCGCCCTGGGGCGGTCGAACCGCGCCATCGCCGCCGAGCTGTTCATCTCGGCCAAGACCGTCAGCGTCCACGTCTCGAACATCCTGGGTAAACTCAACGTCTCGACCCGGGGCGAGGCCGCGGCCGCGGCCCACCGCCTCGCCCTGATCGGCTGATTCCCGCATCATGGGGGTCGGCCAGGGTGGGAGAGGGGAAGCACGTGCGGAGCGAGAGCGGCATCGCCGCCGGCATGGTCCCCGCCCCTTCGGAGGCGGCGGGGGTGCGCGGGGCGATCGCGGCCAACCTGCGCCGCACCCGGCTGGCCCGCGGTCTCAGCGTCCGCGAGCTGGCCGAGCTGACCGGGGTGAGCAAGGCGTTGATCTCCCAGGTGGAACGCGGCGTCGCCAACCCCACGGTCGAGGTGCTGTCCCGGCTGGCGACCACCCTTGAGCTGACCTTCGGCGAGCTGACCCGGATCCACCTGGTGGGCCCCGAGGTGATCCGCCGGGGCGACGGTGTCCCGCTGCCGGTCGGCGGCAGCACGATCCGCACCCTGTTCGCAGCCCCGGACCGGCGCCGCTTCGAGCTGGCCGAGGGCGACATCCCGGCGGACACCCGGAGCGCCAAGAGCTCGCACGGCCGGGGCTCGGTGGAACACGCCTACGTCGTGTCGGGCGAGGTGACCGTCGAGACCGGCGAGTGGTCGGTGACCCTCGCCGCGGGCGACGCCCTGCGGTTCACCTCCGAGTCCGACCACGTCTACGCCACCGGCCCCGTTCCCTGCCGGGTGCTGACGCTGATCTCCTTCTCCGAGGACTGAACGGGGAGGGCGCGTGGCCTCGGAGGTTCGAGGATTTGCGGCGACCGTCTCGATCCCCACCGGGATGTCCGGGCGGAGGAGACCCTCGATCCATACCAATTGTGACCAACGGCCCGAACAGCCCGGTAATCGTTCTCCCCTGTCAAGGTCAACGGTCACCTGCGGAAAAGGCCGTGCCACCGCCCTCGCCGTCGCACGTCATCCGCGAGCGTGTAAGAACGGGTAAAACAGTGTTCATGTCACCGGCATGGCCGGGCGGTTATGGTGGAGATGCCGCGCAGCCGCGAGGAAGGCACAGACATGACAGGGAACGACTGGGACCCTGATCTTGGTAGTGACTTCGGAGAGCACACCGGACAGCGTATTGCCAGAGTTCGGAAGCATCGGGGACTCAGTCAACAGGCTTTAGCGGCAAAGGCTAAGATCTCTTACAGCCTTCTATCCAAAGTCGAATCCGGCCATAAAGTGGCCTCCGCCGCCCTCGTCGCCGCCGTGGCCCGTGCGCTCTCCGAGGACAGGGCCAAACTCGACGGGCGCCCCCGCCGCGGCGGGGAGCGGCGTCCAGACGCGGCCCACCTGGCGATTCCGGAGATCCGCCGTGTCATCGCCTGCATCGACATGGCCCCCGAACCGGAGGTCCCCCCGCGTTCACTGGACGAGCTGACCGCCGAGCGGAACCGGGCGCGCGTGCTTTTGGGCGACGCCGCCCACGCGCGACTCGGCGCGCTGCTGCCCGCCTCCATCGAGGAGCTGACCGCCCATGTCGCGGAGACGGGGGACCCCCGCGCCTGGCGGCTGCTGAGCAACATGCTCTCCCTGGCGTTCGCGCTGTCCAGAAGGCTCGGCTACCACGACCTGGGACAGGTCGCGCTCGAACGGGCCTCCCACGCCGCCGGCCTCGGCGACGACCCCAACCTGCCCCACATCGCCGACCTGTCGCGCGCCCTGCAGCTCTTCACCGTCGGCTCCTGGCCCCTGGCCTCCAGGCTGATGAGACAGACGGCGGGCAGGATCGACCAGAGCCGTCCGGGGGCTTTGCACGTGCTCACCGCCGTACACCTGCGCGGCGCCGTCGCCGCCGCCCTGGCCGCTCACGGCGGGGACGCGTGGGAGCACCACGCCCTGGCGACCGAGGCGGTCCTCCGAATCCCCGGCGGCCACCGCGGCGACCCCTACGGGCTGCAGGCGAACACCTCCAATGTCCAGATACACGGATGCACCGTCGCCATAGAAATGGGCGACTACGATCAAGCAATCAAAATGGACGAGAGACTTGTTTTCTCCCCCCCTCTGAGTGCGGCTCGGCGGGCGCACCACGAGATCGACATGGCACGGGCCCTCACCCAGGCCGGCAGGGCGGACAGGGCACTGAAACGACTTTTCATGGCCGAAAAAGTCGCCCCCGAGATGATCCGATTTCATGCCACCGCGAGAAGAGTCGTCCGGCAACTCTCCTCCCATTACCGAATCATTCCCGAATCCCTGAGGCGACTCGAAAACCGCATGTCCCTCTAAGAACTCTCCTGACATGATCTTTCACCAAAAGTGTGAAAACAAACCCTCTCCGCGATTCCTAGAATAGGAGGAGGAGCGGGTGCCAGGGCATTCGCCGCCCCAATCCGACGACTCCGATCCGGGAGGACGGTTGACAGGTCACGCGGCACAGACCGAACCTCAGGAGGCGATCGACGAGGCCACGGCGGAGAGCCAGGACAGGGCACTGGCCGTCGTGCAGCGGCTTCTCCAGGAACGGGGGATCCGTTCACGGTGCCATCACACGATCGGCCTGCGGCTCTACGCCAATCGGGTGGACGGCGTCACCTGGCCTGATCAGGCCCCGCCCCGATCGTGGACGGGCCGGTACCCGCCGGAACTGACCGTGCTCGGCTCCCAGGACCACTGCGAGGCGACGGTGACCGTGGACGCGCGTTCCGGCTGCTACCTGGTGTCCCTCCGCGACGATCCCGGTGTCCAGGCGGTCGAGCCCGAGCAGCCCGAGAAGGTCGTGGACCTGATCCTGTCCGCCGATCCGGAGTAAGGACCGGCGGACCTCAGCGGCAAGGACGGATCCGAGCAGGCGCCTGACCAGGGAATACAGAGACTCCAACGGGAGTGGACCAAAACCGTTCCGCCTGGTCAGGCCGGCTCGATTCGGCAAGCCGCCGCCGGGTGAGCACTGATCCCCTCAGGGGCACCAAACCTCAAGACCGGACCGCGTCCCCTGGTCGGCCATCGGATCCCTCCAGCATGGAGCCTTCGAGCCTCAATCCTCGGGAGGACGTCGCCCCGAGTCCGCGCTCTCCGCGCTCCCTTCGGGGACTTAGGCCCAGACGTCCCGGCCGCTGCTCCACAGCTCGGAGGCGTGGTACCCGAACCGGTCGAACAGGCCGTCGTCCTGGCAGCGGCGAAGGTGCAGCATGGGCGAGTCGTGCCCGACGAGCTTGGCCAGGTGCGGCGTCACGAGCATCTCGGAGTCGAGCCGGAAGACGCTCATCGCGATGTGCTCATCACCGTACCTCGCCTCGATGCCGGGCACGTCCCGCACCTGTTCGATCTCCGACAGGGTGATCCGGATGCGGGTGGAGACGGTCAGCGGGACGTTCTCCACCTCCTCCCGGTGCCGGGTGACCTCGCTGTCCGGGTCGCCGATCAGGAAACGGATTCGGCACCCCTGCTCGGCCTTGCGCTTGAGGACCTTGGCCAGGTTGGGATGCTCCAGCCACAGGAAATAGTTGGTGTATCCGGCGAAGACGATCTCGTTACGGGCCGAGCCGATCAGGTTGCGCCAGATCGACTTGGGGCAGGCGGACCGGTAGGGATAGACGGTCAGGACCTCCCGGTCCGGCCCGGTCTTCACGGTGTTACGGATAGCCTCCGGCCACAACACGGACGTATCAACTCCTAATGCCTCAGCCGCAGACCACTGATGCTGAAGGTGCGGAATTCGCGTCTCATCATGTAACCAGCGTTCCACCGCCTTAACGTCCACCTCGCAGCGGTCCGCCAGGATTTGACTGCTGAGCTTCGCGTCGAGCATGGCGCGGCGCAGGGAAACATTGGCCACGGTACACCTCGGGAAACGAAGACGTCAGGGACGTTTTGCCCTTAACGCTGAAACGTCCTGGACGTCTCTGGAATGCGGTGGGTTCGTCACTCAAACGGAATGACGCTTACTCCATGTCAACCCCCGTCATTCTAGAAGATCTCCAGGCGGCCTTTCCCGGCTGGCGCATCTGGCGCAGCTCAGCAGGCCGACTGTGGGCCACTCGGAACGGTCGGCATCTCACCGAAGAGGAGGTGAGCCGGGGCCTGCATCAGATGGTCGACGCCGATGACGTTCCCGGCCTCGCCCGGCTACTCCGTGACCAGGAGGACCTGGAGTCATGAATGCCACCGACAACCCCAGGGGTATTCCGGTCACTGAGACCACGGCGGAAAGTCAGGACAGGGCGTTGGCCGTGGTGCAGCGGCTCCCCCCGGCAGCCCGTCCGCGATCTGCCGCCCGGCCCTGCGCAACGGGTTGAGCAGGGTGAACGGGTCCTGCATGAGGAGGGAGACCACTCCGCCGCGCTGCCGTGCGCGGGCACGCGGATCGTCGTCCACCCGCTCACCCGCGACGCGGACCCGCCCGGTGGCCTCCAGGCCGCGGGGCAGCGAGCTGATGGAGGAGGGCAGCGCGACCCTGAGGAGGTCGAGGGAGCCCGCCGCCCCGCCGGGGTTCTCGGCCGGGCCGGTTTGACCGGTCGAGCCGCAGGCGGCGGTCAGGCCGGGAACCGCCGCCAGGCCGCCCACGATGGCCATGGACCTCAGGAGGGAGCGCCGGGTGAAGGCGGCGTTGGGGAGATCGGCCACGGGGGCCTACTTTCGTGCGACCAGCCAGCTCATCTAGCTGCTGCGTCTACCATTACTATCCAGTTGGCTCAGGAGAGTATTCGCTAGATGGCATCCGGGTCAATCCCACCTTTCGAATGGGGAATACATGGACTCCCTTACCGTCTACAGCGCCCCCTGGTGCGGCCACTGCCACCGCCTGAAGGCAGCGCTCACCCGCGCGGACATCCCCTTCGTCGAGGTGGACGTCGACCGGACGCCGGGAGCCGTCGAGATCATCACCGAGATCGGCGGCGGCTCCTGGCTGATCCCGACCGTGGTCCTCCCCGACGGGTCCGGCCTGGTCAACCCCGGCGTTCAGGAGATCCGGGAACGCCTGGCCCAGCCCTGACCGCCGGCGTTCGACCGGGCGAGGTCGTCACAGGAGGGCCCCGGCACGCGCCCGGGTCCTCCTACGATCGGCCGAGCAGCGGCTCGACCAGCAAAAGCACGCCGAAGACGGCGAACGCCGCGGCGGCGCCGTACCGGACGACCTTCTCGGGAAGGTGCCTGCCGAGCATCCGGCCGACCGCGATGGCCAGCGCGTCGGCGGCGACCATGCCGACCGTCGAGCCGAGCCAGGTGCCGAACCAGCCGTACTGCGTGGCCAGCGTGATGGTGGCCAGCATCGTCTTGTCACCGAGCTCGGCGAGGAGGAAGGCCACGGTCACCGCGATGAGCGCCGACCGGGTGGTGCGCTCCGCCTTCCGCGCCTCCTCCTCGGTCAGTTCGTCCCCGCGCAGCGTCCACGCGGCGAAACCGAGGAAGGCGACGCCCGCGACGACCGTGATCGCCGTGGTGGGAATCAGGTCGCCCGCCAGCCGGCCCACGCCGACACTGACCAGGTGAACGACGGCGGTGGCCACGGTGATGCCGGCCAGGACCGGCCACGGCCTGAACCGGGTCGCGAAGGTCATCGCCATGAGCTGGCTTTTGTCACCGAGTTCGGCGACGAAGATCACGGCGAGACTGATCCAGAACGCTTCCAACGAGGTGCCCTTCCGCGCGCGGCCGGGCCGGAAGGAGCCCTCGGGGAGTCTCGGGCACGACTTCGGCCCGGCGGCATCCAACTGTGCCTGCCAGGCCGAAGGTCTCGTCCGCCTCGTTTCGAGGCCCGCGCGACCGGGCGCCCGGAGGCGCCAGCATGTCGATCACGCGATTGGGACTACTCCCCTTCGGGTGTTTCCCTCCGACTGTAACAGGCGCCGGAACCCCGCCGGCCGGAGGCGTCCTCCCAGGAGAGAGGGAACAGGGCTGAGTCGCGGGTCAGAGTTGGGCGCCGACCATCACGGGCTCGTTGACGAGCGTGACGCCGAACTTCTCCCAGACCCCGTCCCTGACCTCACGGGCCAGGTCGAGAAGGTCGGCGGTCGTCGCCGACAGCTCGGGATTGGTCATGGCGAGGGTGTGCTTGGTGGAGATCCGCGCGGGACCGCGCCGGTAGCCCTTCGGGAACCCGGCGTTCTCGATCAGCCAGGCCGCGGGAACCTTCAGGGCGCCCCCGGGCATGTCCCAGCGGGGAAAACCGGGAACGCGCAGCTCCAGCTCGGCCGCCTGCCGCGCGGTGAGGACGGGATTGGTGAAGAACGAACCGGCGCTCCGGGTGTCGGGGTCAGCCCCGTCGAGCACCATCCCCTTGCCCCTGCGCAGCTCCAGCACGGCCTCCCTGGCCCGCGCCAACGGCACCCGCCCGCCCAGCGCGACACCCAGCCGGGCGGCCAGCTCCCGGTAGGCGATCGGGCCGGACATCGTGTCCCCGGCCAGCTCGTAGGTGACCGCCAGGACGACGTACCGGCCCGGCTCCTCCTTGAACGCGCTGTGCCGGTAGGCGAACCCGCACTCCCCCGCGACGAGGTCGCGCACCTCACCGGTCCCGCGGTCGTAGACCCGCACCCCGGTGACCGTCTGCGACACGTCCTGCCCGTAGGCGCCGACATTCTGGATCGGCGTGGACCCGACCAGCCCCGGAATCCCGGACAGGCACTCGACCCCGGACCACCCCTCCGCCGTCGCGAGGGCGACCAGCGCGTCCCAGTCCTCCCCCGCCTGCGCGGTCACCCGGTCCCCGTCGATCTCGATCCCCCGCGAGGCGACGCGCACGACCAGCCCGTCGAACCCCTCATCCGCCACGACCAGGTTGCTGCCCCCGCCGAGCACGAGCACGGGCTCCCCCGACCGGTCCGCCTCGGCCACCAGCTCGACGATCTCCTCCGCCGACCCGGCCGCCACGAACGCCCTGGCCGGTCCGCCCAGCCCCAACGTCGTGTACGGCGCCAGCCGTACCCCCGCGACCCGTTCCGTCATGCCCGTCTCCACCCCCGGTGCGAAATCCGGCGACCAGCCTACGTGGCGCGCAGCAGCCCCAGCACACGATCGTAGGTCCTGCCGGACTCCCGGTCGCGATAGCCGGGATCGACGTCGTGATAGCCACGATGCCGTTCCTGGTGGACCGGCGGATCCTCGCCCAGCGCGACCACGGTGCCGGAGAGTCTGAGGGAGAACTCCAGGTCGGCGTTGCGGTAGTAACGGGCATCGCGAGAGAACCCTCCCGCGGCGAGCGCGGCGTCCCGCCTGACGGCGAACAGGTCGCCGAGCACCGCGCGCACCTCGCCGGGGCCCGCCTCGTGCCAGTCGTGCCCGTCCTCCCCCGGGTTCACCCCCTTCCAGCCCGCCGCGACCACATCGTCCGTCAGCGCCACGACCAGCGGGGTGATCGCGTCGCCGTCCATGATCGTGGAGGTCTCCATCACGATGTGCACGTCGGAGGTGTCGAGCTCCAGCAGCTTGGTACGGCTCTCGCCCCACCCCGCCGAACCTCCCCGCCAGTGCGGGGTCTCGGCCACATGCCACCCCCGCACCCGGCGCGGATACTCGTCGGCCAGCTCCCGCAGGACGATCCCGGCTCCGTCCACGTTTCCCAGATCCAGGGCGATGACCTTCACCTCGGTGCGGGCGATCAGAGCGCGGACGCACTCCCTCAGGTCGTCGGGCCAACCGTCCACCACGAGCCCGACCGTCACGGTCGGCGGCGCCGCCCGCTCCTCGGCCCTGATCGGGGTGATCTCCTCGTCAAGCCGCGACACCGCGAGACTGGAGTCCCAGAGCAGCTGAGAGGAGAGCATCCGCTCGGAGTCGCCCTCGTTCCCGGCCGACCGGCCGACAAGCTCGGAGCCCTGGGGCCTCTGCCTCGGCGCGGCCTCGGTCTCGGCGACCCGGCCCGCGTCCAGATCTCCGAGCCGCTCGGGACGGGCCTCGGGGTCGGCGGCCCGCTCGACCCGGCCGGCGTCCGGTGAGACGGCCTCACGACCGGCGGCCCCGGAACGCTCCGGACCGGCCGCCCCCTCCGAATCCGGCATCCCATCCGAACCGGCCCGTCCCGGGACGGGAATCGACCCCACCGTGGGCCACACCTCGAAGGGCGGCCGGGGAGTGAGCTCGAAGCCGTCGCCGGTATCTCGGACAAGCCAGCCGTGACCTTCGATCTCGTCGCGGAGCGCGTCGGCCCCGGCACGGTCACGGATGGTCCGGGCCCTGGCCCACTGCTCGGCGAGGACGGTCACGTGAGGTGGTATTTCGCTCATTCCCGGACGCTACCCACGGACCGGGGGAGGAATCGGCCGCCGACCGGTGGGCCGTACCCGGGGGCCGATCCCGCCCGTGCCTCCTCCCCGTCCAGAGGCCGGGCGACACGGCCCACGGCCGGAGACACGGCCCGGAACCACTCCCGGGAGGCCCGGCACCGCGACCGGGCTCAACCGGGCTCAACCGGTGAACGACACGCGACCCGGTGAACGTCTGTAATCGTCGAGGCTAGGCGAGCTGGACCACCGCGCGGGCCTTGGAGAGCACCCGGGAGTCACCGGACCTGGCGGTCAGCGCGATCACCACGCGCTTGTCCTCAAGCTTCTGCTCGACGACGCCGCTCACCGTGATGACGGTGCCCTGCTCGTCGTCCGGGACGACCACCATGGAGGAGAAGCGCACACCGTAGTCGACGATCGCGCCCGGATCACCCGCCCAGTCGGTGACGAACCGGCCGGCCTGCGCCATGGTGTACATGCCGTGCGCGATGACGTCGGGCAGGCCGACGGTCTTGGCGAAACGCTCGTTCCAGTGGATGGGGTTGAAATCGCCGGAGGCCCCGGCGTACATCACCAGGCTGACCCGGCGGACCGGATAGTCGACGGCGGGAATCTCCTGGCCCGTCTGGACATCGTCGTACTTGACAGTCGCGGCCATCTCAGCCCGCCCCTCCACGCTCGACGATGGTGTTGTAGGTCGTGCAGACGAGCTCGCCCTCGACGGTGGTGACGTCGCTCTTCACGGTGATGAACTCGTTGCGGCCGACGCTGCGGATGTCGGTCACCGTCGAGACGGTGACCAGCTCGTCGCCGGCGTGGATCGGGCGCCGATACTCAAACCGCTGCTCGCCATGGACCACCATGGCGAAGTTCAGGCCGAGCTCGGGGTCCTCCAGGATCGAGCCGCCTGCCAGGCTGAACACGATGGGGAAGGTCGGCGGCGCGATCAGGTCCGGGTGACCGGCGGCCTGGGCGGCCTCGCGGTCCCGGTAGATCGGGTTGTCGTCGCCGATCGCCGTCGCGAACTCTTTGATCTTCACACGGCTGACCTCGTAGGGCGGGGAGGGCGCGGACGCCCGCCCGACGAAATCACGGTTCAGAGCCATCGTGCTCCTTTGCGGATACCGGGCTGGTGAGGCCGACAGTAACAGAACAAGGTTCCGGGGATCGTCCTCCCGGACGCCCCCCGGAAAACGGTAGCCCGGCCCGCACCGGAGTCCCGCTGTCGAGCACGGTCAACACCCGGGCGGAAAAGCTGTGCGGATACGACAGACCGGCGCCCTCGCGGAGGGCGCCGGTCTGTGTTCGAGTATGAGAGCGCTGCTGAAGGTACCCATCTCCCGGGGAGACCGGGAGGCTTCGCAGAGACTTAGCGGGTCTCGCGGTGCGCCTGATGCGTCTTGCAGTTGGGGCAGTACTTCTTCAGCTCAAGCCGGTCCGGGTCGTTACGCCGGTTCTTCCGCGTGATGTAGTTGCGGTGCTTGCACTCCTGGCAGGCCAGCGTGATCTTCGGCCTAACGTCGGTGGCAGCCACTTGGGAGTGCCTTTCTACGTTTGAGACTGGGACAACCCACGCCGACTCCTCATGAAGAAGGAGCCGGGAGGGTAGTAGCGGAGGCCGGACTTGAACCGGCGACACAACGATTATGAGCCGTTTGCTCTGCCTGACTGAGCTACTCCGCCTTGCGGCCGACAAAACCGACGGCCCCCGCAAGGATACCCGACCCGCAGAGTGACTGCGTACTTGCGCAGGTCAGGGCCATCACTTCCGGGTTTCCCCGGTATGCCCACCCGTGCGCCGGGAATCTTGAGGGGGTCGCGGGTGGCTCCAGAGGCCCACCCAAGCCAAAAGCCCCAACCGGACGGTCAGGGCCTTGGAGTTGTCGAGCCCCTTTACGGAATCGAACCGTAGACCTTCTCCTTACCATGGAGACGCTCTGCCGACTGAGCTAAAGGGGCCTGTCCGGCTTGGCTTTCGCCCCGCGGACAGGAGTAACCATACACGCCTCGGCAGCGCGATGCGAAATCAATCGAGGACCACCCGGATCACCACACCCTCCCCACGGGGACACCGTTGACAGCCCCGTTGACAGCCGGGTTCCCGCGTCACGGGAACACCGTTGACGGCACTCGCCACAGCCCCCCGGACGCTCCCGCGACACCGCCGACCTGGCACTCCCCCGGCATCGTTGACGGCCTCCCACGCAACCCGCCGACCGGGCACTTCCACGGCTCGTGGACCGGCACTCCCCGGCGGCGAGGAGGGTTCTAAGGTTGCGAACGTACTCGGGCGGGCGAGACGGCGACGAGAGGCGTAACACGTGTCGGAAGCGAACTTCTC
Organism: Streptosporangium sp. NPDC006007; assembly: GCF_040614315.1. Lineage (NCBI taxonomy): Bacteria > Bacillati > Actinomycetota > Actinomycetes > Streptosporangiales > Streptosporangiaceae > Streptosporangium > Streptosporangium sp. NPDC006007. The sequence continues at coordinate 59,159 of NZ_JBEXUG010000010.1, read as the reverse complement.
CGGAATCCACCACATCGCGCTGAACGTGCGCGACCTTGACACCTCCGCGCGCTGGTACGGCGACGTCCTGGGCTTCTCGCCGCTGTTTCCCTGGGACACCGACAGCTTCGAGAGGCGCGTCATGCGCCACCCGAGCGGAGTCGTCATCGGGCTGACGAGGCACAGGCACGCGGACGCCGACGCGGAGTTCAGCGAACGCCGGACGGGGCTCGACCACCTGGCGTTCGCGGTGGAGACGGAGGCCGAGCTGGAGGCGTGGGTCGCCCGGCTGACCGACGCCGGTGTCACGCATTCCGGAATCAAGGTCACGCCGGCGACGGGCTTCACTCTGATCGCGTTCCGGGATCCGGACGACATCCAGCTGGAGATGTACCTCGCGCCGGGTGCCACGGCTCGCTGAGCGACGTCCGTCGCCGCCCAGCCGTCTCCCCCCGGTCTCTCCGTCCTGGAGAACCACACCAAGTGGTCCCCAAGTGGGCGACAAGTGAACTGTCGCATCGTGGTCGGGTGGACACCGCACACCGACCGAGGAGAGACCCCCGATGACCCCCGAACTGCTGGGATTCCAGATCGCCCACCGCGCCATGCGGGGCGAGGCCCGCCGCCTGGCCGTCCTCGCGACGGAGCTGGCCGAGGGACGGCAGTCCGCCGACACGACCCGCGCCACGGCCATCACCGGATTCATCACGGCGCTGTGCGCGGGCATCCACCATCACCACACGATGGAGGACGAGGTGCTCTGGCCCGTCATCGAGCGATCCGCCGGAGCCGTGGTCGACCTGCGCGAGCTGAGCGACGACCACTCCGCGCTGGACCCGCTGCTGGCCGAGATCAACGGCCAGGCGGTGATGTTCTCCTCCACCAGGGACGCCTCCGCGCTCGCCACCTCGCTCACCAGGCTCGCCGAGATGCTCGACGCGCACATCGAGGAGGAGGAGCGGCTGATCTTCCCCATCATCACCGCGTACGTGTCCGTCTCCGACTGGAAGCGGGTCGAGGACGCCGCCCGCAAGGGGACCGACGTCAGGGTCGACCTGCCGAGGTTCGAGGTGTACGCCAGGCCCGAGGAGCTCGTCCGGCTGCGCAAACTGGCCGGTCCCGCGCTGACGGTGATGCTGTCGCTGTTCCGCGGCGGCTACCGGCGGCGCTGCCGGCTCGTCTTCGGCCCCCTCGTGGACGCCTGAGTCCCGCTCCCTTCGTGGACGCCCGAACTCCGTCCCCCTGTCCCCCTCGTGAACGCCTGAATCCCGGCCTCTCTCGTGGACGTCTGAGCCCCGTCCCCGGTAGGAGGGGCTCGGTGCGGGAGACTGTCCCACCGCGGGGCATCGGTGTACGTGCCCCGCACCGCCTCCGAGCGAGAGCATCCGGTGAGGCGACCTGTGGGGGCGGCCGGACGACTTCGAGGAGCACAATGCTGCAGGACCGGCGGAGAGCGGCGATCCGCGCGCTCGACGAGAGTGGCAGGCCGCACCTGTACTGGCACGGGGTGGACGACGACGGTCACGTGTGGCTCTTCGAGACCGTCATCGACGACGGCGGGGAGTACTGGCCGGTGAAACACGCCGAACTGGGCTCGGACGGCCTGGCCCGGCGGTATTCGTGGGATCACATCGACGATGAGCACGGCTTCCTGGCCGAGGGGCCGATCTATCCGGACGACTTCGGCCTGCGTCCGCTGACCGTCGAGGAGTTCGCCACCCTGTGGGAGGCGCTGGGCGGATGAGCGTGCCCGGAGCGGGTGGAGCACGCGTGTCCGCCGGGCGCCCTCGGAGCCGAGCCCCCACCCGCGGCCCTCGAACCCGCCGTGACCACGGCACCCGGGCCGGCGGCCGACCAGGCGAATCTTTCGCCGATTAATTCACTGTCCGCTTTCGGACAGGCCCGATAAGACGACGACCGATATAATCGAAATAACACTAGACATGGGATATATGGTGGTGATGCATACAATGATCGTACCGTGAAAGGCCACTCACCCCGGGGAACTCAGAGCCAGGGGCCGTGCCCGGCTCTTCCCCACCAAGGAGACCCGGCGACGTCCCCTCCGCTCGCGGACCACCGCCTGATCGCAGAACGCCCCACCAGGCCGTGGAAGAGGGTCGGCGACACCGGCCGACGGACCGCCCGGCGGCGCCTCGCCGTACGGAACCAACACGTCAACACCCATGCGGCCACCCCGGCGCTCCTCCGGCCCCGGCCCGCACCCCAAGCCCTGAAGACCGAGCCACGGGAAATAAACAAGAACCTTTCTCATTTGCGTGTCGAACAGCACCGCGAGCTATAAGAAATTCCGTCGCCGGCACATGAGAGTACACCCTCGCACCCACCAGAATGGAGGCTTCAGTGGCTGCTTGGAATGACGTGATCTACTCGGCACCCGAGTTCGCCGCCATGGTGCAAACACTCTTCGACGCTCACAGAAACAAGTTGCTCGCGACGCTGCGTAAAGACGGGTCACCCCGTATCAGCGCCGTCGAGGTGGACTTCGTCGGCGGCGACCTCTGGCTGGGCATGATGTTCGGCTCCCGCAAGGCGCACGACCTCCAGCGTGATCCGCGGTTCGCCCTGCACAGCGCGTCCACCACCCCCGACGACGACGATCCGTCAAAATGGCCGGGCGACGCCAAGCTGTCCGGCCTGGCGGTGGAGATCACCGACTCCTCCCAGGCCAAACGGCTCGCCCCCTCGCCCAGCGGCCAGTCCCACCTGTTCCGCGCCGACATCCACGAGGTCGTCCTGACCAAGATCGGCGATTCGGCCGACCATCTCGTCATCGAGCTGTGGCGGGAGAACCGAGGTCTGCGGCGGTTCAAGCGACACTGAGCCCGCCCGGGTGACCGGCGCCGCCTCTGGCGGCTTGAGTCATCGCGCCAGAAGACGGCCGACCGCCAAGGTGAGGCTCCGCCAAGAACCGGTGACGCGCCGTCCAACCACCGTCTCTCCAGGCCGGGACCACTCCGCTCAAGCCGGCGTCGCGTCGCGCGGACGGCGTGACGGCCTCCGCGATTGAGCCGCCCGTGACCCCGGCGCCCCGCACAGGCCCCGGTCTTGTCCAGAGCTCATCGCTCACCAACGCCTGAAAGGGATACGGCCCGCACAGACGGGCGCAGCCCACGGTCTACCCCGCCGGGCGCGTCCCTCGTCCGGCCGTGCCCCGGCCACGGCGAGAAGGCCTCGGCCCCTGAGACGAGGTAGGGATCCGCCCCCCGACCGGATCGGGGAACACATCCGCGCTGTCATCAGAGACGAAGTCCTGGCCCGCCGATCGGTCCCGGCCCGAGAAAAGATCAGCCACCGGCAGTCGACCGTGAGGGCGCTATCAGGTCGGCGCCGCATCACCAGCGTGGACGATTTCGGTGCGCGATCCCGCGACCTGTAAGGAGGCCGACTTCCGTCGTAGGCTGAATCTCGCACGTGAGGACAGGAGGCTGAGGTGGCCGAGACGACGGTGGCCGAGGTGATGGCCGAGCTGGCCGACCTTGAGGATCCGAGGGCACGCGAGGTGAACGAGAAACACGGTGACGATCACGGTGTGAACCTCGGCAAACTGCGCGCGCTCGCGAAGCGGCTGAAGACGCAGCAGGAACTCGCGTGCCGGCTCTGGGAGACGGATGACACCGCGGCGAGACTGCTGGCGATCCTGATCTGCCGCCCGAAGGCGTTCGAGCGTGACGAGCTGGACGTCATGGTGCGTGAGGCGCGCACGCCCAAGGTGCACGACTGGCTCGTGAACTACGTGGTGAAGAAGAACCCGCACTCCGAAGAGCTCTGCCCGGCCTGGTCCGCCGATCCGGATCCAGTGGTCGCGAGTGCCGGCTGGGCGCTGACCACCGAACGCGTGGCGAAGAAGCCCGAGCGCCTCGACCTCGCAGGACTGCTCGACGTCATCGAGGCGGAGATGAAAGACGCCCCGGATCGCCTGCAGTGGGCGATGAACCACTGCCTGGCTCAGATCGGGATCGAGCACGCCGAGCACCGCACCCGCGCGATCGACATCGGTGAGCGCCTGGAGGTGCTCAAGGACTACCCGACTTCCCCGGGCTGCACGTCTCCGTTCGCGCCCATCTGGATCACCGAGATGGTGCGCCGACAGCACGGAAAGCAGTGACTTATGTGGTGAGTCGGCGGTAGCGAACGAGGCGGCGGCGATGGCGACGAAGGGCGCGAAGTGGTCTGCCCTGCATTCGTGGCGCCGGTATAAGCGGCGGCAGCCGGCCGGGAGACGGTGCGCTCTCCGCCACCCGGCGATGGCGGCCCACCAACCGGCTGGACTCGATCCCGCTACTCCTCAAGCGCTGTCCCCCTGGACCCGGCCTCGCTCTACGGACGGTCCTCGATCAGCACGGGCTCTTCCGTCACGGTGATGGTATCCCCCGGCCTGACCTGCACGGTGGCGCCGTCCAACCGTCGAACAACGTGAGCATTCGGGCCCGCGGTGGTGTCGGCCGTCCCGGAGAACGCCCACCGGATCGTCGCGGTGTACTCCCAGTCGGGCTCGATCACGGTGAACTCGCACTGCCACACGTTCTCGGGGAGATTGATCGCCAGGCCGCGTCCGCACGATCGGCTGTGGGCGTGAGCGAGCCACCGCTGCAGTTGCTCGACGGCCAGCGCGGCACGGGTCGGAGCGCCTCCCTCGGCCTGAAGGACGATCGGGATCTTGGTGCCGCCCCAGTTGTAGAAGTACATGCGCTCAAGGTTGACGTTCCGCGCCCACAGCCCGGTGAGAAAGAAACGCACCGCGTAGTTACGCGCCCTGGTCTCGTCCAGCGGTCGTTCCAGGGGGATCGAGTAGGTCGTGCCCGTGCTCCACAGGCGCGGCTGTATCCCCACCTTGTGCATCGTCCGATCGACCATGGTCGCGAGTTCCAGCATGCTCTCGGGCGGATCGGACGCGGTGCGTTGATGCAGCTTGATCCCCGCGACGTCGCAGTGGTCGTACCCTCCCAGCTCGGCGAACCGCCGCAGCACACTTCGCCCCTCAGGCGTCCATAACCGCCCCATGCCCGGACAGACCACTGTGGCCTTGGGGTCGGCCCTTCTGATGACCACGCTGGCCCGTCGCGTCATCTCGACCAGCGTCTCGACGGTGCCGGCGTAGAAGCGACGGTCGTTGCCGAGCACCCACAGCTCGTACGCCGCGATACGCCCGCGATAACGCCCGACCAGGGCGCGCACGAACGTGTCCCAGTCGGCGAGGTCGTCGGGCGGTGCGGCCTTGGACCCGTCCGGGTACGGCGCCGCGGGACCTCCGGGGCTCGCCCACCCGGGTGTCCCGCCGAGCACGAACAGCACGGGCAGGCCGGCCCGGTGGGCGCCCGTGACGAGACGTTCGAGTACCGACCAGTCGTACTCGCCGCGCTCGGGCTGAATCTGGGCCCAGCGGGTCTCACTGTCCCACAGCCGCACGGCGCCGACCCGGAAGGCGGGCATGGTGCCGGTGGAACTGTTCATGGTGACACCGAACAACGTGCGCGGGACAAGAGCTGGAGGCTTGGTCCAGGCGGGCCCGGTGATCCACTGCGGCTGCGCGACTGGACTCGGGGGCGGGGGCGGCGTGCTGGCCGTGAGCACCGTCAAGCACGCGACCGCCAACGCCGCACTCAGGAACGCGAGCCCCTGACGCGCCCCCGCCCACCTCGGCCGCCGGGCCGCGACACCCGACCCGCCGACCTCGGTGGCCCCCCAGCCGAGGCCGGGACCGATCTCGACGGTCTCGCCCTCTCCCGCGAGGGCCGTGCTCCTCACCGGAGAGGTCACGGAGACGGCGGGCGCCTCCTCCGCGCGGGGTGCCGCGGAGATGACAGGCGCCCCCTTCGCGGCGGGCGCCACCAAGGCGAGGGCGGGCTCCCGCGTGACCGTCACCGGCGCCGTGGCCGCGCCGCCCTTGCCGGCCGCGTCGCCTTCGCTCGACATGCCCCCCTGGCCGGATACGTCGCTCTCCGCGGGCGAGCCGGATGTCACGGCTTCGGCGCCCGGAGACGCGGTCGCCTTTGCCCAGAGCCGGTACAGCTCGCCCAGTTCGGCCTTGTCGGCGCCACACGCTCGCGCGATGCGCTCAAGCGGGCCGTAACTGTCCGGGACGATCTCGCCGCGGCAGTAGCGATGGACCGTGGACCGGCTCATCCCGGTACGGCGTCCCAGAGCCTCATATGTGCGCCCGCCACGCAGCTTCAGCTCGGACAGCAACTCGGCCAGCCGCTCCGCTGACACCTGCCACCTCATCTCGCATCGGCCCGGAATACGTGAAGTATCCCAAGACGACATGAACGGCACAGGGCAAAGCCATGATCATTTCTCACTGTCCCAGGGCTGTCCCACCCCATTGCCGGAGCAGCACGCGTGTTGTCAGGCTGTCCGGAGTCCGTCCGGGCCACGCCGTCGAAGGCCCTGGCGCAACGTGATCTCCGGCGACACCAGCTGGCACAACCCCGTCAGCCAGAAAGGCAGAAGGATGACCATTAGAAGACGCGTGGCCCTCTCCGCACTCCTCGTCCTCGGCACGCTCGGCCTCACCTCCCCCGCACACGCCGGAACGACGACGGACGCGCGAACCGGCTCCATCACGGCCACACCGTCCGAATGCGACAACTACTCCTTCGACGTCTTCGGCCGCGTCGGGTGGGGGGTGTCGTTCTCCGCCTACGGCCGGAATGTAGACTTACGCAACGGCAGGGCCTTCAACCACAGCTTCGCCATGATCAGCGCCGCCACCTACCGGTCCGGAGACCAGGTGTGGGCCGACCGCAGCCTCCAGGCCATGCCCAGCAGCGTCCCCACGCACTTCAGGGACGACAACATCGTCATCAGCCGCGGCGGCTGGAAGCAGTGCGGCCCGTTCCAGCAAGCTTCGCAGCAGGTAATGAACTGGAACACCGACACCCAGCACCACTTCGCCGTCCGCGCCTGCATGCGGCCGAACGACGGCCGCCCGAGCGTTTGCGGTGAATGGTACGTCGACCGCTCCTGACGAGGCGGCGCTCGGCTTCACCGTCACCCTCGCCCTGGCCTGACAACCCCGCCAGGCCAGGACTGCGATCAGCGATCACGGCACACCGACCATCGCGGGTCTACGCCACGTGCATCCTGGGACAGGATGAGCACGCCCGGAAGCTGATTACCGAGGCGCTGAAACCCTCACAGAACTCCGGCTGAGCGCCGACGCACATACAACGCAAGTACCCGTAGATCGTCGTTGACGACCGGATACACGAAAAAGGCCCCCCGGCGCGTTCGCGCTGGTGAGGGGCCTCTTTCTGCTGGGGTGGAAGGTGCAGGACTTGAACCTGCGTAGGCTGAGCCGACGGTTTTACAGAACGTGACCATTGCTCTGGCTACACTGCCTTTGACCTGGCATGCAGCACGTTCAGGACCTAACTACCACCATAATCATTGCACACATATTACACGTCATAGCAGGGCTGCCAAAGGTCCATCAGTGATCGATCTACTCCCTCCGCTCCCGCGGCAGATCATCACCGAATCCGAGAGCAATGTTCAGCAACTCTCGAAGGTTGAAGCGGTTCATGTTAGACGACCTCAGTATCCTGACGGAGGAACTGGAAGGATTTCTCCAACACCTACGTTTCGCAGGTTGTGAGCCGCTTCAGGGTGCTGTGCAGTTTCAGAAACTCTATGGCATGTTCTTAGATCATTCCTCTAGGGTGATCCCGAAACAACGCAATCTACTAGCCTCATCGTGATCACCCTGCTTGCCCAAGAAGTCGATCAGCCGACTGGCAGCATAGGTCTCACCAGCGTTGACTTGCTCGTGAAGAATTGTCAATGCTTCATCGCCTTGGCCATTCTCTGTTAGCACGTCGACCAGCTTCCAGGCGATGCTAGCGTCACCGATATCGTATTGAGTGCGGAGAAGTTTTAGTGCTTCGTTGCGCTGGCCTTGCCCGACTAGTAGGTCGGCCAGGCTCCAAACGACAGGGACATTTCCAGCATCGTATTGAGCTCGGAGGAACGCTAGCGCTTCGTCGTGACGGCCTTGCTCAGCCAGTAGGTCGGCCAGCCGTCCGGCGGCTGACGCGTTGCCAGCTTCAGCCCAAGCACGAAGTTCGTCGTGTCGGCCATGTTCGGCCAGCAGATCGGCTAACCGCCAGGATGCGAGAGAGTCACCGGCATCGGCTTGTGCGAGTAAGAATGCCATTGCCTCGTCGTGATGGCCCTGTTCGTTCAACAAGTTGATCAATCGCCCAATGGCATAGGAACTGCCAGCTTCAGCCCGGGCGCGAAGTTCGTCGTGGTGACCTTCTTCGACCAACAAGTTAGCCAGTCGAATACCAGCATAGAGATCGTCGACATCAGATTGTGCATGTAGAACCTTTAGTGCTTCATCGGGCTTACCTTGCTCTACCAGCATGTCGGCTAGTTTCCAGGCGACATAAAGGTCACCAGCATCAAATTGAGTTCGTAGGAACTGTAGTGCTTCGTCGTCATGGCCCTGCTTGACCAGCACATTGGCTAGCCGCCAGGCAACGTGAGCGCCGCCAGCATCGACGTGTGCGCGTAGGAACTGTAGTGCTTCGTCGTCATGACCATCCATGGCCAGTATGTCGGCTAATCGCCATGCGGCCGGCGTATCACCAGCTTCGGCGCGAGTGCGGAGTTCTTCATTGCGCCCTTGCTCAACTAACAGATCAGCTAGAATATTGGCCGCCTCAAAAACGTTTGCGTCTGCGGCTTTTTGGAGCAGAGGTTCGGCATACCGGTACAACAACCGGTCGCGGGCAGCTCTGCCAACACGTTCTTGGTCGCCGCGATCCATCAAGTGGTCAGCCAGAGCCTGCCAACAGGTGGCCGGGATGCTGATTCTGTGGCGTTTGGCTGCGGCGTGCTGTTGCAAGTAGTCCGCGACCTGGTACCCCTCGATCTGGCCCATAGCGCCTGGAGCGGCGACAGGAGCCAGGGCAGCTGCGGCACCGCGCAGCGTCTGGGTAGCGTAGGCCAAGGCAGCTTCGAACCAGTTAGATGGGGCAGTTGCGCGCTGACGGGCATCGCAGTAGCCCGGAGCAGCCAGACGCAAAAACTCGGTGCTCAGCGGAGAGGTTACTCCCAGGCGGGTGGCATCGATGGCTGCATTGAGCACTGCGGCCGCATAAGGATCGGCGGCCTCCCAACAGTGCACTAATTGCGGAGCGGCGGCAATCACCTGGGTCAACCCATAGTCGCCAGACTTCAGCGCCAGTGCAATACGCCAATCCCCCGCATCCGCAGCTGCGCGGGCACGGTCATGCTCTCGGATGGAAAAACGGTCACTCAGCCGGACAACGTCGGCTAAGCCGAGCAACTCGCGCTCGCCGACATACAGGTCAGTGCCCTGCCCTGGGAAAGGTAGAGCGGTGTAGGTGGCATATCGTTCAGGCCAGATCGTAGCTACCACAATCGCGCCGGCACCAAGAAGAGCACGCATGGTGCCCGCATCCAGCTTATCTGGGCCACCTAAATAATTCTGGAGCTCATCAAGCCACACCACCAACCGCGTTGGTGCAGTTGCAGCCGCTTGGCGCACCTGCTCAGGCCCGGTCGGGTGCAGCAGCCACCAGGCGGGCACGACGACCTGCAGAGCCTCGAAAGCACAGCGGGTCTTGCCCACTGAGGAGGAGCCGACCAATACCACCATTCCCCCCCGCTGGGCGGCCTGGCGGATGAGGGCGCGCACTCCATGCGGGTTGGTGTCAGTGTCCCGTTCGACGTAGGCCGGAAGATCGCCAGTAGCGCCCAGAGCATTGATTGCCGCATGTACTCCCAGTCGCCGCGGATCAGCTTGAGCCACCCGTATCGCCCCATCCAAACCCAGTGGGGAAGCAGTCAAGGTACGTTCGCGAGCTGCCCGCCAGTTCACCCACTGACCGCGCGGGACCTCACAGGCACGCAAGAAAAGCTCCAGGGTTTCGGCCGTACATCGACCAGTTGTAAGCAGGCCACCGATGGTGCTGCGTGGTAACCGCTCTGGCCGCACCGCCCTATCCAAGGCGGCATAGGAGCGGTCCGCTCGTAGCACAGCCAGTGCGCTAGCCAGTTCGGTGGCGGTGTGCACCTGGGCCGGATCTGGCACCGGCCCGCGCGAAACGGTCGGCGACAGGAACGACATCGAAGCTTCCCTTCACACAGGCCCGCTAGCAAGCCGAGGGGTCCGGCCAGTGGTTCGGACAGCGCCGAACACTGTGGTACCCGGCACCGGCCCCGCAAGCCACTGCTGTTCAGCCTGCCTCACTGAAGGACAAGCCGCACGAATTCCTCCGAGCAAGTCCGCATCAGATGCCGGACCCTGTAGGCCAAAGCTGACATTGACCTCACCTGGTCGGGAACTCCACCGCCCATACCGAAAGGTCGTGACAGCATGCAACCTACCGAGTGGATCCCATTGGCGGTCGCCGTCATCAACCTAGCCTCGGCCCTGTCAGCCTGGGCCACCGCCCGCCACCAGAGACCCCCTGACGCTGGCGACGAAGGCACATCCACTCACCGGTGCCCTGACACCTCAACCGACGGATGAGCGGGAACGATCACCACCTCAACCGGTAATGCCAGGTGAACCGCGCCGGGGCACACCATAGCCTCCACGAAACCCGGCGCGGTTCAAGACCGGTCACCCGGCCTAGCGGTTTTCAAGAGGGCTACGTTCCAAGCGGAGATAGGGCCTCTCACCAGGGCAAGAGCACCTTTGCCCGTCTCGACCACCGAAGACCATCCCGCGCATATCCCGCTATTCTGGATCGATAGCAACTTCGATCTGTCGGAGAAATCCTTCGACCTCATCGCGTCCAACTATCACTGCCCGGGTTAGACAAGTCCCGTCCCATCCTTGATCGCGCAGACCGCGCCGCACCTCAGAGATCCGAGGTGAAATGCCCACATGTACAGGGGTATCGATTGACATTGGCCGTGCCAAGATGACTGCCTGGCCGCCATCTCCCCGCTCCATATGTGCAACGAGAAACGCTCGGTCTACACGGATAGGAGCAGCGGACTCTTCTCCTAAGAGCAAATCTATCGACACCACATCCATGCTCGGATCAGTAGGTATATCTATGGTAGGTCGCTGCCGCACCTGCTCTTGATAGCCGACACGTAATTCACTCCGGGGCACAGTAATACGCATTGCATGTAACCACCCAGAGGCAATCTCTGAATGGTTCTTCACCACACCGAAGTAGGGCGAAGTGTGTTCCTCTAGGCGCTTCTGCCCTTCCTTTAATACCGAAAAATGCCATTGACCTGACTCATGAAAGGAGGTCTTAATCTGACGCCCTCCCTCGCGGTGTGAAACGTATACGTCACCTTTCCCTTTGGCTGTCTGGGCGGACCAAGACGATCCCATCCAATCCCCATCCCGTACTCGGAATCTGACCTGCGATCCAGGGCTAAGAATCATTCTTTTCACTACCTCCTTGCATCCAGCCGAGCGCGACTACTTGTCTCGGGCCATCATCAGGTGGGTCTCGATAGTTCAGTGGCTCCTTCGATGGGAGTCGTACCATGATGAGCGTCACGACCGCTAGTTCCTTGTGTTAGACTACTCGGGTGCTTCGGTTAGCTACGGGCGCCGAAGGCAGGAAATGCGGGTCGGCTGGAGCTGGCTGTCAGCAAGTCATCAACGGTGTTTGCTGATAGGGCGGGTTCGATTCCCGTATGTGCGGCAAATGACCGCGCTACACCCCGGCGGTCTCCCCCCGTTCGACGAGGAGACCGTTGTGTCTATGAAAACTACGCCGATAATCACAGCTGGATAGCGTTAGATGGACGGAACCTGCCAACTCACTCGCAGTCAATTTGTGGCTATCCAGTTTCCAATCGTTGATCTCAGACTACTTCTTAGTTCTGATACTGGCCGTCTCAATCGCCCAAGTTGGCCGGATCCAGATTTAGGCAGAGAGTTCCTTCGTGGTGTCGGTGTCATTCAGCCGCTGGTCGATATTAACGAACCCCGAGCATGGCGCGGACAACAATCTTTCATTGATGCTTCCTCGCTTATCCGGTTCCCGCCAGCTTGGCACGAGCGCTCACCGTTATGGATAAAGCCAATCTATCGCCGCCTTCTCTGTATGAATACAACATGGAGAGCAGAAATCGGCGTTGTTACAAAATGGAAGCCAGGGGTCGGACCTCGAACAATTAATGCTCTGGCGAATAAGATCCTTGAGCTCCCATTGCGTATATCGGGGCACGAAAAGTCGGTGCTTGATTTCGACCAGTTGCTGACAGCAGACTTGTTAAGTAGAACAACTAGTACGAGCCATGCGAGCATGAGTTGGTGGATGTCATCCGGGCTCCCCTTGCTCCTAATCGATGAACTCGACACACGGCGAAATAAAATAGTCTTTTCCACTATACCGATAATCGCCCGGAACCGGCCTGTTCCTACTTTCGTCATTCGCCGGCGCGAATATCACGTTGAGCAAGCGCGTTATATTCGTGGTGAACTAAGCCGCACCTACCACCAGCTAGAGACGCTCCGGCTAATCCTTCGCGCTTGGCGCATCCATCGAGATACTCTCAACGTTAGGCTAGTGCGCGACTTACTGGCATCGGAACTGAAGCGAATGTCTCGACGTAGTCGAAACAGCCATCTTCAGCCAAATCTGATTGGAATAACTGCCGCAACGGTTGAATTTCCAACAGATGATCTAGCGGCTATGCGAAAGGATTTGCGGCAAGAAAGCAAAGGACTAGTACGGCGACTCGACGAATTTACTAAAGTCTTAGAAAACAAGAATAATTCTTCAAGTTACACGATCCAGCTAGGGAGGCTAGTAGTGAACAGTGGCGACAATTTCACGTTCAACGATCGGGCGGCGGGAGTTTTTGGGCGCAATAGTGCCGTTCAAGGCAACTCATTCGTAGCTGGCGATAATGCCACCGTTCCATCGGCAGAACTAGGCAGTCTGCTGTCTGCTATCGCTGCGCTCAAGCCCGAACTCGACCCTGATTCGTCCAATGATATCGAAGTGGCCAGTGCTGAAATCGTCGAGGCAGATGATCCCAGCAAAATAAGAACCGCTCTACAGAAGATTGCAGGAATAGCGACGATGGCGGGAACTGCTGGAACAGCGGTGATAGAAGCGGTTAAGTTGCTGGCGGCCTCTCTGGAGATCGGCTCATAAAGGGTATAAATCGCATACGAGCTAGAGCGCTCAATTAGCGGCAAGGCTGCGCCTAAATTGAGGGAGGAACTATGAACTGCTTCAGCTGTGCCGCATAGAGGGGGCTTGGTGACGTACAGAGCTTCTCAGAAAGAAGTGTGCCGGCCAAACAGCGAACCTCATTGATTTCCTCCTCGCCAACACTTCTATCTTCGCCATGCGCCAATCTGCAGCGACGCCCATAGATTCGCTTGACAAATTTTGCGCATCTACCAATGGGGATCTCTAGCATCTCGCTTAGAACTTCGGGGATATCCTTTCTCTTATTGAGAGACTCAGCCACTAGCCATAAACTAAGGTACTTCACTACCAGATCGCTTTGAGCGTCTGCGAGCTGCCACCACTGACACGCAATACGAAATTGAGCGCGTTTGCCTTCGTCGAGAGCAATCCACCTGTCGATTAGTGGTTCCATAGCCTGAACTACTTCACTACCATGGGCCCCTTGCATGTCAAGTTGAGGCTCCCATGAAAGCGAACTAGAGGCGAGCGACCTGTTCCAATGCCAGTCTTCGAAAATCTCGCCGGTTTCTTCCACAAGTGGCACAGCCGCGACCCTGGGCCCTAGGGCGAACTGCAATAGTGTCAACATGCTTGACGTTATTGTCCGTCCTTCACTTAGGATATTTTCAGGATCGACAGATTCAGTTCGAACGAGAATTTCCACAAAAGATATAGATGGCACTACCTCTTGCCAAGCTTTGAAGTCTATTTCATAAATACCTTCGCCTTTGAAATTGATACTAGACTCATTCTGAGTCCGATGTACTTTCTGGGGAAGTACCCAGTGGCCATGGGCCTTCATTGGAATAGCATTGGGTAGAGTAACTCCACCTGTGTCAACGTCTCCCACGGCAATTCGGATCCGCATATTATTGGAGCCCATAATAACTTCGGGATGTGTGATCCAAGCTAAACAGCGGCAGACGACTCGATAGCCTGGATGGCCTTTCCCCGCAGGATGATTTTCGTCTGAGTTTTGCCAACCACTCATACGTAGAACGTCTAAACCATCAAATTCCATAAACATAGGATACGTGAAAAGTAGCTATCAGACCCGCAGATTGTGGATAGTGCTATGGGTGCAGGGCCAAGCTTCGATCCCGAGTCATAGGTGCTCAGTGAGCCGGGGCTGAGGTACGAAGTCCCGGATCGTCGATCGCCCCCGACCCTGAGCGAAGATCAGCCACTTTCTGGCGATCGTCAGAGCGAAATAGGTGCGGCGGCGTGTTCCAGGTGCGGCGCGGACGTTGAGTACCGCAGATGCGTGGTGCGGTGGGCGGCCCGGGTTCCCGCCGCCGGCCGGGACCGGCCCCCAGGCCGCATGCCCGGTCGGCGGGCGGGCGGCGGGCCGCAGTACGGCGGCGGGCACGCCGCCGCTTGATACTCATAAGAACAATTCGGCAGTGTCCGCGCTACGTGATCGTGATCGCGTCAAGCACGGTGCTCAGAGCTTGGTGAGCAGGTTCATCACGTCGGCGAAGCTGCTGGTCAGGGAGTCGAGGACGGCCTTGCCTTTTTCGGCAGTGGCCAACGATGGGCGGCCGATGACCCCGGTTTCGGTGTAGGCCTGCATGCCCTCGGTCAGCAGGTGGCGGCGGTCGTCGGCGAGGTGGTCGGCGTCCTGGTAGCCGGGGCGGATCACTTCGGGGCAGGCGTGCAGCAGGATGGAGGTCTCGATCTCTCCGGCGTGCATGTCCTCGTGTGTGGAACTGGCCAGCTCGGCGGCGGAGCGGGCGGCCTGCCAGTCGTCTCGGGTGGGGAACAGCGCCATCGCGCGGCCTTCGGCGCTTGCCTCTTGGATCACGTTGCTCAGCACGTAGTTGCCGCCGTGGGCGTTGACCACCACCAGGGCGCGGGGGCCGGTGCGGGTGATGGAGTCGTAGATGTCAGTTATGACGGCGTGCAGGGTGCGGGCGGAGATGCTGACGGTGCCGGGCCAGGCGCTGTGCTCGTGGGAGCAGGAGATCGTGATCGGGGGCAGCAGCAGGACGGGGTAGGCCTCGGCGATCCGCCGGGCGATGAGGGTGGCAATGATGGTGTCGGTGCTGAGCGGCAGGTGGTCGCCGTGCTGTTCGAAGCTGCCGACGGGCAGGACGGCGACGGGGGCGTTGCGGTGGCGTTCCTCGGTGGTGGTCGCGGTGGGCAGCGCGTTGATCACCGTTCTCCTTCTGGTGGCCGGGGTGCTGGCGGATAGAAGGACTCTGAGAGGAGGTCGAGTCTGGTGAGCAAGTCTGCCACGGGCCGGTCCGTCGACCACCGAGTCAACTGGGTCCGGAGTGCGGTGAGCTGGCCGGCCACCCGGCTGGATCGCAGGGCTTGGATGCGCGGGATGGCCTCCTCGGTGACCGTGCATGCCTGGTCGCGCTCGCCTGCCATGGCGTAGGCGGTGGCCATGCGGGTCAGGAACAGGGCGTGGTCGCGGGCCTGGCTGGAGGGCGCCCATTGGGAGCGGCTGGCCTCGAAGATCGGGATTGCGGTGGTGGCCTGGCCGAGCAGGAGCCGGGTGGCGCCGGTCTCCATGGCGACGTAGGCGGGCGTGCAGTACGGCGCGCGGTCGCTGTCGGTCTGGATCATTCCGGCGGTGGCCTCGATGAGGGCGGTCTCCGAATCACGAGCGGAGTCCGCGGCTTCTCCGAGATAGGCGTTCGCTATGGCTCGGGTCCGTAGGACAACAGCCCGTAGGCGGGAGGTGAGGGCGTCGGGGTTGGCCAGGGCGGCGTTGGCCAGGCCGAGACCGTGGCCGTGGTCGCCGGCCTCGATGGCGATGGCGCTTTTGCGCATGAGCACATAGGAGATGATCCGCTGATCGCCCAGCTCCATTGCGTAGTCCAGGGCTTTGTTGGTCCATATCGTGGCCTGGGTGAAGTCGCCGAGATCCTGGTGGAGCCAGCCGTAGAATTCCAGCAGTTCGCTGGCGAAGTTCAATGCCTCGGCGCGGTCGGCTCCGCGCGTCACTCGGCAGACCTGCCCGATGAGAGGGATCTGGCTTTTGACGGCGTTGATCAGCAGGGGCGGCCCCATGATGGCCTCGGCCTGGATGTGGCCGCTGAGAACGTGACGCAGGCCGGAGATGACGGGGCGGCTGGATGCGCCGGTCAGGCTGATGAGGTACGTCGTCGGCAGGCCTGCTTCCGGCGGTGTGACCTGGCTGGATGATGCGCGTTCCGGCCTGAGGTCTGGCTTCGGAAGAGGGTTTCGGGGGGCCAGGCCGAGGGTCATGCGGGCCGGGTCGGGCATGTTCAGCCCTTCAGCGATGCGTTCGATGACCTCGAACGAGGTGACCTGGACGGCCCCTTTCATGATCTCGCTGACCTTGCCCTGGCTGAGGTTCACCGCGACGCCGATGCGGGTCTGACTGGCTCCGGCGTGCTGGCGGATGAGCCGGAAGAGTTGCCCGATATTCCGAGTTCGGAGGCTTTCCAGGATTTCGGGGCGTTGCCATAGTTCCGGCAAGATAACGACTGGTTCAGTCGCATCTGCGGGCATATGACATATCTCCTAGATGTCTTCGCTTCCGGATATTCAACCGTTGCCGTTGGGCGGTTATCCCGTCAAGGGATATCGGCCATTCTGCCGAAGGATTCCGGGCCGGGATGGGCTGCATCGACGCAGGTGAAGAACCTTGACTCATGATTGCCGAGGGGAAACCGACGGGCCGGGGGTGCCAGACCTGCCACGGTCGCGGCTGGCGGTGGGTTCGCCGCAACCGCGCCGAGGTGGCGCTCCATCTTGATGGGCAGGCCGTGACGCTGGTCCGGGTCGAGTGCCTGGACTGTTCTGCTGTGGATGAGGCGGCGTGATGCATATGTGGGAGCTTCCGCCCGTCAGGCCGAACCACATCAGGCCGGACACGGTGATCAGCGCGGTCGAGGCGGCGCAGCGGTTACAGCAGGAGTTGGCGGGCCTGGGGATCGACTCCGATGTGCACGACGGGTACGGCCTCGCCCTGGTGTCGGTCTGGTCGGGGTTGGTGGTGTGGACCGACGGCCGCGTGTTTCGCTGGAAGTCCGGCCAGGACGCCTCCGGCAGGCCGGCGCGGGATGGGCTGGGGTGGGACGCCTACAGCCCGGCCGATGATCCGGTGAGTACGGCGCGGCGGGTGGCCGCCCGATATGCCGAGTTACGCCGGATGGCCCCGCCGCCCGTGGTGCCGACCGACTGGGCTCCGCAGTGATCGCGGCAGCCGGGTGCCTGAGTCCGCACGTGGCGATGCCTCTTCGTGATCACATGAAGTTGGTGTGGCGCACGCCGTACCAGGGGGTGGCGCGCCTGCGGGTGATCGCCTGGACCTGTGACTGCTGTTCCACCCTTTATGAGCTGTGCCATGCCGGAGGGCAGGCGTTCATTCGCCGCACGCACCGCTTCAACGGTGCCCGGCAGGTGCATGAGACCTATCGCTGGCCGATCCGTAAGGGCGACGGCGTATGGAGGGCGTTGCTCTCCGGGGAGGTCCGATAGGAAACGGCGCGGCGGGGTGGGGTCCCTCGGGTCTGGAGGGGGCCGGGGAGCGTTACCCCCATCCCGTCGCGCCACCGAGCCTGTCACGGGGTGATGGGTTTCTGTCGGTGAATGCCTTCGCATCTTTAACCTGCACTGATAGCCTGCTTGGCTAGACAGGCATGTTGAATGTGAGGCTTTAATGTCATTTGAATACACGCCTCCCAAGTACGCGCAGTTGATCGCCGAACTGGAACGGCGCATCGACTCGGGCGAGTACCCGGCGGGCTCGCTGCTGCCCAGCGAACACACTCTCATGGCCGAGTTCGGCATGGCCCGGCCCACCGTGGTCAAAGCCCTTGGCGTCCTGCGTGACCAGGGGTGGATCGTCACCCAGCAGGGCAAGGGCCGCTTCGTCCGAGGCCGCCCCTCGATCCCCACCGGCCAGCAACCCCGAACGGGCCGCGAACTCCTCGACCGGACAGAGACCCAGGCCTCAAGCAAGCTGCTCACGGCCGGACCGATCGAGGCCCCCAACCGCATCGCGGCCTACCTCGGCATCGAACCGAAGGCCTCGGTTGTTGGCCGCCGGGTCCTCATCGAGCGCGACGGCGAACCGAGCGAGATCTCCTCCACCTGGGTGGCGGCCGACGTCGGCGAAGGCACGGCCCTGGCCGAAGGCGCCGACCTGCGTCAGGGGGTGCGGCGGTATGTGGAGAGCGCGGCCGGCGTCTCCCTGGACCACATCATCGAGCACGTCACCGCCCGCAACCCCACCCCCGACGAGCGCAAGCTCCTGGACGTGAAAAGCTCGGCCGCGCTGCTGAGCGTCTACGCCGTCGCCTGCGACGCCACGGGCAAGGCGTGGGTCGTGGTGGAGACCGTTCTTCCCGGCGATCGTCATGAGCTGGAGGACGCGTACCCGATCCGGTAGCCACAACCGGTAGCTCCAACTTTTCTCACGAAGCTCGCTTGGTGTACTTGACTAACCAAGCGAGCTTCGTGCTTAATGAAGTCACAACTTGGCCAGTCAAGCAGACTGGCTACTCAAGAAGAGGAGGTGTTGCCCTATGGCCATCCAGGGCCCGATCTCGATCGGCTTCGACCAGGTCTTCCCGCACGGCTGCTACCTGGTGGGGGAGGTGCAGCAGGTCAAGGACTTCGACGCCTCGACGGCCACGCGAGTGGTCTACGCCAAGGACAAGACCACCGGCCTGCCCGTCTGGCAGGTCTCCGTGGTCGACGCCGACCCCGAGGCCAAGGCCTCCCAGAAGTCGGTCACCGTCAAGATCCTCACTGAAGTCCAGCCGGTTCCCCCGCCGCCGCTGCCGGGCCTGCCGTTCACCCCGGTGGAGTTCGACGCCATGACCGTTAGGGCGGGGCATGGTGTGGACGTCCTGTTGCGGGTCTACGCCAAGTGCCTCGACGGGCACAAGGAGATCGCCAACAGGCGGATCAGCGAAGCGCTGACCATGTGAAAGGCACGCCGTACGATCAGGGTCCCGGACTCCCCCGGGGCCCTTCGGCGTTTCCGGACCGGTCCGCACTCACCCGCCCCTGGAAGCCGGGCTTGACCTGGGGAAACGCTGTCAAGATCATTGCGCGTATATTGCGCGAGCACCGACACACAGGCGCTCAGGGCGGCATACGGCCGCATGACCCCGAAACGCAAAAGAGGCCCCGAAGGGCCTCTGAGCTGCCGTTTTTGCTGGTGGCAGGTGCAGGACTTGAACCTGCGTAGGCTGAGCCGACGGTTTTACAGACCGCTCCCTTTGACCACTCGGGCAACCTGCCGCGCCATCCGCTCGAAGCGGTGACAGGAAGAAGAATAGCGGACTTCCGGGTGTGACGTGACATCGGCGGAGGCGGCCTGCGAACAGGCCGTGGGGCCGGGGATTCGCGGCCTGCGCCTCGGTCCTCACGGTGCTTCTGTGAGAGGGAAGACCTGTGGGGCCGGGGGTTTTGAGAGCGGAGAACCGGGGTTTCAGCCTCGCGGGTGGGGGCCGGCACGATGGTTGAAACAGACAGACGTGATCATCGTTCCACGCCGGACGCACGGGGCCGCGAAGGTCGGCGCGCGGGATGACGAAGGCCGGCGTGTGTGCCGGTGGAGATTCGAAATGACTCCCGCCCTTCTTTGACACCGTCGTCTGGGTGTTGGCGGTCACGTTCATCCTGTGCCGACAGGCGAAGCGCTAGGGTCGACAAGAGAGCTAGAGAGGATAGTCGACGCATGGCCGACAGCAGTTTTGACATCGTCAGCAAGATCGACCACCAGGAGGCCGACAACGCGCTGAACCAGACGGTCAAGGAGGTCGGGCACCGATTCGACTTCAAGGGCACCGGCGCGAGCATTGCCTGGTCGGGGGGGCAGAAGGCCGTCGAGATCAGAGCCAACAGCGAGGAACGCGCCAACGCCGTCCTTGACGTGTTCAAGGACAAGCTGATCAAGCGGGGTCTCTCGCTCAAAGTCCTGGACGCGGATGAGCCCAAGCTGTCCGGCAAGGAGTACCGCCTCGTGGTCACCCTCAAGGAGGGCATCGACCAGGAGAACGCCAGGAAGATCTCGAAGATCATCAGGGACGAGGGCCCCAAGGGGGTCAAGGCTCAGATTCAGGGTGAGGAGCTGCGGGTGAGCTCCAAGAAGAGGGACGAGCTCCAGGAGGTCATCGCCCTGCTCAAGGGTAAGGACCTGGAGATCGCCCTTCAGTTCACGAACTACCGCTAGCCCCGCGTGACCCCGTTTCATCTGGGACGACTACCCGCAGTGCTGGATCTTACATAGTGTCCAACCTGTGACAACGTCGCATGTGCGGAAAGCGAGGCCGGCGAACAGGCCACGGAGGCATCAGACCATCCCTGGCGAACGCGCGGTCGAGGCTCCGAGCTTGCGGTTTCAGGGGTATCTCGGCGCGGAGGGCATATCCGGGGCACATGGTCGAAGGCGTCTGCCTTCGCCTGTGTCCCGGCCACTCCCGCGGTCTCCACGGCGTTTGTCGGTAACGGAAGCGCCCCTCCACGGGGGATCCCGGCCTGCCGCGGGTTGTCGGCCGTTCATCTTCTGACCTTCGAGCGCTCTTCGAGGCCGTTCTCCGCGTGCTCGAAGAGGTCGGCTACCGGAGCCCGAGCAGGAAGTCGCCGACCGCTGACCGAAAGCCGTCCGGATCCTCGATCCACGGTAGGTGCCCGGCCCCGTTGAGCGTGACCCGGGATGCCAGAGGCAGGGCCCGTTCCAGCGAATCCACCGACCGGCGAGGGCGGATGTCCTCTGCCCCGTCCACGATCAGTACTGGGACGTTCAGCGCCTCGCACCGCGCCCGCAGCTTCGGCGTGCCCCAGTGACGCCTGTCCTCGGCGTTGAGGGCGGCGTTGCACTCGAAGTTGACGCCGAGCCATGGAGTGGCCATGCGCTCGGCGTGCTCCAGCGCTCGGTCCCGGTCGGCGAAGTCGACCGACCATTGCAGCACCGAGAACTCCCGGTCCTCGGCGTCCGTGCGCTCACGCTCCCGCAGTGTCTCCCAGCGCCTCAGGTGGTCACCCAGCCTGCTCCGGAGATTACGTGCGTACTCGCCGTGCCAGTCGGCGTCGCGATCGATCCCCGTTCCTGAGACGTAGACCAGCCCGCTGACGCGCTCGGGATGGTCCAACGCGTACCGCAACGTCAGCTGTGCGCCCCATGAATGTCCCAGTAACGTCATCCTCTCCAAACCGAAATGCCGGCGGACGGCGTCCAGGTCCGCCAGCGACCGGGCAACCGAGTACGGCCCGCACCGCTGGGAACGGCCGCAGCCCCGCTGGTCCCAGCGGTGTACGGTCGCCACTCCGGCAAGCAGCCCGGCCACTTCCCCCAGGGTGTCCCACAGGCCGGGACCGCCGTGGCAGAAGACCACGGAGTGACCCTCGCCGCCGCGGATCGCCCAGAGCCGGACGCCGTCCTCCGTCCACACCGTCTCGTCCATGTCAGTCAGTCTGGGTCACAGGCGGCGGTGGCTTGGCCAATGATCAAAAGATCGTTATCGGATGTTCTCTCCGCCCGTTTCAGGCACGCGGGCGGCCGATGTCTCCCCCCCCCGCGAGTCGGGGCGGCGAGCCTGAAGCGCGGGCGAGGTGTCCGGTCGGCGGCCGGCTTCTCGGGGTGGTTCCGCAGGACCGCTGGACGACGATGCCAAGTGCACCGATCACCTTCAATGGGATACGGCCTTCCTTATGACAGCAGAAAGGCTGTATCTCATTGGGTGTGGCTGATTCGTGATGCAACCTTTCATACCGGAGCCGCATCTATCCAGGTGACGAAAGGAATCTCGATGATCCCCCCACGTGGATTCGCAGCACTCGCGCTCGCCGCCGCGGCGGCCACCGCCGTGACCATGACCGTGACCCCGGCGGAGGCGAAGACGGGAGCCGCATCCGACGACTCGGTGCGGTACGCATGGATCAAGAGCTGCGCCAAGAAGGACGACAGGATTCCCTGTGGCAAGTGGACTCTGACGCTGCGCAGCGGCAAGTCCGTCAAGCTGGCCGACGCGCGGATCCACCCCCGCCAGGCCAACGGAAAGGTGGACAGGGAGATCACCACCATGTTCGCGATCAGCGGCAACGGCCGGTTCGTGAACTACTTCAGGGGCGACAAGCTGGTCGTCCGCGACGTGAACAGCGGAAAGGTCCGCCCACTTCCCGGCAAGGCCGCCACCCTGCCCAAGGGGATCGGCCAGAACGACCTGGACACCATGTTCTCCCCCGACGGCTCGATCGTCGTGGTCGACTACTTCGACAGCGCGGAGAAGCTGCCGAGCCTGGTGGCGAACCTCAAGACCGGTAAGACCATCAAGCTGCCGTCGAAGAACAACGTGCTGAGCTTCAGCCCCGATGGGCGGCACATGCTCACCGGCCGGTTCACGGACGACAACATCACCGAGTTCGCGGTCTTCGACGCCGACGGCCGGCAGACCGCGAGCCAGATCGTCCCGCAGATCGTCTCCAACAACTCGCCGGTCGCTCTGGCCGACGACGGGTCCACGGTGGCGCTGATCATCACGGGCCCGTCGAACAAGCCTCGTCTGCGCACCTACGACCTGACGTCGGACACCGTCTCCGAGGCGATTCGGCTCGGCATCCCCAAGAACGAGAACGCGCAGCGGCTCTACTGGGACCCGGCGGGCACGCTCACCCTCTGGACGGGCCGGGACAGCGGCGACGAGAACAACCCCACCTCCGCGGTGAAGCGGACGGTGAACGCCGAGACCGGATCCACTCGCAAGCTGGACTCCTTCAAGATCAGGAGCGACCCGTGGACCTGGTGGCTGCCCGGCGAGTGACAACCACTTATCGTCCCCTTTATGGGGAAAATTCATGACAAGATCAATGACCGGCTGCGTGAGTTCATCGAGGCGCAGCCGGTCTACTTCGTCGCGACCGCTCCCGAGCAGGGCGGGCACGTCAACGTCTCCCCCAAGGGGTACCCCGACACCTTCGCCGTTCTCGACGACACCACGGTGGCCTACCTCGACCTGGACGGCAGCGGTGTCGAGACCATTTCCCACGTCCGCCAGAACGGTCGTATCACGATCATGTTCTGTGCCTTCTCCGGTCCCCCCAACATCCTCCGTCTGTACGGCACCGGCCGGGTCCTCGTCCCGGAGAGCCCCGGCTTCACCGAACTGATCAAGAGGTTCGGCCCGCACCCCGGAGTCCGGTCGATCATCGTCGTCGACTGTGATCGCATCTCCGACTCCTGCGGCTTCTCGGTGCCGTTCATGTCCTTCGACAGGGACCGGCCCCTGCTCGACGAGTGGGCGGAACGTAAGGACGTCCAGCAGAGGCGGGCCTACCGCGCCAAGAACAACCGGGAGAGCGTCGACGGCGTCCCCGGACTCCTTCCCGAGGAGACCGACCCGGTCACCCAACGTTCCTGACGGCGGCCCCGACTCTCGTCGCCTCTCACCTCGGCCGGTTGGTGACAGGCGCGCCCGGATGAGTCACCGGCCTGCCCGGGTGCCCCGCCGGAGCGCCTCGTCAACGTGGGCGCCTCGTCAACGGCGGTAGCCGGCCATCCTTTCCAGCCGGGCGACGCGGTCGGCGGTCGGCGGGTGTGTGGAGAACAACCTGCCGAGTCCCGCCCCCCGGAAAGGGTTGGCGATCATGAGATGGGCGGTGGAGACGATGCGGGCGTTCTCCGGGAGCGGCAACTGCCGGGCACCCATCTCTATCTTCCGCAGCGCGGAGGCGAGAGCCAGCGGGTCACCGGTCAGCCGCGCCCCGGACTCGTCCGCCTGATACTCGCGGGAGCGGGAGACAGCCATCTGGATCATCCCGGCGGCGACCGGGCCGAGCACCATCATGAGCAGGGCACCGATGAAGCCCGGACCCTCGTCATCGTCTCCCCCGCTGAAGAACAGGCCGACGTAACCGAGATAAGTGATCATCGTGGCGAGCGCGCCCACCACCGACGAGACCAGAATGTCCCGGTTGTAGACGTGGGACAGCTCGTGGCCGACAACCCCGCGCAGCTCGGACTCGTCGAGGAGCTGGGTGATGCCGTAGGTGACGCAGATCGCGGCGTTGCGAGGGTTCCGGCCGGTGGCGAAGGCGTTGGGCTGCATGGTCGGCGAGACGTACAACCGGGGCATCGGCTGGCGGGCCTCAGTGGAGAGCTCACGCACGATCCGGTAGAGGACCGGTTGCTCGACCTCTCCCACCGGCCGGGCGCGCATCGCGGACAGGGCGATCCGGTCGGAGAAGAGGTAGGCGGCGCCGTTGGTCGCCAGGGCGACCAGAACCGCGATCTGCACCCCGGTGCCACCGCCCAGCCACGCCCCCGCCGCGACGATCATCGCGGACAGCGCGCCGAGGAGGACCGCGGTACGCAGACCGTTGTGGTGCACTGCCCCCCCTGTCGGTTGATGCCGGGCCGGTTGATGCCGGTTCACCAGTGCCAACGACTCCGGCCAGGTCTAACGTTCCCGGGAGTGTTCAGCCCGGCGCGACGAAGGTCGTCGGCAGCGGGCCGAGCACGGTCTGCGGGGCGACGGAGAACACCACCGCGATGACCACTGCCAGTGTGATCGCGACGGCCACCGGTACCCACCCGGTACGGTCACCGTCCGTCTCGGGGATCACAGCCGCGCCACTCTCCACCGAGACCCCTGCCGAGACCCCCGCCGAGACCAAGGCTGGGGACGGGGCTGGGGCCGAGGTGGAGACGGGAGTCGGGGACGGGGTGGGGCCGGGGGCTGAGGATGTGCCCGAGCTGGGGCCCGGGGTGAGGATTCGCGTGGTCCACACGACGTAGTAGTAGAGACCGATGACGGTGTTGACGGCCATCACCGCGGCCGGCCAGACTCCACCACCGTCGACGAGCTCCCGGAACACCACGATCTTGGCGAACATCCCGGCCAGTCCCGGCGGCAGACCGGCCAGGCAGATGAGGAAGAAGGCCAGCGCGAGTCCGGCCGCCGGACTGCGGAACGCCAGTCCCCGGTAGTCGTCCAGCTCGTTGCGGGGACGACGCCGCGACACCAGCATGACCACGGCGAACGCCCCCAGGTTCATCGCCGCGTAGAACACCAGGTAGGCGATCGACGCGCTCATCGTCTCGTCGTCGTGGACCCCGAGGGGGGCGAGAATGTAACCCGACTGGGCGACCGAGGACCAGGCGAGCAGACGTACGGCGTGGCGCTGGCGCAGGGCCAGGAGGTTGCCGACCGTCATGGTCAGCGCCGCGATGATCGCGATCAGCGGGACCCAGGTGTCCGCCCGGCTTCGGAGGGCCAGAACCAGGATGAGGATCAGCCCGGCGAACCCGGCCGCCTTGGAGATCACTGAGAGCAGCGCCGCGACCGGGACCGGAGCCCCCTGGTAGACGTCGCCCGCCCACGCGTGGAACGGCACCGCCGCGACCTTGAAGGCGAATCCGGCGAGCACCAGAACAATGGCCACGGTGAGCACGGGAGACAGATCAGGGGGGATCTGGAGCGGGGGGGCGTGGGCGCCAAGGGACGCTCCGGCACCGGAGGACACCGGGGTGACTGAGCCGGGGCCTCCGGTGGACCCGGCGATGTGCCAGGACAGGCTCCGGGCCAGCCGATCGAGGTAGACGGTCCCGGTCGCGCCGTACAGCAGGGAGACCCCGAAAAGCATCACCGCCGTGGAGACCACGGAGACCAGGAAAAGCTTGACCGCCGCCTCCGAACTCCGGCCGTCGTAGCGTTTGAGCGCGGTAAGCGCGAAGACCGGCAGCGAGACCAGCTCCAAGGCCACCACCAGCATGACCAGATCTCGGGAGGCGGGGAGGGCGACGGCGCCGGCCAGCGTGCACAGCAGCAGGAAGTACCACTCGCCGACGGGGATCTCTCCCAAGGAGAGCTCCGCCATCGACAGCAGCACCACGATGACGCCGGCGGCCAGCGCGAGCCCGGCGAAGACCAGGGTGAAGTGGTCGACCACGAACGAGCACAGAACCGCGTCGCCGCCACCCGGCCCGGATCCCGGGGCCGCTCCGGACTCCGAGCCGAAGAGGGGCGCGGCGCCCGACCGAGCCACCTCAGGGGGCAGGCCGGAGAAGAGCACCGAGAACGGACCGGGGACGATCGTCGAGGTCGGGCCGGAGGCCACTTCGGATACCGAACCGAGGGCGATCGCGGAGACCGGGCCGGGAGTCACCCCAGGGGGCGGGCCGGAGAAGATCATTGAGGTCGGGCCAGGGGTCACTCCGAGGGGTGGGGCGGGGACGGCTCCGGGAGGGAGGCCGAGCGTGCCGAGGCCGGTGGTGGCGGGGCTCCGTAACCCGCCGGGGACGCAGAAGGTCCGCATCGGCCCTTGGAGACGCAACGCCTGTGAGAGCACCACCCCCAGGGCACCGAGCACCCCGGCCAGGGTGACCGCGCCGAGCAGGGGGCGGACATACGGCCTGCGCGGCAGGAAGGCGTCCAGGAGCAGCACGAGCCCGGCGGTGAGCACGAGAAGCAGCAGCGGCGCGACCGCGTAGTAGTCGATCGACTGGATCACGGCGCCCCCACGAAGGTCTGGACCACAGGGCCGGTGAGGGACAGCAGCGCCTTCGGCCAGAGGCCGAACAGCAGGATCAGACCGATCAGCGGCACCCAGGCGGCCAGTTCGTAACCGGCGACGTCTCTCATGCGCTCTCTCATGTGCTCGCTCCGGCTCCTCGCGACGACCGTCGTCCGGTCCTCTCCGCCTCCCTCGCCTGCCATGGTGAGGACGGGGGCGTAGACGGTCTCGGTGTGCCTGCCGTGGGTGACACGGGAGAGCATGACCAGGAAGTAGGCGGCGGTCAGGACGGTGCCGAGACCACCGACGGCCATGAAGGTCAGGTAGAGCGGGCGAGGCAGGCCCGGAGCCGGGTCGAACGCGCCGAGGAGGGCGAGCATCTCCCCCCAGAAGCCCGCCAGACCAGGCAGCCCGAGGGACGCGACGCAGGCGAAGGTGAGCAGGGAGCCGAGGTGCGGCAGCCGCGACAGCATGCCACCGCCGAGCGCCGGTATGCCGGAGGTGCCGTAGCGCTCCTTGATCGCTCCGACCACGAAGAAGAGCAGCGCGGTGATCAGACCGTGGGCGATGTTGCCGAACAGGGCGGCGTTGACGCCGACCGGGGTGAGCGTGGCGAAACCCAGGAGCACGAAGCCCATGTGCCCGATCGAGGAGTAGGCGATCATCCGCTTGAGGTCGCGCTGGGCAAGGCAGGCGAGGGAGCCGTAGACGATGCCGATCACCGCGAAGGTCCCGAGCCAGGGGGCCACGGCGGCGGCCCCCTCCGGCAGGATGGGGATGGCGATGCGGGCGAAGCCGTAGGTGCCCATCTTGAGCAGGACGCCCGCCAGGAGCACCGAGCCGACGGTGGGCGCCTCGGTGTGAGCGGCGGGCAGCCACGTGTGCAACGGCCACATCGGGGTCTTGACCGCCAGGCCGACGCCGACGGCCACGAAGGCCGCGATCTGCACCGGGCCGGCCATCCCCGCCCCGTGGGAGCGGGCGAGGGTCACCATGTCCAGGGTGCCGGTCTGTGCCCAGATGAACAGCAGTCCGAGCAGGAGGACGACCGAGCCGAGCAAGGTGTAGAGGATGAACTTGATCGCCGCCGCCCGCCTGGCGCGCCCGCCCCAGACGGCGATCACGAAGTACATCGGGATGAGGACGACCTCGAAGAACAGGAAGAACAGCAGCAGGTCGAGCGCGAGGAACGTGCCGATCATGCCGGTTTCGAGGATGAGCAGTGTGAACACCAGGGCTCGGGGACGGCCGCCTCCGGGCTCGGGGCAGAGCAGTTGCCCGGGTCCGTCGGCACGCCCCCAGCAGAGGTAGACGAAACAGAGGAAGGTCAGCAGTGTGGTCAGCACGACCAGCGGCAGCGAGATCCCGTCCACGCCGAGATGGAACCTGATGTCCAGTCCGGGGACCCAGGCCAGGTCCGTCGAGAACCGCATCCCGGCCGTGTCGCCGTAGCCGAACCCGGCGACCGGCACCAGGGAGAGCCCGAACGTGACCCCGGACACCGCGAGACCGTGTGCCCGGAGCAGGCGTCCCGCGGCGGCGGCGCCCATCCGGAACGGCATGAGCAGCACGGCGGCTCCGGTCAGCGGCACCCCGAGCAGCGCGATCAGCACCCAGTTCACGGCTGGACCACCCCGTCCCGGGTGGAGGCCGGGCTTCGACCGTCGTAGCCGGGCGCCGGGATCCGGATCTCGGCTGTCCGCGCGCCACCACCTGGGTGAGCATGGGGAGCCGACGGGACGACGCGCATTCTCCCGGGGATCGTTCCCTGAAGGGTTGGGACGAGGCGGGTTGTCTGAGAGATCGTGTCGTGGGTTCCCCGAGGGGTCGGGATGCCGTGGGTTCTTTGAGGGATCGCTCTCTGAGGGATCGGGAGGCTCATCCGAAGATCACCGCCCCCACCGCGAGGAGGAGGATGCCCGCGAGGAGACCGGTGATGTAGAGCTGGACGTTGCCGTTCTGCGCCAGGCGCAGCAGACCCGCCACGTCCAGGGTCACCCGCCCCGAGCCGCGCACCGCACCGTCCACGAGGCGGTCGTCGGTGCGGGCCACCAGGCGGGCGAGGCTCAGCACCGGCCGGACGAACAGTATGTGGTAGCCGGAATCAATGGAGAAAGCCTGCTCACAGGGCGTCCGGAGCGGGCCGAGCATGCGGGCCGGATCGCTGAGGGGGTCGCCTCGCCACACGACGTACACCAGGCCGGCGCCGAACAACGCCGGCGCGAGGCTGAGGACGGCCGTGCCCCACTGAAGATCGGCGGCGCCGGCGAAACCCAGGAGCAGGGCGGGCACGGCGAGCAGCGCGATCGGCAGGCGCATGGTGGCGGGAACCCCGTGAACGTCGGGGACGTGAGCCGCGCCGGACGCGGACCGGACATCGGTGACGCGACCCGGGACGGGCACGGGCCGGACATCGGTGAGGTGGACCGGGCTGGGTGCGGGCTGGACATCGGCGATATGGGCGGACTCGGGGACGGGCAGGACGTCGGCCACCTGGTCCGGGCCGGTTCCGGGCCGGAGGTCGGCGATGTGGGGTGCGCCGGGCTCCGGGGCGGGGTGAGGATGGGGGGAAGCCATTGTGGAGCGTTCCCCGAAGAAGGTGCGCAGCCACGCGCGGGTGGCGTAGGCACCGGTCACCGCGACCGTGGCCAGCGCGCAGCCGTACAGCAGCAGGGCCGCCGCGCCGGTGAGCGGTCCGGCGCTCAAGGCCCGCTCCATCGTCGCCAGCACCTCGTCCTTGCTGAAGAAGCCGCTGGTCGGGGGGAGGCCCATCAGGGCGGCGAAGCCGATCGTCATCGCGACGAAGGTGGTGGGAAGCTCACCTCGGAGGCCGCCCATCGCGCTCATGAGGTTGGAGCCGACCACGTGGATCACGGCTCCGGCGCAGAGGAAGAGCAGCGCCTTGAAGGCGCCGTGGGTGATCAGATGGAAGATCGCCGCGCTCTTGGACCCCGCGGCCAGCGCACCGGCCATGTAGGCGAGCTGGCTGATCGTGGAGTAGGCGAGGACCCGTTTGAGGTCCTGCTGTGCCAGGGCGGCCAGCGCGGCGCCGAGCATGCCGAGCGCGGCGATGACCGCGAGCACGTCCAGGGTGGGGTGGGAGACGAGGAAGACAGGGTAGAGGCGGGCGACGAGGAAGATCCCGGCTGCGACCATGGTGGCCGCGTGGATGAGGGCGCTGATCGGGGTGGGGCCGGCCATCGCGTCGGGGAGCCAGGTGTGCAGCGGGACCTGAGCGCTTTTCCCTGCGACCCCGGCGAGCAGCAGCATGGTCGCGGCGACGGTCGTGCCGGAGGACATCTCCGGAACCTTCGCGACGACGTCGGCGATTCTGAAGCTGCCTGCCGCGGTGCCGAGGACGAAGAGGCCGAAGAGGAAGCCGACGTCGCCGAGCCGGGTGACAAGGAACGCCTTGACCGCGGCGCGGGAGTTGGCGCGGTCCTCCCACCAGTGTCCGATCAGCAGGTAGGAGCAGAGCCCCATGATCTCCCAGCCCACGTAGAGGACGAGGAGATCGGCCGCGTAGACGACCAGGAGCATGGCGCTGGTGAACAGGCTGATGAAGGCGCTGTAGGACGGATAGCGCCGGTCGCCGCTCATGTAACCGATCGAATAGATCTGCACGGCCAGCGCGACCACGGTCACCAGCACCGCGATCGAGGCGGCGAGGCCGTTCACGGAGAGCCCGACCGAGATCGGCAGGGATCCGGTGTCGATGATGCCGAGGGTCCCGGTGACACCGTCCGGCCCGTGCGGGCCGGTGGATCCGGCTGGGGGCAGGAGGGGATTGCCCTGTCCGCCGCCCGTGCCGGTCCGGCCGGCGTAGACCAGCCAGATGGCGAGTGCCGTGGAGATCGCGGTGGGGAGGATCGCGATCCAGGCGGCCCTGCTGTTCGCGACCGGATCGGCGGCTCCGCCGCGAAGGCCCCGGGGGAAGCGTGACCCCAGCAGCCCGGCGGCGGCCGCGGCGAACGGCAGCAGGATGACCAGGGCGGCGATGGTGATCATGAGGTGTCAACCGTCCTGTTGGCCGGTCCGGTCACGATTCCGGGCCGAACCGGCCCTGTGACGACGTCGGCCGATCCGGCGGAGGGCCGGGAAATCAGGGAAGCCTGGGAAGTCCGGGAAGCCTGGGAAGTCCGGCCCTGGGGCAGGTCTCCGTCATTGGTGATGGGCCGGGGGGCGGTTTCACCGGTGACGCCGGTGGCGCCGCTCTGTCCGCCGGTGTCGGCGGGCGCGGCAGGCTCTGCCAGGGCACGGAGCCGGTCGAGGTCCACGGTCTGGCGGTTTCGGTACAGAGCGAGAATGATCGCGAGACCGAGGCCGACCTCGGCCGCGGCGATCACGATGACGAACAGGGTGAGAACCTGACCGCTGTGCAACCGGTCACGTAACCACATGTCGAACGTGACCAGGTTGAGGTTGACCGCGTTGAGCATGAGCTCCACGGACATCAGGACGAGAATGGTGTTACGGCGGGCGAGCACACCGTACACGCCGATGGAGAACAGGAGCGCCGAGACGACCGCCGGGTAGACGACGTGCACGTCATCACCTCCCGCGAATGTCGGTGCGGGACAGGACGATCGCGCCGATCAGGGCGGCCAGCAGGAGGACCGAGAGCGCCTCGAAGGGGAGCACCCAGTTACGGAAGACGCTGGAGCCGAGCTCCTTGGCCGATCCACCACCCGGTTCCAGAGGGATGTAGGCAGTGCGGAAGCCGTCGATGACGACGGTGACCAGCACGACGGCGGTGGCGGTCGCCACGACCGCGGCGGCCGGCCGGTTCCGGCTGTCGAGGTCGGCGGCCCTGCCGATCGGGGCACGGGTGAGCATGATGCCGAACAGCAGCAGGACCACGATCGCCCCGACATAGATCAGCACTTGGACCCAGGCGACGAACTCGGCCGTGAGGACCAGATAGCCCCCGGCGAGGGCGCCGAAGCAGACCACCAGCCAGAGAGCGGCGTGGACGAGTTGTCTGGTGGTCACCACGAGCAGCGCCGACCCGACGGCCACAGCGCCCAGCAGCAGGAAGACGATCTCCTGCCCGGTCGGTGACAGATAGGACGGCGCCTCGGTCACGTCTCCTCCTCGGACTCTCCGTTCGGGTACGTGGCAGAAGTCTGCTCCGATGTGGCCCCTGCCGGGGACACGCCACCCTTACCTGTGGATAACTTCTCGGCAGACGGCCCGCCTGTGGATAAGTCACCGGCGGATGCCCCGTCCGGGGGTGTGCCGTCCGGGGGTGTGCCGTCCGGGGGGCCGTCCGTAAGTGTGCCGTCCGTGGGTGTGCCGTCCGTGGGTGTGCCGTCCGGCGGACCGTCCGGGGACGACGTGTCGGCCACGGAAGTCTCCGCGGGTGGGCCGTTCTTCTTGGGGAGGGCTCCCGGCGGCCGGATGGCCCGGACGCTCGCGTGTCCGGCCGAGGCCCGCCGCGCCGGTCGTTCCGGTCGTCCCGGTCCCCGGCCGGGCCGCGCCCCCGCCGCATCCGGCCTACCCGTGGCAGCGGACCTACCCGTTCCCGTCGTATCGGCTCTGTCCGCCGCGCCGGAACCGCCTGTCGCGGACTGCGGGGCGGCGGCGCCGGAGGAGGAGGAGGAGACGTCGGCGCTCGGGGCGGAGGACGGGTGACCGGGAGTTCCGGCGGAGGCATCGGTCCCGCCACCGGATTCGGAGGCATCCGTCCCCCTCGGGCTCTCCGAGGGGGCGTCGGCGGGGTGGGGTGCGGGGCGAACCGTCCCGGCGGGAACGGAGAGGGAACCCGGAGGGGGAGCGGGGCGGGCGGGGCGGGAGGTCGCCGCGAACTCCTTGGGGGGATCGGCGCCGGGCTCGTGGGCCGGGGGCGGGGGGACGGTCCGGGCCCACTCGGTCAGTCTGTCCTTCTCGTGGAGAAGGTTTCGGATGTCCCCCTCGGCGTACTCGAACTCCGGAGACCAGAACAGGGCGTCGAACGGGCAGACCTCGATGCAGATCCCGCAGTACATGCAGAGGGAGAAGTCGATCGCGAAACGGTCGAGCATGTTGCGGGCGCGGGGGCGGCCCCCTTCGGGCGCCGGGACGGTCTCCTTGTGGGAGTCGATGTAGATGCACCAGTCGGGGCACTCCCGGGCACAGAGCATGCACACCGTGCAGTTCTCCTCGACCAGGCCGATCACCCCCCGGCTCCGCGGGGGCAGTTCGGGCTGGACTTCGGGGTACCGCTGAGTCACCGATCTGCTCAGCATGTGGCGAAGGGTGACGGAGAGCCCTTTCGCCAACCCCACTCCTGGTATCCGTGCCACAACTCAACATAATGGCGCATGGGCGCCCCTCGGGGAATGCGGCTGCTCCGTGAAGTGGGTTCCGGGCAGGAACGATCCCAAAATCCCCAAGTTATCCACAACACTTATCCACAGTCTGTGTGTTCGAGTTCCGCCCCCGGCAACGGAGTCACCCGCGAAGGTGACTGCGGGAAACCCTAGAAATACGTATTCTTCGCCACATGTCCCACCAGTACGGTCCCGCCTGGCAGAGCCGGCCACCCCAGCGATCCAACACGGGATTGAGCGTGGCGTGGACATTGGTCCCGCTGTTCACCTGCGGTCTGGGGACGCCGTTCATCATGGGCCACGCGGCCCGCCGGCTGCGGAGCCCGATGCTGGCCCTCGCCACCGTCCTCTACGGTCTCGGCGCGGGGGTGTTCATCGTCGGCGCCGGGGTCTACGGCGACTCCGACCGGATCCCGGTCTGGCTGGACGCCGTCATGATGGTCGGGCTGTTCGGCAGCTGGCTCGGCGGGCTGGGCCACGCGCTGATCATCAGGGGCGCGGTGTTCCGGCAGGACACGCCGGTGTTCCAGGGACCGCCGCCCTTCTCCGGGCAGCACCCCCTCCAGGGCCCCTTCCCCGTCCCCGCCGCGCCTCATGCCTCGCCGTACCCGACCGCCCCCACCCTGCCATCGAACACGCCCGCGCCCGCGCGCCGGCCCCACCACACCTGGAACGGCCCCCGGCACACGCAGGCGACCCACGCGCCGGCAGGTCACCCACCGTCTCCCGCCCATCCCGGCCACACCCGGCCGTCGCATACGCCCCAGGACTGGCTGGGGCCGTACCGGCTGATCGGCAGTCTGGGGAAGGGCGGTCAGGGCACGGTCCACCTGGCCCTCACCCCGCAGGGGCGGAAAGTGGCCATCAAGGTCCTGCACCAGCACCTCACCGGCAACCGGGTGGTCCGGGAGCGATTCCTGCGGGAGGTGGAGGCGACGCGCAAGGTGGCGACCTTCTCCACCGCCCGGGTGCTCGACGTGAACATCACCGACGACCAGGCGTACATCGTCAGCGAGTACGTGGACGGCGTCTCACTGGAGCAGCTCGTCCGCGACCAGGGGCCGCGCGACGAGGACGGCCTGACCCGGCTGGCGCTGTCCACGGCGGGCGCGCTGGCCGCGATCCACCGGGCGGGCGTGGTGCACCGGGATTTCAAACCGGCCAACGTGCTGATCGGCGCCGACGGGCCACGCGTGATCGACTTCGGCATCGCCCGCGCGCTCGACCAGGTCACCGCGACCTCTGGCAACATCATGGGCACCCCCGCCTACATGTCCCCCGAACAGCTCGGCGGAGGTGCGATCGGCCCGGAGACCGACGTGTTCAGCTGGGCGGCCACCATGATCTTCTCGGCCTCCGGCCGTGCCGCCTTCGGTGACGACACCATTCCCGCGATCCTCAACCGTGTGATCAACCACCACCCCGACCTGACGGCCCTGCCTCCGTCACTGCGCCCGCTGGCCGCCGCGTGCCTGGACAAGCACCCCGGCAACCGGCCCACGGCCGCCGACATCATGCTGCGGATCGTGCATTAGGGCACCGCGTCCCTCACCCGGGCCGTCAGGTCGAGATACTCCTGACGGGTCAGCGTCCGGGTCTCCAGCTCCAGCCCGTTGCGTACGGCGAAGCGGTCCGTCTCCCCGGGGTCCCAGTGTCCCGGCAGGTGGAGCAGACCGTCCCCGACCACCAGGCCGGTCATTCCCAGGTCGGCCGAGTAGAGCAGCAGCCTGGACGCGTCGATCTCGCGGGTCCGGCGGGCGGTCTCCAGCAGCAGCCGGCCGTGCACGGCCACCAGGCGGCAGTGGGGCTCGCCCCGCCGTCCGAGCACGCGGCCGTCGGCGGACCGGTGACGGGCCCGCCTCCGGCCGACCCCGGCCATGACACCGGCGCCCAGGACGGTCAGCCCGGCCAGCACCAGGGCGGCGACCCCGAGCGCGCCCATCCCCCGGCTGACGTCACCGCCGGGGTTCCTCATGTTCAGAACGACCAGCGTCACGAAGGCGACGCCGTAGGCGAGCACCAGCCACATGAGCCCGTAGAGCAGCTGCTCGCGCCACCAGACCCTCGGCGACCCCTTGGGGGGCCGCAGGCTCCGCACCCCGGGCACCCGCAGCCGGGGCAGGGCGGAGGGCGACCGGCGCCAGGTCACCGCGCGCCAGGCGGGCGATCTACGGGCGAGCGCCGTCCTGGCCTCCTCCCCGGTGGCGAACCGCCTGAGCTCGAACGTCAGGCCGTTGTCGCCGGCGAACGCCTCCACCTCGCGGCGCGAGCGGGAGCCCGGCGCCTCCAGCATCACCAGGCCGGAGTCGTCCAGCACCGCCAGGCCGTACCTCGTCCTGCCCCGGCCGGGGTAACCGAAGAAGAGCAGCGTGCTCGCCCTGCCCGGACCGGCGAGGGGCAGCCGTACCGGTGGATGTTCCGGCACCTCGACGACCAGGTCGTCGTCCACGGCAAGCGTGAGGGTCATGTGTTCCGTCCTTGGCCGCCGATGTCACCTGGTGCGGTGACCACGAGTGTTCACCGGGTCGCGTGTGGTTCACCGGTGCCGGTCGGGTCGGCGGCACCACTCGCCACACCGGCGCGGCGGGCAGGCCGTCCTCCCGGCAAAGGTACGTGGTCACCGCACCCCTGCTCGTCCTCCATGCCCGGTGCGCGCGCTTCGAACATCGGCCCGGCCGGACGGCGCGGACTCCGGTCAGGCCCGCGCCCCGTCCCCCGGACGGATCACCCGGTGAGGACCCTGACGACCCCGGTCAGCGCGAGCTGGACCAGCGCCAGCGGCACCAGGCCGACCCAGGCGAGCTTCTGGAGCTGGTCCTCACGGAGCCGGGGGTAGCTCACCCGGACCCAGATCACCACGAACACCAGGAGGAACACCTTGACGAGCATCCACGCGGGTCCCGGCAGGAGAGGGCCGTGCCAGCCGCCCAGGAACAGCGTGGCGGTGAGCGCGGCGATCACGATGATCCCGGCGTACTCGGCCAGCATGAACAGGGCGAACCTGATCCCGGTGTACTCGGTCATCGGGCCCATGATGATCTCGGAGTCCGCGATCGGCATGTCGAACGGCGGGCGGCGCAGCTCGGCGAGCCCCGCGGTGAAGAAGACCACGCCGCCGATCGCCTGCCAGGGCAGCCACCACCACCGCCAGGACTCCACGATGCCCTGCAGGGAGAGCGTGCCCGCCGCCATCGCGACGCTGGAGGCGGCGAGGACCAGTGGAAGCTCGTAGGCCATGAGCTGGGCGGCCGAACGCACCCCGCCCAGCAGGGAGTACTTGTTGCCCGACGACCAGCCGGCCATGATCGAGCCGAGCACGCCGACCCCCATCACGGCCAGGACGAAGAACAGCCCGGCGTCCAGGTCCACCCCGGCCAGGCCGG
The DNA here is from genome assembly GCF_040614315.1 of Streptosporangium sp. NPDC006007. Lineage (NCBI taxonomy): Bacteria > Bacillati > Actinomycetota > Actinomycetes > Streptosporangiales > Streptosporangiaceae > Streptosporangium > Streptosporangium sp. NPDC006007. The sequence continues at coordinate 22,865 of NZ_JBEXUG010000010.1, read as the reverse complement.
GACCGACGGGGATGACCGCCATCACCACGAGGTAGGGGATCAGCGCCACGCCCGGCGCGAGGACGAAGACCCGCCGGTCGGCGGCGGCCGGCACCACGTCCTCCTTCTGGGCGAACTTGACCCCGTCGGCGATCAGCTGGGCCCAGCCGTGGAAGCCCCCGGCGTACATCGGGCCGAGGCGTCCCTGCATGTGGGCCATGACCTTGTGCTCGGCCTGCCCGGCGATCAGCGGCAGCACCAGGAAGGCCGCGACGATCACAACGAGCCGGACGGCGACGTCGAGCACCTCGGCCATGATCACATCCTCCGATCAGCGGGCGTCCCGGCCGTCGTCACGGCCCCAGTCGGCGGGCACGCCCGGCGGGAGCGTCTTACGGCGGCTCGGCGAGCCGTGGTCGGACTCGCCGGGCTCCTTGGCCCCGGGCCACGCCTTGGCGACCCGGGCGGCCAGCACGAAGTCCTTGCGCAGCGGGAAACCCTCGAAGCCCTCCGGCAGCAGCAGCGGGACCAGGTTCGGGTGCCCCTCGAAGATCACGCCGAACATCTCGAAGGTCTCACGCTCGTGCCAGTCGGCGCCCCGGAAGACGCCGACGGCGCTGGGCAGCCGGGGCTGGGCGCGCGGCACCCGGGTGCGCAGCAGCAGGCGTCCGTGTGAGACGGGGTCGAACACGTGGGCGACGACCTCGAACCCGTCCGGCGGGTCGTCCACCGCGGTCAGCCAGTCGAAGAACTCATACCCCCGGGAGCGGGCGAAGGTCAGCAGGTCGATCCAATCGCCGGCCTGGACGGTCGCGGTGGTCTCCCCGAACGACTCCGACACCTCGGCGCGCGTGCCGTACCGTTCCCGGATCGCGGCGACGACCGCCCGCCGGTCTCGCGCCCGGCCGTCCGCGAGGTCAGGCATACCGCTCCCCCAGGTTCTCCGCGGCGATCTTCTCCTGGAGCATCATGATGCCGTGGAGCAGGGCCTCGGGCCGGGGCGGGCAGCCGGGGACGTAGACGTCCACCGGGATGATCTGGTCGACGCCCTTGGTCACGCAGTAGGAGTCCCAGTAGGGTCCGCCGGAGTTGGAGCAGGCGCCGAAGGAGATCACGTACTTCGGGTCGGGCATCTGCTCGTACAGCCGCTTGACCGCGGGGGCCATCTTGTCGGTCACCGTGCCGGAGACGATCATCAGGTCGGCCTGACGGGGGCCGTTGGCGAACGGGATGACCCCGAACCTGATGAAGTCGTGCCGGCTCATCGAGGTCGCGATGAACTCGATCGCGCAGCAGGCCAGGCCGAAGTTGAACGCCCACAGCGAGTAGCGCCGCCCCCAGTTGAGGATGAAGCGCATGGGCTTGGGGGCCAGCCGGGAGACCGGCCCCAGAGTGGGCATCGGAAGGTCCGCCATGACACCCATTCTCCTCCCGTCTCCTCCGATGCCGGCCGTCAGGTCCAGACGAGCACGCGTTTGCGCCAGGCGTACAGGATGCCGAGGGCGATGAAGCCCAGGAAGACGAACATCTCCACCAGGGTGGTCGTCCCGAACCCGGGGGCGTCGAAGACCAGGGCCCAGGGGAAGAGGAAGACGGCGTCCACCGCGAACACCACGTAGAGGTAGGTGAAGACGTAGTAGCGGACCTGCGACTGGGCCCACCCGGCGCCGACCGGGTCGACGCCGCACTCGTAGGTGAGCAGTTTGTCGGGGGTCGAATGGGTGGGGCGGAGCATCCGGTTGGCGAACAGCATCCCGGCCACGATCGCCACCCCGAGCGCGAACAGGGCGAGGACCACCGCGTAAGAGCCGAAGTATCCGTTCACGGGCCCTCCGCCGCCGGGCGTATCGAACGCGCTGGATGTGTCGAAAGGGCTGGATGTGTCAAAAGGGCCGGACGGGCCGGCGGCGCCGGGGGCCCGGACGTCTGTTCGCCTGAGTCTCCCTCGCACCAGCCGTAGCGGAATCCGCCGTCTCCGTCACCCAGTGGAACCGCCAAACCCGACACAGTCCAAACCTCCGCACCTTTCGCCCCAAGGAACAGTAAAGTGTGCTATATCACATATAGCGTTACATCTATGCCCATTATGCGATTCGCCGGAGGAATCGCGATCTTCGCCGCCACGGTCGCCGGGTGCGGCCCGACCACCGCGTCCTCCAGTGCGGAAGACCTCGTCCCGTCGGAACCCACGATGATCAACTATGGGGACCCATCCCAGGTGAACGGGCTGGATGTACATACCGTAACCGGAGGCGGCCCCGGTGACCAGCGTGTGCACGCCGTGTACCCCTCGCTCGAAGGCGCCCCCCGCCTCACCGGGAAACTCCAGCGTACGGTGGCCGAATGGCTCGACCGGTTCAACCGCGGCGCCCTGGGAAACGCCCCCGGGGAGAAGGCCTGGGAGACCGTCACCCCCGCCCACCCCGAGTTCAACGTCGACTGGCAGCTCGCCGCCGTGTCCAGCCAGGTGATCGGGGTACGGCTGCGCATCGGCCGGTCCGCCGGGGCCGACTGGGTGGAGTCTCGCACCACCGTCTGGTACGACCGGGTGGACAGGCGCGCCCTGGACTCCGACGCCCTGCTCCGGGGCCGTCCCGAGCTGGCCGAGCTGGCCGTGCTCGTCAAGGGGCGGCTGGCCGGCTCAAGGCCCGAGGTGAACCCGGGTGCGATCGGGCCGGAGGCGGAGCTGTTCGACTCCCTGGCCTTCAACCCGCGCGGCGACCTCGTCGTGGAGTTCGACGACCACCAGGTGGCCTCGGCCTCGCACGGCCGGGTGGCGGTGGCCGTACCCGCCTCCGAGATAGGGCCGCTGCTGTCGGCGACCGGGGTGCGGGCGCAGCGGGCGGCCGTGAAGGCGGTGGCCGGCATGGGCGCCGTCTCTCCGCAGCGGACCATCAGGGAGACGTCGATCCCCAGGCCCCGGGCGGAGAGCTCGCGGGCAGGCAGCGTGGACTGCGCCAAGGCCAAGTGCGTGGCGCTCACCTACGACGACGGGCCGGGTCCGGGCACCGGACGGCTGCTGGACGTCCTCGGCGGACACCGCGCCAGGGCCACCTTCTTCAGCACCGGCACCAACGCCTCCGCCCACCCCGAGTTACTCAGGCGGATGATGCGGGAGGGGCACCTGGTGGGCAACCACACCTGGTCCCACCGCGACCTGACCGCCCTCACCGACAGCAAGGCCGCCGACCAGATCGACAGGGCCCAGTGCGCGATCACCCGGGCGATCGGGCAGGCGCCCGGCCTGCTGCGCCCGCCGTACGGCGTGACCGACGGCCGGACCGCCTCCGTCGCGGGCAGGCTGGGCCTGACGCTGGTCGGCTGGAGCGTGAACACCGGGGACGAGCGCGGCGCGGACGCGAAGACCATCGCCGACCGGGCCGTCGCCGGGGCCGGACGGGGATCGGTCATCCTGCTGCACGACGTCCGCGACTCGGCCGTCGAGGCGACCCCGGACATCCTGCGACGCCTGGGACGCAAGGGCTACACCTTCGTGACCGTCCCCGAACTGTACGGCTCGCAGGGGATGCGGGCCGGCGGGATCTACGGCTCCGAGGGCGGCCCCGCGGCACCGGGCAGGCCGGCGAGGCCCTAGCCGGCGCCGGCGCCTCCGCGGCCGGGAGCACCGTGACCGGGAGCACCGTGACCGGGAGCCGGTGGCGCCGCGGCGGGGGCCGGGACTGTCTTGGCCAGGAGTTATGAGCACATGGCCCGAGCCGATGAACCCGGCCGCCCGGCGGGACATATAGTTAGGCAACGTGACCCTAACCGTCCTCTTCGGCCGTCTGCACGTGGACCTGTGCCGGCTCGCCGCCGCTCTGTGTTGGGCCAACCGCTCGCGATCGTGACCCCACAGCGGCCATGTCATCCGGCCGCGGCTCGCACCGCCCGCCCGCCCCACACTCCAACTCAGCGGCCGCCGAGGATCTGCGACTTACGTCACACCCTTCCGCCGAGTGGAACGCGAAAGACCACGCGTTACTCCGAGGGATCTAGCATGGAACCAAGAACGTGCCAACATCAACGGCGCCCAGTCGCGTCGAGGAGGACTGAGCTGTGACCAAGCAGGTTCAGCAACTCGACCGCGTGATCATCCGGTTCGCCGGCGACTCCGGCGACGGCATGCAGCTGACCGGTGATCGATTCACGGCCGGGACGGCGGAGTTCGGCAACGACCTGTCGACCCTTCCCAACTTCCCCGCCGAGATCCGAGCCCCCGCGGGGACCCTGCCCGGCGTGTCGAGCTTCCAGCTCCACTTCGCCGACCACGACATCCTCACCCCCGGCGACGCCCCCAACGTCCTGGTCGCCATGAACCCCGCCGCGCTGAAGGCCAACCTCGGCGACCTGCCGCGCGGGGCCGACATCATCGCCAACACCGACGAGTTCACCCGGCGTAACCTGCAGAAGGTGGGCTACGAGGGCGACCCGCTTGAGGACGACTCGCTCGCCGAGTGGCGGGTGCACCGGGTGCCGCTGACCTCGCTGACGGTCAGGGCCCTGGAGGGCTTCTCCCTCTCCAAGAAGGACGCCGAGCGCTCCAAGAACATGTTCGCCCTCGGCCTGCTGAGCTGGCTCTACCACCGGCCGACCGAGGCGACGATCAAGTTCCTGGAGAACAAGTTCGCCAAGAGCCCGGACATCGCCAAGGCCAACATCGCGGCCTTCCAGGCGGGCTGGAACTACGGCGAGACCACCGAGTCCTTCTCGGTCTCCTACGAGGTCAAGCCGGCCAGGCTCCTGCCCGGCGTCTACCGGAACATCTCCGGGAACCAGGCGCTCGCCTACGGGCTGATCGCCGCCTCCGTGCAGTCGAGGCTGCCGCTCTTCCTCGGCTCCTACCCGATCACCCCGGCCTCCGACATCCTGCACGAGCTCTCCAGGCACAAGCGGTTCGGCATCCGCACCTTCCAGGCCGAAGACGAGATCGCGGGCGTCGGCGCCGCCCTGGGGGCGGCCTTCGGCGGCGCGCTGGGCGTCACCACCACCAGTGGCCCGGGGGTCGCGCTCAAGGCCGAGACCGTCGGCCTGGCGGTGACCACCGAGTTGCCGCTGATCGTGGTGGACGTGCAGCGGGCCGGGCCGAGCACCGGCATGCCCACCAAGACCGAGCAGACCGACCTGCTGATGGCCATGTACGGCCGCAACGGCGAGTCGCCGGTGCCGATCGTGGCGCCGTCCACCCCGTCCGACTGCTTCGACGCGGCCATCGAGGCGGCCCGGATCGCGGTGAAGTACCGCACCCCGGTCATGCTGCTCTCCGACGGCTACCTGGCCAACGGCTCCGAGCCGTGGCGGGTGCCCGGCGCGGCCGATCTGCCGGACATCACCACCGCGTTCGCCGACGCGCCGAACGGCGAGGACGGGGTGACCTTCCTGCCGTTCAAGCGGGACGCCGAGACCCTGGCCCGGCCCTGGGCCATCCCGGGCACCGCGGGCCTGGAGCACCGGATCGGCGGCATCGAGAAGGCCGAGGGCACCGGCAACATCTCCTACGACCCCGGCAACCACGACCGGATGGTCCGGCTCCGCCAGGCCAAGATCGACGGGATCGCCCGGGACATCCCGCCGCTGGAGGTGGACGACCTCGACGGGGACGCCCGCGTGCTGGTCATCGGCTGGGGCTCCACCTACGGCCCGATCGCGGCCGCGGTACGGCGGATCAGGAAGGCCGGCGGCAAGGTCGCCCAGGCCCACCTGCGTCACCTCAATCCGCTGCCGGCCAACACCGGCGAGGTGCTGCGCTCCTACGACAGGGTGCTGCTGCCGGAGATCAACCTCGGCCAGCTCGCGCTGCTGCTCCGCGCCCGCTTCCTGGTCGACATCATCAGCTACAACCGCGTGCGCGGTCTTCCGTTCAAGGCCGAGGAGCTGGCCGGCGTGATCCAGGACGTGATCGACAGTGAGTGAGACCATCGGCAACGGCCGGGGGCTGTCCCTGGTCCCGAAGACCGACGTCAAGCTGGGGATGAAGGACTTCAAGTCCGACCAGGAGGTCCGCTGGTGCCCCGGCTGCGGCGACTACGCCATCTTGGCCGCGGTCCAGTCGTTCGTCCCCGAGCTCGGCCTCAAACGCGAGAACATGGTGTTCGTCTCGGGCATCGGCTGCTCGTCCCGGTTCCCGTACTACATGAACACCTACGGGTTCCACTCCATCCACGGCCGCGCCCCGGCGATCGCCACCGGCCTGGCCGCCTCCCGCCCCGACCTGTCGGTCTGGGTGATCACCGGTGACGGCGACGCGCTCTCCATCGGCGGCAACCACCTGATCCACGCGCTGCGCCGCAACGTCAACCTGAACATCCTGCTGTTCAACAACCGCATCTACGGCCTGACCAAGGGCCAGTACTCCCCCACCTCCGAGGTCGGCAAGATCACGAAGTCCACCCCGATGGGCTCGCTGGACAAGCCGTTCAACCCGATCTCGCTGGCGATCGGCGCCGAGGCCTCCTTCGTGGCCAGGACCATCGACTCCGACCGCAAGCACCTGCAGTCGGTGCTGCGCGAGGCCGCCGCCCACCGCGGCACCTCCCTGGTCGAGATCTACCAGAACTGCAACATCTTCAACGACAACGCCTTCGACCCGCTGAAGGACCCCGAGCAGCGCGACGACGTCACCCTGCGCCTGGAGCACGGCCGGCCGATCGTCTCGGCCTCCAAGGCGGTACGGCGCGCCGCCGACGGCGGCATCGAGGTCGTCCCGCGTTCCACGGTGGACGAGGACGAGATCCTCCTCCACGACGCCCACCGCCCCGACCCCTCCCTGGCCTTCGCGCTCTCCCGCCTGGACGAGCCCGCCTTCGAGCACGTCCCGATCGGCGTCTTCCGCTCCGTCGAACGCCCCTCCTACGACGAGCTGATGGCCGGGCAGCTGGCGGAGGCCGTCGACCGGGGCGGCCCGGGTGACCTGGACGACCTGCTGCTGGCCGGAGACACCTGGCGCATCGACTGATCGACAAGAAGACCACGGGGCCGCTCATCCGAGCGGCCCCGTTGCTTTTTCGGGAAATTAACACGATCCATGGCTATTGGTCCGACAAGCTATGACACGCGCGGACCTGCCAGCCGGGAGCCGCCGACCAGAGCATCCGACGGAACTCGTCACACCCGCGAGGAGAACGCCCATGCTTACCGCGCCGGCATCCACGGAAACCCTCGTCCGCCGTCAGGAGGGGCACGGCTGGCATGGAGCGTCCGTGCTGGTGACGGGCGCCACCGGCTTCATAGGGGCCCACCTGGTGCGGCGCCTGGGCGCACTCGGCGCGCGGGTGCACGCGGTCAGCCGCAGCCCCAGGGAGAAAGGCGGCCCCGGGGAGACCTGGCACGTCGCCGACGTCAGCGACCCCGAGGCGATCGAACACCTCCTCCTTTCCACCCGGCCCGCCGTCGTGTTCCACCTCGCCAGCGAGGTCGCCGGCGCCCGGGACCCCCGGCTCGTCCGGCCGATGCTGGAGAGCAACCTCGCCGGCGTGGTCAACCTGCTGACCACCGTCACCGGCATGCCGGGCACCCGGGTGGTGCTCGCCGGCTCGCTTGAGGAGCCGCGGCCGGGCGACGGTGAGACGACCCCGTCCTCGCCCTACGCGGTCGCCAAATGGGCCGCCGGCGGCTACGCGCGGATGTTCCACGAGCTGTGGGACGTCTCGGTGACCACCCTGCGGATCGGCATGGTCTACGGGCCGGGCCAGCAGGACATCACGAAGCTGGTGCCGTACGTGACACTCGCGCTGCTCCGCGGTGAGGAGCCCCGTCTCAGCAGCGGGACACGCCAGCTGGACTGGGTCTACGTCGACGACGTGGTCGACGCCTTCCTCGCCGCGGGCACGACCCCTCAGGCGGCAGGGCGGGGCTTCGACATCGGCACGGGGACGCGGACGTCCATCCGGGACACCGTGGAGCTGCTGAGCCGGATCGTCGGCGGTTCGCCGCGCCCCCGGTACGGCGCGATCTCCGACCGGCCGCTGGACAGCGCGCGGATCGCCGACATCACATCCGCCGCCGAGACGCTCGGCTGGTGTCCCGGGGTCGGGCTGGAGGAGGGGCTCCGGCTCACCGCGGCCTGGTACGCCGACCGGCTCGGGACGTACCCGGCGGGTTAGCCGAGCCGTCCGGGGCCGCTCCTCGTGCGGCGAGGTGCCCGGACGGCCTCCGGCGCGACGGTTCCGAGGCGATCAACCGTCTTTACGGGAAAAAGCCTGTAACGAGACGCTCTGGAACCCGATATCAATCGGGAATCAGACATCGTGCGGGCACCACTCCCTCCGTCGGAGTGCCGGACCAGAAACGAGGGTGCTGGTGCAGTCGGTCGTCAATCTCACGGTGCACGGGATCGGTCCGATCAGCCACGAGCTGGACCCGGGCGAGGGCGACTTCTGGGTCGGCGTGGAGCAGTTCGAGCAGGTGCTCGACGCGGTGGTGGGCCGCCAGGACGTCCGCATCACCTTCGACGACGGCAACTCGTCGGATGTGGAGATCGCCCTCCCCCGGCTGCTGGAACGCGGTCTCACCGCGGAGTTCTTCGTGCCGGCCGGACTGCTCGGTGAGCAGGGCAGGCTGGACTCGGACGGGGTCAGGGAGCTGGTGGGCGCGGGCATGCGGGTCGGCTCGCACGGCTGGGCGCACCGTGACTGGCGGAAGCTGACCCCCGAGCAGGTGGACCAGGAGTTCACCGACTCCCACCGGCTCCTCAGCGAGCTCACCGGACGGCAGGTGTCGAGGGTGGCCATCCCCTTCGGCTCCTACGACAGGCGCGTGCTCGGCATGATGCGCCGGGCGCGGGTGACGTGCGCGTACACCAGCGACGGCGGTCGCGCCCAGCCGGGCACCTGGCTGCAGTCGCGTGACAGCCTCCGCCGTGACCTTGACGCCGCCTGGATCTCGGACGTCCTGAACGGTGCCCCCTCTCTGCCCCTGCGCGCCCGGCGGCTCGCCGCGAGGGCGTTCAAGCGTGTCCGTGGCTGAGGGCCGGAACCACGACCACGCCTTGGAACGAGGTAACAGACCCCTGCCGTCGAAGATGACCCGTATATGAGGATGACCGGTATATGACGCCTGGTACCCCCCGGATCGCCATAGTGATCGTCACCTACAACAGCGCGCAGGTGCTCGAAGGGTGTCTGCGCTCCCTGGGGGACGGAGCACGGGGCGTCCATCTCGCGCACGTCGTGGTAGCCGACAACGCCTCGAAGGACGAGTCGCTCAAGCTCGCCGGGGAGGCGACCGGCCTTCCGATGCGGATCGTCCAGGTGGGGCGGAACGCCGGCTACGCCGCGGCGGTCAACGCCGGCATCGACGTCCTGGACATCGAGGACCTCGACGCCGTCATGGTGATCAACCCCGACTGCAGGTTGCGGCCGGGTTCCATCCTCCCGCTCGCCGAGGCGCTGCGGCGGCCGGGGTGCGGCATCGCCGCGCCCCGGCTGCTCAACCCCGACGGCAGCCTGCAGCCCTCGCTGCGCAGGATGCCCTCCGTGGGCAGGGCGCTGGCCGAGGCGGTGATCGGCGGGAACCTCGCGGGCCGGATCGGCACCCTGGGAGAGATGGTCACCAACCCGCGCGAGTACGGCAGAGCCGGTTTCGTGGCCTGGGCGACCGGCGCGGCCATGCTCGTCTCGACCAAGACCATCAAGGAGATCGGCGCGTGGGACGAGTCCTTCCTGCTCTACAGCGAGGAGACCGAGTTCGCGCTGCGCGCCAGAGACCACGGCTGGATGTTCTGGTACGAGCCGACGGCGCTGGTCGAGCACATCGGCGGCGACTCCGGTGTCAATCCCACCCTCGCCGCGCTGCTCACCGTCAACAAGGTGGCGCTTTTCCACCGGCGCCGGGGCACTCTCGCCTCGTTCGCCTACTATCTCGCGGTCATGCTCGGCGAGACGGTACGCGCGCTCGCGGGGCGCCGCACCTCAAGAGCCTCGGTCATGGCACTCCTGCGGCCGTCACGCCGGCTCCAGAAGCTCGCGGACTGACCCGGCCTCCCGAGGAGGGACAACGATGAGCGTGCCCGCGAGCGAGACGGTCGGCGAGCCGGGCGCCGGTGACCCCGACCGGCCCACGGCGATGAGGACGGTCGGGTTCGAGGCGCTCGGCGCGGAGGAACTCGACGCCTGGCATCTGCTGCGGGCGGCCAATCCGCTGCTGGACAGCCCCTACTTCCACCCCGGCTTCGCCGCGGCCGTGCACGCCAGCGGGCGCCGGGTGCGGGTCGCGGTGGGCAGGGACCGGGCGGGCCGGGTGCTGGCCCTGCTGCCCCATCACCGTGAGCGGTCGCTGATCAGGCCCGCGGGCTGGCCCGCGGCGGACTTCCAGGGGCCGGTACTGGCCCCCGGCTCCTCCTTCTCCCCGCTGGGCCTGCTCACCGGCGGGGTCCGCGGTTTCGCGTTCGACCATCTCATCGAGGGCCACTCCGGCTTCGAGCCGTGGGTGGAGTCGCGCCGCCCGTCGCCGTTCCTGGACGTCTCCGGCGGCCTGGAGGGGTATCTGGGCCGCGTGTCACGGAGCGGCAAGGACAACATGGGGCAGGCCCGCCGCCGTATCGCGAAGACGGAGCGGACCCACGGCACGGTGCGGTTCGTCGCCGACTCACTCGATCGGGAGGCGCTGGCCCGGGTGGTGGAGCTCAAACGCGGGCAGTACGCCGCCACCGGGGCCAGGGACTATTTCGCCGAACCGGATCGCCGTGAACTGCTGACGCGACTGCTGCACACCCGCGACTCCGCCTTCGGCGGTGTGCTGTCCACTCTGCACGCCGGTCCTCATCTGATCGCGGCGCATTTCGGATTACGTTCCGGAAAGGTGCTGCACTGGTGGTTTCCGGTCTACGATCCCGCCTTCGCGAATCTTTCCCCCGGATGGATGCTGCTGCGCGAACTCGTCGCCGCCGCTCCCGCCCTCGGAATCACCCGCATCGACCTCGGCCGGGGTGAGGACGAATACAAACGACGCGCCAAGACCGGCGAGACGCTGGTGTGCCAGGGAATCGTGACACGCAGCTCCACCCTGCAGACACTACGGCGCGCTCGCACCTCCGTGATCGACGCGGCCAAGTCGTCCGCGCTCGGCCCCGCCCTGCGAAGGATTGCCCGTGGATTCCGGATGTTGAACCGTTGATCGCATCCGGAATTTCCGGCGATAATTGCTTCTCGAAATCGCAGTGATCACAATAAGTCATCCGGCCGGCGGATGAGTCAGACGAGGCTTGAGAAAGCGTTCCTCCTGCCTCACGACCAAGCGGCACGTGACGCGACGGAGGCAAAACACAAATGAGAATCAGCGTGTTCGGGCTCGGCTATGTCGGCTGCGTTTCCGCAGCCTGTCTTGCGGCCAGCGGGCACGAGGTGATCGGGGTCGACGTCAATCCGCTCAAGGTCGAGCTCATCGCCCGAGGGCAGGCGCCCGTCGTCGAGGAGCGGATCGGCGAGCTGACCTCCGAGGTGGTGCGGAGCGGCGCGCTGCGGGCCACCACCGACGTCGCCGAGGCCGTCGGCGCGACCGAGATCTCCCTGGTCTGCGTGGGCACGCCGTCCGCCTCGAACGGCAGCCTGTCCACCGTCTACCTGGAGCGGGTGGCCGAGGAGATCGGCCGGGCGCTGGCGGCCAAGGAGGGGCGGCACACGGTCGTCTTCCGCAGCACCATGCTCCCCGGCACCTGCACCGACCTGCTCGTCCCGATCCTTGAGCGGGCGTCGGGGCTGACCGCCGGAACCGGGTTCGGCGTGGCGGTGAACCCGGAGTTCCTCCGCGAGGGCACGAGCGTGCGCGACTTCTTCGAGCCGCCCAAGACGGTCATCGGCGAGTTCGACGCGGCGAGCGGCGACCCGGTCGCCGCGCTGTACGAGGGGTTGCCCGGCGAGGTCTTCCGGGTGCCGGTGGCGGTGGCCGAGATGACGAAGTACGCCGACAACGCCTTCCACGGCCTGAAGATCGGCTTCGCGAACGAGATCGGGGCGATCTGCCAGGCGCTCGGCCTGGACTCGCACCGGGTCATGGACGTCTTCCTCGCCGACCGCAAGCTCAACATCAGCACGGCCTACCTGCGCCCCGGATTCGCCTTCGGCGGCTCGTGCCTGCCCAAGGACCTCAGGGGCCTGGTCTACGCGGCGCGGCAGGCCGACGTCTCGGTGCCGCTGCTCTCGCACGTCCTGCCGTCCAACGAGGACCACCTGCGGCGCGCCTTCGAGCTGGTGGCCGCGGCGGGCAGCCGCAAGGTCGGGCTGTTCGGGCTGTCGTTCAAGCCGGGCACCGACGACCTGCGGGAGAGCCCGCTGGTGGAGCTGGCGGAGCGCCTGCTCGGCAAGGGCTTCGACCTGCGCATCTACGACGCCAACGTCACCTTGTCGCGCCTGATGGGAGCCAACAGGGACTACATGGAGAGCAGGTTGCCGCACCTGGGCGACCTGCTGACCAACTCCGCCGACGACGTGCTCGCACACGCCGACGTCTGCGTCGTCGGCTGCCAGGATCCGGCCGTGCTGAGCGCTCTCGACGGCGCGGAGGACCGCACAATCATCGATCTCGTCCGACTCCCCGACGCCGACACGCGCCGGGCACACCCTGGATACGTGGGCCTTGGCTGGTAAAGCACTCATTCTCGTCGAGAACCTCTCCGTCCCGTTCGACCGGCGGGTGTGGCAGGAGAGCACCACGCTGCGCGACGCCGGATGGGAGGTGCACGTCATCTGCCCTCTCGGCACCAAGCGGGACACCGAGCCGCGGATCGAGATAGACGGGGTGAAGATCTACCGCTATCCCCTGCGGGCCGCGACCGGCGGGCCGCTCGGCTATCTGCGGGAGTACGGCTCGGCGCTCTGGCACACCTTCCGGCTGGCCCGGCGGATCGGCCCCGTGGACGTCGTGCACGCCTGCAACCCGCCGGATCTGCTGTTCCTGGTGGCGCTGATGCTCAAACGGCACGGCGCGCGGTTCGTGTTCGACCAGCACGACCTCGTTCCCGAGCTCTACCTGTCCCGCTTCGACCGGGGCGAGGACCTCCTCTACCGGGCCGTGTGCCGGCTCGAACAGCTCACCTACCGGGTGGCCGACGTGGTCATCGCGACCAACGAGAGCTACCGCGACGTCGCGGTCAGCCGGGGCGGCAAGAAGCCCGAGGAGGTGTTCGTGGTGCGCAGCGCGCCCGCGGTCGAGCGCTTCCACCAGGTTCCCGTCGAGGAGTCACTCAGGCGGGGCAAGCCGCACCTGCTGTGCTACCTGGGCGTGATGGGCCCGCAGGACGGCGTGGACTACGCGCTGCGCTCACTGGCCAGACTCCGCGACGAGCTGAGCCGTACGGACTGGCACGCGGTGTTCGTCGGCAGCGGAGACACCTTCGAGGACATGGTCGCGCTCTCCCACCGGCTGGGGCTCTCCGACCGTGTCGAGTTCACCGGCCGGATCCCGGACAAGGACCTGGTGCGCTACCTGTCGGCGGCGGACATCTGCCTGGCGCCCGACCCGCTCAACCCCCTCAACGACGTCTCCACCATGAACAAGATCATGGAGTACATGGCGATGTCCCGTCCGATCGTCTCCTTCGACCTGAAGGAGGCCAGGGTCTCGGCCGGGAACGCCGCGGTGTACGCGCCGGCCAACGACGAGTCGGAGTTCGCCAAGCTGATCGCCCGTCTGCTCGACGACCCCGACGAGCGTCACCGGATGGGGGAGATCGGCCGGGCCCGCGTCAGCGGCCCGCTGTCCTGGGAGCGTTCCAGGAGCGCGCTGCTGGCCGCCTACGCGGCCGTCGGCCGGTAGGGGCCGCGGAGAGTTCACGGGACGCCGGGAGGAGAGAGCCGGCCGGTCGTCCCATCCGATCAGAGAAAGGTGGTTGCCATGGGCCTGTTTCTCCAGGCCGTCGTCGTCGGCGGAGAGATCACACCCGCCGTGGAGACGGCCGCGGAGCTCGTCGCGACCGTGGTGGAGGCGGCCCTGGAGGTCGTGGCGACCGCGGTGGGCACGGTGCTGGGACCGCTCCAGCGCCCCTGTCGATGGCTGCGCGGCGTCGCCGTCCGCCTGCTGTTCGAGCGCCGGTACGGCGTGCGGACCTCGGACACGGTGAGCCTCGCGCGGCTCGGGCTCGCCGGTGAGGAGCGGGTCGACTACGTGGCGGCCAGCTGGCGGCTGCTGCGGCGTACGCTGCCCAGGCGTGCCGTCGGCGAGAGCGACGTCTTCATCGACCTGGGCTCCGGCATGGGACGCATGGTGCTGGAGGCCGCGTGGCGGTACCCGTTCAAGAAGGTGATCGGGGTTGAGCTGTCCGGGGAGCTGAACGACATCGCCCGGCAGAACATCGTCGGCACCCGTCTCCGGCTCCGCTGCGAGAACGTCGAGCTCGTCCAGTCGGACGTGCTCGACTACGAGATCCCCGAGGACGTCAGCGTGGTCTTCCTCAACAACCCCTTCCGGGGGGAGACGTTCGCCACCGTGATCACGAGGCTGCTGGCGACCGTGGACCGGAATCCGCGCCCGGTCACGGTGATCTACCTCAACCCGACGGAGGAGGACCTCCTGCTGAGCACCGGCCGCTTCCACCACGTGCGCACGCTGAAGGCGAAACGCAAGGCCCGGCCGGACAGCCCGTTCGACTGGATCCGGATATACACCGTCTCCGAGCGGGCCGGTGCCTGAGCGGACCCGGCTTCCGCCCGGCCGGGCCGTACGGCCCGGCGGGGCGGTGCCGGGTGGGTCACCCGCCCGCCCGGGACCGGCTGCCGACGTCCATGCCCCACTGGACCCCGCCCCCTCGGAGGGCGCGTATCCGGGTCAGCGCCCGGTCCAGGAGCATGACGGCGAGATAGCAGCCCGCGTCGAGCGGGCTCACCCGCCGCCCGGCCACCAGGGCGCCCAGGGAGCTCAGCCGCAGGCGGCCCTCGGGCGCGGGCCGGCCCAGGACGGCGAGCTGCCGGTTGCCCAGGCGCACCCTCACCCTCCGCCTCAGGTGCGCCGAGACGGTCTTGGGCGGGCGCACCACGGAGCGGGCCTCGGGCACCACGACCCGCTCGTGCGGGGCGAAGCTGCCGTGCACCCAGCCGTCGTCGGAGATCACGTCGGACGGCATGGGGAAGACCCTGGCGTGCCCCTCCTCGGTGAGGACGTAGACCCCGACCCCGGCCAGCGCGCGGAACGGGGCGATCAGCAGGTCCTGCACGGTGTGCACGCGGCGGGCGAGCCGGCCGACCCCGTCCAGGTCCAGCACCGAGTCCGGGGCGCAGGCGAGCACGCCGGGCCTGCCGGCCGCGGCGGCCAGCGCGCGTACCGCCCCGGCGTCCAGCTCGACGTCGGCGTCCAGGTACACCCTCGGAAAGGTCCGGCAGACCTCGTCGCCGAGCCGCAGCGCGTTGGCCTTGCCCGGCACGGGTGTCTCCAGGACGCGCACCCCGGCCCGCCTGGCGGCCTGCGCCGTCCGGTCGGAGCAGGCGTTGGCGACCACCACCACGTCGAACTCGCCGGGCGCGGTGCCGGCGAGCAGCCGGTCGAGACCGCCCGCGATCACGGCCTCCTCGTTGTGGGCCGGCATGACCACGCCGACGACCGGCCGCCGCCCGCCGGAACTTTCGGCGGCCACCGGAACGCCCTCGTCCGCGGGGCCGTCCTCATCCACAGGGCCGTTCACCGGAACGCCTCCCGATCACCTCTGAAGGATTGACGACATGAGAGTAGAACGAACCGGAATAGACGGGGTGTTGTTATTCATACCGACGCCGCACCGTGATGACCGGGGGCTGTTCACCCGGACCTTCGACCGGGTCACCGCCGAGAGGTTCGGGCTGGACCCGGCGAGTTTCGTGCAGGACAGCCAGTCCCGCTCCCGGCGGGGCACGATCCGCGGAATGCACGGCCGCTCCGGCCGGGGCGAGGCGAAGCTGGTGCGCTGCGCGCGCGGCGCGGTGCACGACGTGCTGATCGACGCGCGCCCGGATTCGCCGACCTTCGGGGAACGGACGTCCGTGCTGCTCGACGACGAGACGTTCACCACCCTCTACGTGCCCCCCGGCCTGCTGCACGGCTTCCAGGCTCTGACCGAGCAGACGGACGTCTGTTACCGCATCGACCGCGAGCACGACCCGGCCGAGGACCTGTCGGTCCGCTACGACGATCCCGACCTGCGGATCGACTGGCCGCTGCCGGTGTCCGCGATCAGCGGGCGGGATCTGTCGGCCGGGTCGTGGGCACGATTGCGGGAGCGGCTCCGCGGTACCGATACGACGACACGTGCGATTCCGACTGCGATGGAGTGAACGACGATGCGATGGGCCAGACTTCTCACCGCCCTCTCGGCGGCCGCCGTGACGCTCGCGGCGGGATGCTCCTCCTCCTCCGCCGGAGGTCCGGCGGAGGGTCCCTCCGCCGGATCCACAGGCGGCCCCACAGGTGGCGCCACGCGGTGTCCCGCCTATCCGGCCCCCGACTGCACCGGCGTGCCGCCCGGCGTGAAACTCACCGAGCTGGCCTTGAACGAGGACAACGCCGCCTACCGCGTCAGGACCCCGGGAACCGTGCTGGACGGCGTGCACATCCCGGGTGACCTGCTCGTCCACGCCGACGACGTCACAATCAAGAACAGCCGGATCGACGGCCTGGTCGTCAACGCCGCCGGCCCCAAGACCTTCCGGTTCACCATCGCCGACTCGACCGTCGGCCGCGCCGACACCTGCCAGACCCTGCCGGGCATCGGGCAGGACAAGTACACCGCGCTGCGCGTGCACGTCCGCGGCCACGGGGACGGCTTCCGGGCCGCCGGAGACGACGTGGTCATCCGGGACTCCTACGTCCACCTGTGTTCCAACCCCGGCGACCACTCCGACGGCATCCAGACCTACCACACCGGCAAAAATCTGATCTTCGACCACAACACCGTCGACCAGCGCGACGCCAAGGACATCACCGCGCCGATCTTCCTGACCGACAGCCAGATCGTGAACGCCAGCGTCACCGACAACCTCGTCATGGGCGGCACCTACAGCATCCAGGTGCAGAACGGGCGGGGAAGACTCGTGGTGCGCGACAACAGGCTGGTCGACGGATCCTGGGCTTACGGACCGGTCGCGGCCGACTGCGCCAAGATCGACTGGGCCGGGAACACGCTGGTGACGATCGACGAGAAGTACCGCGTCACCTCGACCGTCGGCCCGCTGAACTGTGTAGGCTGATCTTCATATTCGAATCCTTTTCGGCGCCCGGCCGTTGCTTTTCTCCCAACCGAATAGGCAAGTCGCGACATAGTAGGACAATCGTTATTTAATATCACTTGCAGGGAAATAGTCGCGAAACCCCTGCCCTGCCATGACCTCAGTCGCAACAATGGCCTCCGTACGAGGACCAGAACGACACATCGTCAAGCCGATCGTCGATCGGCGCGGAGGTCAGAGAAATGGCCAGTACGCACCCCCCACACGGCGACGAGAAACGTACGGGTGACCACCCCGGCCGTCGAAGGTCGCAGCCAGGCCTGGTAGCAATCCTGATCGTTGCCCTTGTGGCGATATCCGTCCCGGCCGTATGGCTGCTCAACCGTGGCGAGGTCACGGTGAGGCAGGCGTCCGCGGCCCGGCCCGAGTCCGGCTCGGAGCTCGGCGCACCGAAGGAGACCGGTTTCTGGTCGGCGGCCACCACGGTGAAGGCGCCGGCGCACGCCGACCGCACGCCCATGGAGCTGGGCATGCGCTTCACCCCGGCCCAGGGCGGCTGGGTGACCGGAGTGCGGTTCTACAAGGCGCGCGGAGAGAAGGGCAGGCACACCGGAAGCCTCTGGGACAGCCGCGGACGACGCCTGGCACAGGTCTCGTTCGCCGGGGAGAGGCCCTCGGGCTGGCAGGAGGCCCGCTTCGCCTCCCCGGTACGGCTGGAGGCCACCCGGGTCTACACGGTCTCCTACCACAGCGAGAACGGCACCTACGTGGGCAGCCGGGGCTTCGGCGCCACCCGCTCGGGCCCGCTGACCACGGCGACCCGCACCCCCGGGGTGTTCGGGTACGGCGGCAGCGCCTTCCCCCGGCGCTCGAACCCCAAGGGCTACAACTACTGGGTGGACGTCATCTTCCGCTGGCACCGCCGCCCGCCGGGACACGGCACCCCGTCACCGGAGCCGCCGCCCTCCCCCTCGGCGACCACGGGCGAGGACCAGGAGCCCGAGGCCACCCCGGGTCCGAGCACCATCGAGCCGACGCCGAGCCTGCCCGGCAGCCCCGAGCCGACGCCGGGCACGACCCCGAGCGAGACGGCCACCCCGGCTCCCAGCCCGACCGTCACGCGCACCCCGCCGCCCACCGCCTCTCCGACCCCCACCCGCAGCACCCCCCTGCCGACGCTGACGGCCGACCCCTCGCACTCCCCGATCCCGGACGACGGCGCCTGCGCCTATCCGACTCCGGCCTGCACCGGCGTGCCGCCGGGAGTGAAGCTCGCCGAGCTGGCCTTGAACGAGGACAACGCCGCCTACCGCGTCACCACCCCGGGGGCCATGCTGAACGGCAAGCACATCCGGGGTGACCTGCTCATCCACGCCGACAACGTCACGATCAAGAACAGCCGGATCGACGGCACCGTGATCAACGCGAACGGGCCCAAGACCTTCCGGTTCACCATCGTCGACTCGACCGTCGGACCGCCCACCGGCTGCGAGACCCTGCCGGGCATCGGGCAGGACAAGTACACCGCGCTGCGCGTGCACGTCCGCAACCACGGGGACGGCTTCCGGGCCGCCGGAGACGACGTGGTCATCCGGGACTCCTACGTCCACCTGTGCTCCAACCCCGACGACCACTCCGACGGCATCCAGACCTACCACACCGGCGAAAACCTGATCTTCGACCACAACACCGTCGACCAGCGCGACGCCAAGGACATCACCGCGCCGATCTTCCTGACCGACAGCCAGATCGTGAACGCCAGCGTCACCGACAACCTCATCATGGGCGGCACCTACAGTATCCAGCTGAGGAACGGCCGAGGGAAGCTGGTCGTGCGCGACAACAGACTGGTCGACAAGTCCTGGGAGTACGCGCCGGTCGAGTCCGACTGCGCCAAGATCGACTGGGCTGGGAACACGCTGGTCACGATCGACGAGAACTACCGCATCACCTCGACCGTCGGCCCGCTGCCCTGTAAGTGACGGCCCCGGCGGGGCGGGTGGCGCGTCAGCCGCCCGCCCCGCCGGACCTGCGGAACAACCCCCTGGTCGCGGTGCCGACCCGGGCCCGCCAGGGGGCCGCGGGTTCACGGGGCCGCTCGGCGGCCACCGCGACCGTGCTCCTCAGCAACGCCCCGGCGGCGCCGATCAGCAGGAACGACAGGCCCGTGACGGTGGCGAAGGAGAGCAGGTCGAAGGTGGCCGCGCCGATCAGCGGGACCACCAGGCAGGCGGCCAGGGTGAGCCCGAGGTCGCGCGTGCCGGGGTCGGCGCTCAGACGGCGGACCCGGAGCCCGGAGTAGATCCCGCACACGAACATCGCGACGATCGCGGTGATGCCGACCAGGCCGGTCTCCACCGCGGAGAGAAGGTACTGGTTGTCGAAGACCTGGTGTTTGGGGGCGTACCACGTGCCGGCTCCGCGTCCCAGCCACAGATGCTTGGCGACCTCGTAGGCGGCGACCTCGTAGTCGTGCGTACGGTAGCGGACGCTGTCGTCGGTGCCGACGTTCGCGAACAGGCTGTAGAAGGCGCCGATGAGCCCCGGCACCATGATCCGCATCAGCACCAGGAACCCGACCGTGACGCCCAGCGCCTGGATCCGCCGGCGCGCGGGCCAGCCGAGGAACAGCACGATCGCCACGCCGCCCAGGCTCAGCACCGCCGATCGGGAGACCGAGAACATCAGCCCCATCCCGATCAGACCGGCGCAGAGCCACCAGCGCAGGGCGGGCTCCCCGCGTTCGCGGGCCTTGAAGCCGTAGTGGGCGGCGAGCGGCAGGAGCATCGCGCACACGACGCCGAACTCGATGGCGTGACCGGTCGTCGCGGCGACCCGGCGGAAGTCCGACCTCGCGCTGATGAACCCGTCCTCCGAGGTGTAGCGGAGGCCGGGCAGCGCCAGGTAGCGGGTGAGGTCCAGCTCGAACAGGAACTGGCAGGCCCCGATCACCGCGATGGCCGCGCCGGCCAGCACGACGACCTTGAGCACGAAGTCCAGGCGGTCGACGCCGCGGACCCCGTCGCACACCATGAGCGCGAGCCCGGCGCCGGCCACCAGCAGGATGATGGCGTGGTCGGCGAGGTTGAGCTCGTCGGCGGGCAGATAGCCGTAGGTGGCGTAGCCGAAGGTGGCCATCATCGCGGTCAGGAAGACGAACAGCGCGCTCCGCACCGGCGTGCGGCCCTTCGCCATGCCGAGCGTGACGGTGAAGTGCGCGCACAGCCAGCACAGGGTGGCGACCAGGGCCGCGAAGTTGGCCGGGGTGAGCGACAGCGGCAACGCCCGGAAGACGAGACGGGCCGGGATGATCAACAGGGCCACGACGAAGAAGCAGACCAGGGTCGCGCCGTCGGCCCGCCTGCGGGTCGGCAGGGCGGCGCCCCGGGCCGCCGGGGGCACGGACGCCGAGGGGGCCGCGGGAGACGGGGCCGGGGATGGGGATGGGGATGGGGATGGCAAGGGTGTCACGGACGTCAGCCCCTCACAGCCGGACTGTCGGCCGGCGACCGGCCGTTGAGTGCGGGCTCCGGCGCCGGCGGCGTCTCCTCGGCGCCCCGGCGCCTGACGGCACCGCGCCGGGCCTTGCGGGCCTGGAGGAGGCTCTCGGCGGCGAAGGCCGCGCAGATACCCGCCGCGACACCGATGCCCACCGCCGTGGCGACGGCGCGCAGCTTCTTGCCGCGCTGCGGCAGCGCGACGGTCGGCGGCACCGCCTCGTAGGTGGTGATGTAGGTCGCCGGAGGCGCCTTCACCGCCTTCTGACGGGTGACCAGCTCAAGCTTGGCCCGGACGATGATCCGCGTCACGATGTCCCGCGCGGCCTGCGGCGACGAGCTCTCGCCCTCGATGAAGAGGTACGGCCCCGTGGCCAGCGACTCCAGGTTGCTGCCGCCGTTGGTGACCGCGTAGGAGGTGTCACCGCCCTCCACCGCGCCGAGCTCGGCCGCCATGTCCGGCGTCCCCATCACCGCGATGAGGATCGAGGCCGAGACGTTCAGCCCTCGGTCGAAGTTGAGCAGCGGATTGGTCAGGCCGTTGGGGATGCGCGGGTTGGTCGGCAGGCTGCCGCCGGTGGTCGGCGTGGTCAGGACGAGGACCGCGCCCGAGGTGTAGGTCGTGGGCACCGTCGAGTAGACGCCCGCCGCGGCGGCGAGGGAGAGCGCGAACGCCGGCACGACGACGTACCAACGCCGGAACAGGACGACGACCGTCCCCCAGAAGTCCATGTGTTTCCTCCCCCCAGCCGTACGGCGGGCAGCCGGGCCCGAACCCGCCAATGGTCATCGCCCGCACCCGGGCGGGGTGTTACTCCGACATCCGGCGGCCGGCCGGGACCCGTGGTCCGTGGGCCGCCGCCTTCGCTCTCCGGCGCCCGTCCCGCCCGCCGGTCATTTCTCGGGCTCGTCCCGCCCACCGGCGCGCGTGAACACGATGGTGTCGGCCCCGTGGTCGCCGCCGTGCGCGAACGACCCCTCGTCGTCCTCCTCCACCACCACGATGAGCTCCGCCGAGTCATCTTGGAACGGTCCTTTTTCGGGTGGAGCCGGAGGGGCGTCGCCCTCGGGCCCGGCCACCACGTCGCCGTCGTCCGGGTCGCCGCGCCTCCCCTCGGCCTCCGGAGTGCCGGCGTGGTCGCCGGGATGGTCGCCGGGGTGGCCGTCCGCCCGCCGGTAGGCCAGGCCGTAGGCGATGCCCAGGCCGACGAGGAGCACGAGGAAGAGCGCCCCGCCGGCGGCCATCAGCTTGCCGGACATCTTGGCGGTGGGGACGGAGGAGGGCACGACGTCGACGATCGAGATGAAGGTGGAGCGGGGCGCCCTGAGCGCCTGCTGGCGGTCGGCCAGTTCCTTGCGGATGCGCTCCTTGGCCCGCAGCACGACGCTCTGGGCCTCGGCGGCGTCCCGGCCCTCCACCTCCACGTAGACGAACGGGCCGTTGGTGCTGATGCCCAGCAGATCCGGGTTGGTACGTCCGTCGTTGACGGTGACCTTGGTGGTGCCGTTCTCCGCCACCCCCAGCTCGGCCAGCACCTCGGGGGTGTTCATGGAGAGGATGAGGATGCCCGCCGTGACGCGGAGCCCGTCGCTGAACTGCAGCAGCGGGTTGGTAAGCCCGATCGGCCTGGTGGGGTCGGTCGAGAGCGTCCCCCCCGTCGCCGGGGTGGTCAGCACCATGGACGCGGTCGACACGTAGTAGGTCGGCACGAGGAAGAAGACCAGGGCCGCGGCGACGAGCCCGAGAGCGCCCAGAGGGGGCCCTATCGCTCTCCGCCTGACGAGGCCGAAAATGGTCTTCCAGAAGTCCATGCGCCTGCGCCCCCTATTCATGCCGGGGCACAGCAAAACCCCCGAGACAATACAGTTACCAATCGACAGGCGTCCGTCTGCCGTTACATCGGTTACACCGTCGGGCCGGGAGAAGATACCGCCGGTATCTCCTCTCCGGCATGTTACGTCTGGCGACCATACAGCGATAGACCCCTCGATAGGCCAAAATATGGCAGATATCAGGGCCCGGCGTCGGCCCAAGACGGGGGTTGAACAGGTGACTCCTCCGCTCCCTGAAAGGAGCGGCTTCTCGCTAAGCCGCTTGCGTAGCCCGGCGAAGGGCAAGCCCTGCCCTGAGAATGTTGATCGCCGCGTTGGCGTCGGCGTGCGCGGTGTGTCCACACGCCGTACAGACGAACGAGGCCTGGGTGAGGCGGTTCTCCTTCGCCACATGCCCGCAGCGCGGGCAGGTGCGGGAGGTGTGGGCGGGGTTCAC